>JAWOHX010000003.1:0-4877 GCA_046484975.1 Clostridia bacterium
TCTTCGGTTTTATACGCAAAGTTTCTGCGATGGTGTGACGACTCAAGTTTCTGGCCAACAGGGAAAAGACCTGCTTTTCTCTGTTGGTGAGTGTATTGTAGGATTCAATGCGCTTAAGATGTGTGATATCCTCAATGATCAGGATGACCTGGCATGGGTTGGCTTTCATGAAGGAATGCTGTGGCACTGCATCGACCTTGAGCCAGGTGCAACCGGGAGCCTTTGGAGATGTGATTCCCATGACCACATTCACTACGATCGTGTCACTGCGAAATGCTATCTCGGAGGGTTGTTCCTCTCGTGGGAACACAGAGCCATCCTCACGGATCACACGCCAGCCTGGAACTGGCCAGGAGGCTCCTTGAATCAAATCCATCGACAAACCCGGGATGCGGGTGGCAGCAGGATTGATTGATATAATCCTGTGGGTCGGACTCAGAAAAACAATTCCTTGTGTAATGGTTTTAAACAAGGAATGGAATAAATGCTCGCTTTCACTCAGCTTCTTTTGGGTCAATGTCTGCTCTGTAACATCAATCACAGCTATGTGGCATTGTTGGATGGTGTCAAGGGCCATGGCTTCAATATGTACAAAGAATAGCTCCTTCTCTTCCTTCAGGATGGCCACCTCGCAGTTTTCCCGGGACTGACTCTCAAAAACTGTTTTCAGGAAAGTGTTGAGAATGGGACGGTACTCAGGCAGAACAAAAAAGCCAAAGGGACGGTTCAACAGGGCCGGACGCTCCATTCCTAAAAGGCTTGCCCCGGTCAGGTTGGCTTTAAGAATCTTCCCGTTGCTGTCCAGGGTGAAATAACCCACCGGAGCAAAGTCATAGAGATCGGTATATTGGTTCAGCAATGATTCCAGACTTGAGCGAACAACCGTCAGTTCATCGTTTTGCATTTCCAACTCAATCTGGTATACCTCAAGTTCATGGACAATCCTCTGCAAATCAGCTAAGGAAGCAGGATAAGACGCTTTCTCTCTTTTCTCTTTGATCTGCATCTCAGCCCGAAGACGCAACTGTTCCTCAGGGCTTTTGTCGTTTTTGTTCAATTTGTCCACCCCACCTTCCAAAAATCATTCAACATGATCCTGCTTCTCCGTTGGATTTATGAGTGTTTCATCTGCGGTTTCCTCAACTTCAGTTGATGGAGATCCTTTTAAATCCATGTGTTTTTGCATATCGGCCTGGATTTGGCGCAGGGCAATCTCCAGTTTCTTTGATACTGACGTGTCCATAAAAGTGATCACCAGGCCATCAGGCCTTTCATCAGCGGTGATGTAAGGCATGATGCGAATCTGAAACCAATGTCCGTCAGTGGTGCTGATTGATTTTTCTATTTGTACCAGTTTTTCCAGTACTGTCCGGGTATCTTCGGCCAGTTCCGGGTAGTTCAATTTTGTAGCAATGTCGGTGAAGGGTCGCCCGATGTCACCGGGTATCAGGTTGATGATCTTGACGATCGAGGGGGTATAACGCCGTATATGCAAGAGCTTATCCAGGAATAACGTAGCGATATCTGTGCTGTCGAGAAGATTCTTCATATCATCATTCACATGGTTCATCTCATCCACTTTTGTCAACAGCTCGTAGTTGACCGTTTGTAATTCTTCATTCAATGATTGCAGTTCTTCCTTGGATGTGGTTATTTCCTCACTGGTGGACTGCAGTTCCTCATTCGTGGACTGCAGTTCCTCGTAAGTGGATAGAAAATCCTCTTTGTGCGTCTGCGTCTCGACCAACAAATTCTGCAGTTGCAACCGGACACTCTCCAGTTCTTCCTCCAGTTCTATAACACGACTCTTATGGGTAACCACGAACGGGCTTTTTTTATGTGCCTTTGATTCCAATATGGACTTTTCATTGGTAAAGACAACCAACAACAGACGATGAAGAGTCTCTGATTCCTCAAGCGGCTGTATGATGACATCCACTGCCTGTTTTCCGACATCTGTGTCCAGTACCACGTCATTTACTGTCATGGTGATCTTTTGGTTGACCGCTTTTTGAAAGGTACGATGAAGCTTGGAGTACAGCCCTTTGCGGGCCATGGCGAAAATGTTCCAGTTGGCTTTGCCGGATGCCGGTTGCAGGTATTTGCCCGTATTTCCTTTGGTATAGAGAATATCTCCTGTATCGTTGACCAACACGGCAGCAGGGGAGTAGCCATCCAGAATCAACTGGTTGGTAAGATTCTCCAGATTCAAAGTGGCATTTCGTTCCGTATGCTTCATTCCAGGAGTGCCTTGGGCAATTGGAAGATTGTGAAAATCTGAGAATGGAAAATGAAAAGGCTCCGTGGCATATTGGGACTCCCGACGTTTGTAAAGCCGGGCACTGCCTTTTAATGGTTCAAAAAGAATATCAGCGGCATGGGCGGTTTCCGCACTGCCAAGAAACAAAAAACCATCTGGATTCAGGCTGTAATGAAAAAGGTTGAGAAGTGTATGCTGCAATGTCGGAGTCAGGTAGATCAGCAGATTGCGGCAACTCAATAAATCAATTTTTGTGAACGGAGGATCCATGGCGACATTCTGGGGGGCAAAAACCACCATGGATCGCAATTCCTTTTTGATCCGGTAACCATGGGTTTCCTTTGTGAAAAAGCGGTTCAGTCGGTCAGGAGAAACATTCGCAGTGATATTGTCTGCATATAACCCCTGACGGGCTATATTGATTGCATCACTGTCCAGGTCTGTGGCGAAAATCTGCAGTTGGAAGCTGGCTGTATGGGAGTGGTTCTCCAAGGCCTCCTTGAAAGCAATGGCGAGGGAATAAGCCTCCTCCCCCGTCGAACAGCCGACCACCCACACCCGCAGAGGTTTGTGTTGGGAATGTACCTTAAAAATCTTAGGAAAGATCTGTTCTTTCAGCTGTTGCCATGCCTCCGGGTCGCGGAAAAAGCTGGTCACCCCTATCAAGAGTTCCTTGAACAGAATCTGCATTTCCTGAGGGTTCTCCTGAAGAAACCGGACATAGTATTCAAGCTTTTCGATCTGGTGGATAGCCATGCGTCGAAGGATGCGGCGATAAACGGTTGTCGTCTTGTACTGGGAAAAGTCATTTCCTGTCTGTGAACGCAAAAGGATGACAATCTTCTCTATGTCATTATGGGCCTTCTCAGAGGGCTTTTGATCATTATTGCCAAGGGATTTGTGCATGAGACAATCAATGATTTTATTTGGCAGCTCCTCTGCCAAGGCCACCTCATCCACTATGCCTGTGTTGATGGCGCTGGTTGGCATTCCATCAAATTTTGCCTGGGCAGGATCCTGTACAAAAACCATGCCCCCTTTTTCCTTAACCTCTGTCATCCCTTGCGTGCCATCAGAGCCCATGCCTGACAGAATCACCACAATCGCCAGCCTCTGCAGGTCATCGGCCATGGAACGGAAAAGGAAGTCGACAGGCAGACGAAGACCACGAGGAGCAATCGGATCAAAAAGGTGCAACGTCTTGTGGAAAAGCTGCAGATTCTTGTTCGGTGGGATGACATAGACACAATCGGGCTTAACGGGAAGGCCATCCTGAACCTGAAAGACCTGCATGGTGGTTGCGCGCATCAGTAAATCCACCAGGAAGCCCTTGTGGGCCGGATCCATATGCTGGACCACAATGAACGCCATCCCGCTGTTCCGGGGAACATTTTTAAAGAAAAGCAACAAAGCCTCCAGCCCTCCGGCTGAAGCCCCGATACCGACGATAGGGAAGGCTGCTTCTTTTGGATGTGCTGCAGGAACGTTGTGACTATTGGCTACAGGACGGTCCGTTTCCGATTGGTTGTCATTCGGTTTTTTGTCCACCTCTATCTCTCCATTCCTTCTATCTGACATTGGATAGAGTAAATATTTCCAGATGATATCCGGAATATGCATGTTTGCTTGCATACAAACTTACCGCACAGTTCCCAGGGCCAAATATATAATAATCTGACAGTCTAGACGAAAGATGTATCTTGAGGAAATTATATAACATTACCCATTATCTGTCAAAAATATTTCATGTGATTGTCGCATGATTCCTGTGGTAAAAAAGCATACCGGAACATAAGCAAGGATCATTATCCCCAGGCTATAAAAAGAATGCCATGATTCCCATGGACAGCCTGGATGTGAAAAAGCCTGCTGCTTTGCCAGGTCTGGTGCCAAGACAAGTCTTGCAGGCAGGATCGGTCTTTTGCTTTCGTTTCCAATCTGGCGATGGAACCCAGGGAAGATTTGGCCGGTATTCACACAAACACGTATGTTCAGGGCATATCCCGAAAGAAAAGTCATTGATATTGGGAAACATTTTTCATGGTGTGAAGGTAATAAATAAGCAGATTTCATGAAACGGGATGAACAAGAATCAATCAACCTACAGGGACTCTGTGATATAACAGACACTATATCAGAACTATGGTTCAGAGAGACTTGTTGCTTAATTTGTTAAGAACAAAATATCACCTCACCATATTCTATATCTAGGTGTTCAACTCCAGCCTTGAACTATACTGAATTAGATTCACTAGAATTGTCCTGATACAGTGTCTGCGATGTCCTCATATGACATTCAGGAGTTTCAATATTAACAGTACGACAGCAATGAAGATCAGAATATGAACCCAATTGCCTGTTTTCGGAAAACTGGAGAACACTCTTCCTCCGAAAGCACCCAGGAGCCAAAGAATAAATAATATTACGATGATTGTCCACAGCATGTTATTTCCCTCCTTTCCTTTTTAGATGTTACGGAGCAGATCGGTTTACCGAATGTAGAAGGACTGATCCGAACACCTCTGTGTCTTGTATGAGAATGATATCAACAATAGTGCGAATCTTTATATTAGCAATATTAAATGATTTGAATACAGAGAAAAGAACCGGGAGAACA
>JAWOHX010000039.1:0-13598 GCA_046484975.1 Clostridia bacterium
ACCGTGGACGGTGAGGCATTCAATGAAGGGGATTGGATTTCCATCGACGGATCCACGGGAAATGTATACGGGAGCAAGCTCCCGACGGTGGCCCCGGTGATGTCCGATGATTTCGCGGTCTTCATGAGCTGGGCCGATGAACTCAGGCGCATGAAGGTCAGGACCAACGCCGACACCCCCAATGACGCCCGGGTGGCGGTGGGATATGGTGCGGAAGGCATCGGCCTGTGCCGTACCGAGCATATGTTTTTCGAGGCGGACAGGATCAAGGCCGTACGGGAGATGATCCTTTCCGACACCGTGGAACAAAGGGAAAAGGCCCTGGCCAAGCTCCTGCCCATGCAGAGGGGGGACTTCGAGGGGATTTTCAAGGTCATGGCGGACCTTCCCGTTACCATCCGGTTTCTGGATCCACCCCTCCATGAGTTCCTTCCCACCAAGGATGAGGAAATACACGCATTGTGCGATGAGATGGGCCTGGAATATTCTGTGCTTAAGGCAAAGATCGAGAGCCTGCACGAGACCAACCCCATGCTGGGACACAGGGGCTGCCGCCTTGCCATCTCCTATCCGGAAATTGCCGTGATGCAGACCAAGGCCATCATTCAGGCTGCCATCAATGTGAATCAAAAGGGGATGAAGGTCATCCCTGAGATCATGATTCCTCTCGTCGGGGAGGTCAAGGAGTTGCGTTTCATCAAGGAGGTGGTGGTTGCCACCGCGGAGAAGGAAATTAAGGACAGCGGTGTGGACCTGACCTATGTGGTGGGAACCATGATTGAGATTCCGAGGGCGGCCCTGACGGCGGACGAGATCGCCGAGGAAGCCGAGTTCTTCTCTTTTGGAACCAATGACCTCACACAGATGACCTACGGCCTCAGCCGTGATGACGCAGGCAAGATACTGGACGACTACTATAAGCGGAAGATCTATGAATCCGATCCAACCGCCAAACTGGATATCAAAGGCGTGGGCAGGCTCATGCAGATGGCAGTGGAACTTGGCAGGAAGACCCGCCCCGGCATCAAGCTGGGCATATGCGGGGAGCACGGGGGAGATCCCCATTCCATCGAGTTCTGCCATCAAATAGGACTGGACTATGTGTCCTGTTCCCCCTTCCGGGTCCCCATCGCGCGGCTGGCAGCCGCCCAGGCGGCCATCGGCGGATCGGGCGCCGGACAGAAATAGCAACAAAAAACTGCAGGACGACCTGCAGTTTTTTTATGTGTACAATGATTCCTCAGGCACTTCGATGGGGATGGTCACCGTATCGCCGGATTTCACCGGGACCCTCATGCAGGAGAACAGGCTGTTCTGTCCCATGATGGATCCCATTTGTTGGGAGGGTTCCGCCATGATTTTCACTTCTGCGTCAAATGCGGTGGGATTGCAGACCTCCAGCAAGAGGCCGGCCCCGGTTTTTTCCAAGACCCTCGCGTTGACATGGTCCATGACCCAGAGCAGGCCCGTATCGGGCTGCACATAGATGCCGGGAATCTCCACATGGGTCAGCATGGTTGAGACCTCGCTCCAGCAGGAACCGTAAAAAATCTCCCCGACGGGCTCATTCCAGTCGCTCATTTCCACCCGCTCGTTCATCCAGCCCGGAGGCATCCCGGAGATGGGACGGTCCTCCCTGGAAAGATACTGGGGAAGGCTGTGGGAGATGTCACGGATCAGGTCAAGATATCGGATGTCCCCGGTATAACGGTAGAGCTTGAACAGGGAATCCCCGGAGAGGGTGCAGATGCCAGGTGCGCTGTGCTTGTTCTGGACGCTGGCATAGACGGTTCCCCTGGTCTTCATGTCCAGTTTCCCGAAGGTGGAAGAGGAGGGGAACCGGAAATCATAGGAGACGCACCAGGTGAAACATTGATTGGCCTGATCTTTTGCCATCGCCAGCCATTGCTCCTCCCCGGTGGTCTCATATAGAACAACCAAAGACTCCAGGAAACCAAAGGCTGACTCGCTGTCCGGGCACTGAAGGATTTCACCAGGGCCTCCCGTGGTGAAGCCCTTCTCAACAAAACGCCGGTGATACTGCAGGGCGGATTCCCGGGCCAAATCAAGGTATGAGGGCTCGTCCAGGAAATCCGCGCACAATGCCAGGCCGGCCATTACAATCCCTGCCGAGGCGCTGCCCCGGACGATGAGCTCACCGGTGAGGGTGTCCGCATACTGGCCGAATTCACCATATCTTTCATAGAGACGGACAAAGGCGTCGGCCAGACGCCGGGTGCCTAGCATCCAGGATTCCGGGAACACGAACCCGCCATGCAGTTTGACCAGGAGGTCATATTGCTTCATGAGGAAATACAGGGCATCGGCACTTTTCCGGACCAGGTGCCATGGCTCATCCACATCCCGGAAACTGTCACCGTACCATTTCCCCCGATGGAAGCAGCCATGGAACAGTCCGCTGGGGGATTGGCCTCCGTTGAATACGAAGTTGATGTTCCGGATGGCCCGATTTCTGGTTTCATTGTCCCCTTCGAACAGCAGGGGATGGGTGACCATGAGGCCTCCCACCCATCCCACCTGCCAGTCGGCATAGATGGACTCACGCATGGCCACGGAGTAGTAACCGTATTCCTCCACCCAGTTCTGGGCGTTGAATTTCTTTTCCTGGATTTTGTAGCAGCCGGAGAATGGAAGGGAATGCACCGGCCGGGACACTCCTGCAAAGTCCTTGCGGATGCCTGTGAAATAGTCAAAGAGATCCTGGGGCCTGTGGCATGGGAAAACATAGACATTGGCCTGGAGCTGGAAAGCGTCACCGGACTTGAAATCAGCGCCCCTGTCCGGGGAAGGCACCGCATTGTCGCAGATTCTGTAGCATGTCCCATGCCTGACCCCCGGGGCGGACAGCTCCAGGAATGCCTCGCTGCGGGCAGGGTTTTCCTCGATGGAGACCATGGAGTCCCCAAGAACGGTCTCCTGCGGGGTCAGCAGGAAGAAGCCAAGGCCTGAACCGGGGCTGAAGAAGCCGGCTCCCGGCGTGGACATGTCCCGGGTCAGCTGCTGGATCCGGGAAGGACCGGGATGGATGTTCAGCCTGGGGACATCGGAGACCATCACGGGGATTTCCTTGTATAAATGCTTCTCATCCAATTGCGGTGGATATTTGGAACGGAAGGAATGGAAACGGTTTCCTTTGTAAGCGGCGGCGGGCATGAGGACATCATTGGCCTCATCCCAGTTTTCGAAAAGGAAACCCACCCCAAGGGACGCCTGTGTTTCAAGACCCTTGACGAGTTCAAAGTCGAAGGTCAGGGAAAAGGCGTCCCTGCGGACGGGCAGGGCGGTGGCGATAATTCTCCAGAGGGAATCCCTGGTCTGGATGTAGGCTGCGCCTTCCTCATCGAAATCCATGACAAAACGATTCAGTGACACAGGGTTTGCATCATGGAAACCGGTGAGGGTGAAATATGGGATGCACTTGATTTTTTTCATCAGGAACAGAAATGAAGGGTTCATAGGCGGTATCCTTTCCTTTTGCTTCATGTTCATGTTACCAGAACGCCGGGGGAATGAAAAGATGGATTCATGTTGCGTGGATAGTCGGTTCTGGTTGACAGGGTGGTTATATTTTGTTAATATGATTTTCGGACATCCTATTGCCGAATTGTGTAATGGTAGCACAACTGACTCTGGATCAGTATGTCTGGGTTCAAATCCTAGTTCGGCAGCCAACCGCCTTGCTATAAGGCGGTTTTTTCATTCCGTGAATTTTTTGAGGGCATCCAGCTCAGCAGTGAAAAACAGGAGGAATTCCCGGATTTCCCTTTGTTTCACAGCCTTCCTGAAAAACCTGAGGATGCCCCTGTGAAAACCCGGTTCAAGGGCAAGCTCCTCCATGTCCTGGAAAAGCAGGGGACAGATCCCCCGGGCACGGGGATCGAAGTCCACCAGCAGGGTCCCGTCTTCATAAAGGAAGGGGAACAAGGGGAACATCATGCATGCCAATGGACGGATGGACCTGTCGCAGCTTGCATTGCATTTCAACAGCTTGAAGGAATAGGTGGTTTCCAGGATGTCATAGTCGTGTTCAAACAACCCGAGATAGGCTTCCTCCCCGGGAAAAAGGACCATACCGTTTTCACTGCCCTGGCAGCATCCTTTCCCGCACAGCTCCCCGCAGTCGAACCGGAGAGGGGATGCTTTCCCCAGTTTCCTGTAGGCTTTTTGATAAAATCTGAAATCAAGCATGGAACCATCATACACCAGCTGCCCCGGGTTTTACAAATGCTTTGCATTCACTATACCGGTATGGTAAGATGAGGTTAGTTCCTGAAGTTATGGATAAGGGTGATTCCAATGGATGTTTGCTCTGCAAATAGGCATGGCTTCACAACAATTTTAAGGAGATGAGATCATGACAGAGAAAGTCCTGACCGATGAGCAGATGAAACGGAAAGCCGTGAAACTCGTGGTTTCCCATATACATAAAAAGGTTGAGGATGTGGAGGAAGGCCGCATCTTCGACAAGTGGCTGAGCCAAATGGAAGAGGTTCTTTGCAAGGAGGAGTTCCACATGACAGAATACCATGAGATGCGAAGGAAACTCAATGACCTCATCGATTGCATTTATGACGTGGAACTGAGGTACAAGCTTCGGGACTCCTGGGTCAGCATGGGAAAGGCCCTGGACAAAAAAGCCAAACATGAGTGAAGAAAAGGAGCTGTGTTCACAGCTCCTTTAAAAATTCTCCGATCCAATCCAAATGTTCCTTCACCGTATCCGGGGCAGGTCCTCCCGTCAGGGCCCTTTTTTTTACGCAGGCCAGGACGTGGATTTCCTCGTACAGGTCCTCGTCGAAGAGGGGGGAGAATTCACGGTATGTCTCCAGGGGGACTTCCCCCAGTGAGATGTTCTTCCCGAGGCACATGGCCACGATTTTACCGGATGTCTCATGGGCCAGCCTGAAGGGCATGCCCTTTTTCACCAGGTAGTCCGCCAGGTCTGTGGCATTGGAGAAGCCCCCTTCCGCGGAAAGCAGCATTCTCTCCTTGTCGAAGGCTGCCGACCCCAGCATGGGGGTGAAGACCTGCAGGGACATCCTCACATTGTCAAAGGAATCGAACAGGGCTGGCTTGTCTTCCTGCATGTCCTTGTTGTATGCCAGGGGGAGGGATTTCATCATGGCCAGAAGGGTCATGAGATTGCCCGTCACCCGGGCGGATTTCCCCCGGACCAGTTCTGCCATGTCCGGGTTCTTTTTCTGCGGCATGATGCTGCTGCCGGTGGAAAAGGCGTCGGACAGTGTCATGAAACCGAATTCCGAGGAAGTCCATAGGATGACCTCCTCACTGAGCCGGGAGAGATGCATCATCAGGATGGAAAGGGTTGACACGGTTTCCAGGACATAATCCCTGTCGCTCACCGCATCCATGCTGTTGCGGCTGACCAGGGAAAATCCAAGCTCACGGGCAACCATCCCACGGTCCAGCGGGTAGGTGGTTCCCGCCAGGGCGCCGGAACCAAGAGGCATCACATCCGTGCGTTTTTGCGCATCAAGAAGGCGCTGGATGTCCCGCAGGAACATTTCCAGGTATGCCGCCAGGTGGTGGGCCAGGGTCACGGGCTGGGCCCGCTGGAGATGGGTGTATCCGGGCATCACTGTTTCCAGGTGGGCATTTGCCATACCCAGAAGCACCTGCATCAGCTCCTTCAGGAGGGAAATGGTGTCCATAATCTCCTCCCGGACATACATCCGGGTGTCCAGGGCCACCTGGTCGTTCCTGCTTCTTCCCGTGTGGAGCTTTTTGCCGGCTTCCCCGATTCTTTCCGTGAGAAGGGACTCGATGGCCATATGGATGTCCTCGGCATCCGTGCAAAAGGAAACCTTACCCTTTTCAATGTCTTCCAATATGCCTTCCAGCCCCCGGATGATCTGAACGGATTCCTGGTCGGATATGATCCCGCACTTGCCCAGCATCCTGGCGTGGGCGATGCTTCCGGCGATATCATACCTGTACAGCCTCATGTCAAAGGACAGGGAGGAATTGAAATCGTTGGCCCGTTGGTCGGTATCTGAGCAGAACCTTCCGCTCCATAGTTTCATAAGACGCACCTTCCTACTTGTTTTTTTCGTCCTTGAGGGCTTTTACCAGCAGAGGCAGACCGAACAGGTTGATGAAGCCTTGCGCATCCTTCTGGTTGTAGATCTCGTCCTTCTCAAAAGTGGACAGTTCCGTGTCATGCAGGGAATGGGGGGAAGTGGTTCCCGCTGACATGATGTTCCCCTTGTAGAGTTTGACCCGGACGGTTCCCATCACATTTTCCTGGGTGGAGTCCACAAAGGCAGACAGGGCTTCCCGCAGGGGCGTATACCATTGGCCGTTGTAGACAAGCTCGGCGAATCTGCGGGAGACCAGTTCCTTGTAATGATAGGTCTCCCTGTCAAGGCAGAGGTATTCCAGTTCATTGTGGGCATAATACAGGATGGCCCCCCCGGGGGTCTCGTACACACCCCTGGACTTCATGCCCACCAGCCGGTTCTCGGTGATGTCCACGATGCCGATGCCGTGCTTCCCACCGACCTCGTTGAGTGCACTGATGAGATCCACCCCTTTCATGGGGACACCGTTGATTCCGGTCGGGATACCCTTTTCAAAGGAGATTTCCACGTATTCGGGCTCATCTGCCGCGTCCATGGGGGTTTTCGTCATTTTAAGGAGCTTCTTGTAATCGGGCTCGTTGGAAGGATCCTCCAGGTCCGAACCCTCGTGGCTCAGGTGCCACAGGTTCCTGTCCCTGCTGTAGTTGTCTTTTTTGGTGACGGGTATGGGGATGCCGCGTTTTTCCGCATAGTCGATGGCATCCTCCCTGGACCGGATGTCCCATTCCCTCCAAGGAGCGATGATCTTCATGTGAGGGGCAAGTGCCTTGATGGTCAGTTCGAAGCGCACCTGGTCGTTGCCTTTGCCTGTGCACCCGTGGACCACGGCGGTGCAGTTTTCCGCCAGGGCGATTTCCGCCAGTCTTTTTGCGATGATGGGGCGGGCGAAGGATGTTCCGAGGAGATACTTCCCTTCATATACCGCTGAAGCTTTCAGGGTGGGGAAGACGAAGTCATTGACGAACTCCTCCTTGAGGTCCTCGATATACAGTTTCAAGGCACCGGACTTCTTTGCCTTCTCATGCAAAGGCGCCAGTTCCTCCCCCTGGCCCACGTCGGCGGCCATGGCAATGACATCGCAGTCATAGTTTTCCTTCAGCCAGGGAATGATGATGGACGTGTCCAGCCCCCCGGAATATGCCAGAAGAAATTTTTCTTTGCCTTTCATACAAAAACCTCCCAAGGTATGATAAAATGAACTTTAGTTATTGGCATTATACAACATTATGAATAAATATGCAATTAATATTTGATAATATGCATAAAGGCGGATTCGGATGGTAGTCATGGGCATCGACCCCGGGTTTGCGATCACGGGATACGGGATCGTGAGCCATGCCGGAAACAAGTTCAAGACCCTGGAATACGGGGTGGTCAGCACCGGAACGGACATGGTGTTCAGCCAGAGGTTGCTTCGCATTTATGAGAGGCTCAATGAGCTCGTGGACAGGTACCACCCGGATTTCATCGCAGTGGAGGAGCTTTTTTTCAACACCAATGCGAAAACGGCCTTGAAGGTAGGCCATGGAAGGGGCGTGGCAGTCCTTTGCGCCGCATTGCACAACATCGAACTGGCGGAATACACCCCCCTCCAGATCAAGCAGGCGGTGTGCGGCTACGGCAGGGCGGACAAGGCCCAGATGCAGCAGATGATCAAGGTGCTCCTCAACCTGGACAGCATCCCCAAACCGGACGATGCGGCGGATGCCCTGGGCGTCGCCATATGCCACGCCCATTCCTACAACCCCAGAACGGCAGTGAGGTGACAGTTGCATGTATGAATACATCAAAGGGAAAGTAACCCACAGGCATACCGACTATGTCGTGGTGGAGACCCAGGGGATCGGCTACAGGATATACACCTCATTGGGTACCATTGCTTCCATAAGCGACAAACAGGAGGAGTCCCTCCTCTATACCCATTTGCATGTCCGGGAGGATGTGATGGTCCTGTACGGCTTCTCAAGCAGGCAGGAGCTGGGCATCTTCCAGATGCTCATCGGCATCTCCGGAATCGGCCCCAAGGCCGCCCTGTCCCTGCTGTCCACCTTCTCCGCCCAGGCCGTGGCCCTGAACATCGCCACCAACAACACCACGGAGCTTTCCAAAGCCCCGGGCATCGGCAAGAAGTCCGCCATGCGCATCGTGCTGGAACTGAAGGACAAGTTCAAGAACCTGGAGATCAGCTCCCTGGACGAACAGGAACCCGCAGTTCCCTGTACCAACGAGCAGGAGGAGGCCAAGACCGCCCTGATGGTCCTTGGATACACCTCAAGGCAGGCGGGAAACGCCATAAGGAATGTGTATGAAGAGGGCGACAAAGTGGAAGGCATTATCCGGAAAGCCTTGAATCAAATGAACGGAGGATGAGATGGAAGAAGACAGAATCACGGATTCCGATTTCACCAACCAGGATATTTTTGAAAACACCCTCCGGCCTCGTAATTTTGACGAATATTTCGGCCAGGAAAAGGTCAAGGGAAACATGAAGGTATTCATCCAGGCCGCAAAGGAGAGGAAGGAGCCCCTGGACCATGTCCTTCTCTGCGGGCCTCCCGGCCTGGGAAAAACCACACTGGCCAACATCATTGCCATTGAGATGGGGGTGAGCATGCGGGTCACCAGTGGCCCGGCCATCGAGAAAGCGGGGGACCTGGCTGCCATCCTCACCAACCTCGGGGATCATGATGTGCTCTTTATCGACGAGATCCACCGCCTCAACCGGGCCGTGGAGGAAATCCTTTACCCTGCCATGGAGGACTTCGCCCTGGACATCATCATCGGAAAAGGCCCCAGCGCCCGGAGCATCCGCCTGGATTTGCCTCATTTCACCCTCATCGGCGCAACAACCCGTGCGGGGATGCTGACATCACCGCTCAGGGACCGGTTCGGGGTCATGAACCGTTTGGAGATGTATTCCGTGGAGGAGTTGACCACCATTGTCAAGCGCTCCTCCAGGATCCTGAACATTCAAATCGACGAGTATGGCGCCATCGAGATCGCCAAAAGGTCCAGGGGAACCCCGAGGATTGCCAACAGGCTGCTCAAGAGGGTCAGGGACTTCGCCCAGGTTCAGGGCAAGGACATCATCGACCGGGACATGGCGGATGCAAGCCTCACCCGGTTGGAGGTGGACGAGAAGGGGCTGGACGCCCTGGACAAAAGGATCATTCTCTGCATCATCGAGAAATTCGCCGGGGGCCCGGTGGGACTGGAGACCCTTTCCGCCAGCATCAGCGAGGAAAAGGACACCATTGAGGATGTCTATGAACCTTATCTTCTCCAGCTTGGATACATCCAGAAGACCCCCCGGGGAAGGTGCGCCACGAAGCTGGCCTACGACCATTTCAAGGTGAAATATGAAGGGGAACGGCCATGAGGCTCCTGTTGCATATCTGCTGCGCCCCCTGCCTGGTGTATGTGCATGACAAACTGACTGCGGATGAAATCCAATACGAAGGATTTTTCTACAATCCCAATATCCATCCGTATCTGGAATACAAAAGAAGGTTGAGGACCCTTCAGGAATTCACGAAAGGGGAGGGCGTTTTGCTTACCGTCCGTGATTCCTTTCTTCAACCCCTTTGGGAAAACGACAGTGAAATGTGTAAGTTCTGCTATATGCTGAGATTGTTTGAGACAGCCAGATACGCAAAACAAAACGGGTTCACCCATTTCAGCACCACACTGCTGGTCAGCCCCTACCAGAACCATGAGATGATCGTGGAAGCGGCAAAAGCGGCAGAAAAGGAATATGGCGTCATATTCCATTATGAGGACTTCAGGCAGGGATACCGGAAAGGCCAGGAAAAAGCCCGGCAGCAAAACCTGTACAGGCAGAAATACTGCGGATGCATCCAGTCCTATCACCGGTCCGCCATAAAAGACAAGATCACATGGTGAGACAGGAGGCCAACCAGATGAAAGATGGGGCCCTTCCAAAAATCATTCCAACCAGAACTATCAGAAGGCCGGAAAGAACGAATCATCCGGCTGTCTTTGATTTCCGTGAGGAGACAGTGGGGGATGTCCGTTTCAGACTGGAGGCACGGGAAAAAACCCGGGTGATTGTAAGGTACGGCGAATACCTGGAGGAGCTGGATGCGGACATGGACAAGGAACTTCATTACTACAAATTCCCAAAGGATGTCTTCGATTTGGAAAAAGGCAGCCATGACCTCCAGAGCAAGGGCAGAAGGGCATTCCGGTTTATCCGGGTCGAAGGCCCTGATGTGGAGGTCATGGATATCTCCGCGGAACACAGGCATTATCCCGTCGAGGACAGAGGCCACTTTTGCTGTCCTGACAACCTGCTGAACCAGATTCACCAGGTCTCAAAGAACACCGTCAAGCTCTGCATGCAGGATTTCTACGAAGACGGCATCAAAAGGGACGGCCTTCTGTGGGTGGGTGATGCCCGGGTGGAGGCCTACTGCAACTATTATGCCTTCGGGGACAAGGAACTGGCCCGAAGATCCATCGGCATGTTTGCCGCCACACAGAAGGAGGACGGGTCCATACCGGCCTGTGCAGGCAGTGCAGGCGGACATGTCCATCCCCATATGATCGACTATATGCCCAATGTGGTGCAGGATGTGCAGGACTGGATCCTGTACAACTACTGCACGGATTTCGTGAGCATGCTTTGGGAGTACCTGCTCTATACCGGGGATGTAAAGACAGCAAGGGACCAGTACATTGCCGCGGACAGGATCATGCAGTTTCTTGGGGGCAAGGTCTTCCGGGGTGAAATCAACAGGGAAGCCATCATCACGGATGAGGACATCCACCGCAGGGACCACTGGTGGCCTTCCGAGGGAACCTTCATGATGCAGTTCCTGGCGGCCCTGAAGGACATCAACCGCCTGGCAAAAATACTTGGTCAAGACAATTGGGACAAGTGGATCAGACAGACGGAAACCATGATCCGAAAGAAGTTTTACTGCCAGGAAAAAGGTGTGTATACCGACATATCCGGAAAATGCGATGCAGTGAGCCACCATGCCAATTCTTTTTCGGTTCTGGCGGACCTTCCCGGACGGAAAAACGAATTGAATCGTGCCAGAAACCTGGAGGAGGCATATTACCCCATGGCGGGCTTCATGAAGTTCTGGGTCATCAAGGCAATGATGGAACAGGGGGACATGGAGGAAGGGCTGCAGGACACCAGGGACTATTTCGGGCTCATGCTCCGTCACGGCGCCACCACATTCTGGGAGAAACTGGACTTGAAACACCCGGACATCGTCCTGAACAATCCGTTGGTGAGCCGATGCCATGGTTGGTCCGGCGGCCCGGCAGCGCTCTTCCCTGAATACATCCTCGGCGTCCGGCCGATGGAGCCCGGATTCAAAAGAGTAAGGATTGCCCCGGATTTGGGCGGACTGCCCTGGGCGGAGGGATCAGTCCCCACACCCATGGGGGACATCCATGTCCGCCTGCAGGACACAGAACGAACAAAGGGGGAAATCATCCTTCCGGAAGGCATGGAGGGGTTTCTGGTGCGACCTGGCAGGAAGTGCCTGGCAATACAGGGAAAGCACATCATTGACTAGTCATTGATTCACTGCCGGATGTAGTGTATAATCATGAAAAGAGATTAAATTATTCTAAAAAATCCGATGGAATTATCCGGTGTTTCGGCCCGGATAGGGACAGAGGAGGACATCCCCCATCTTGTTGAAACAAGGCTGTTCCAACTATAAAAATATGCATATTTACATATATTACCTTTTACAATATACTATTGTCAAAAGGTGGTGCATGCATATGGAGACAATGGGTCAGGACCAGAAAAGAATCCTGAAGGATTTTGAGAACAAGCTTCACTTGAGAAGATATGCCAGTAAAACCATCAAGGCCTACATAGGGCACATCAGAAGGCTTTTTGCATACCGGGAACCTGTCACCAGGGAGAGCACGAGAACCTATCTTCTGTGGCTGACCAGGGAGAAGGAAGTCACCGGATCCTACCTGAACCAGGCAATCAGCGCCATCCAGGCATTCAATAGGGAACTGCTGTCGGATATCCCTGAAAGACCAAAAAGGGAAAAACATCTGCCCAGTGTTCTAAGCAAGGCGGAAGTGAAGAGAATCATTGAAGGCATAGAGAATCTCAAGCACAGGACCATTGTCACATTGATCTATTCCGCGGGCTTGCGTGTCGGGGAAGCCGTGAGGTTGAGAATACGGGATATTGACTCCGACAGAATGCTGGTCAGGGTGCAGAACGGGAAAGGAAACAAGGACAGATACACCATCCTCTCCGGGAAAACCTTGTTATTACTCCGGGAATACTACAAGGTCTATATGCCAAAGGACTGGCTGTTTCCCAGCACACAGTACAACAGGCACCTGACGGAACGGTCAGTGCAGAAGGTGTTTGAACGAGCCATCATCAAAGCAAGGATCAACAAGGATGCAACGGTCCACTGGCTCAGGCATTCCTTCGCCACACACCTGCTGGAAGAAGGCACGGACATCCGCTATATCCAGGAACTTCTTGGCCATACGAATCCCAGCACCACCCAGATATACACCCATGTTTCCACCACAAGCATCGGCAGAATAAAATCGCCTTTCGATACATGAGCAGTGGAAAGGGAAGACACAAGGAGTATTCATGATCAGAACCGAGGAATTATCATCAACGACCTGGAAGGACTTTGAAGCCTTGTTCGCCAAGCATAAAGGGGTCAGGGGAGGTTGCTGGTGCACATTCCATCGGTGCAGCAGCACAACCCACTTCGAGCAGATGAACAGGGAGGAACGCCGAAAATTCCATCAGGAACTGACCATGAAGGGGGAAGGGTACGGACTCCTGCTTTATGATGAGAATGTACCCGTGGCCTGGTGCCAGTTCGGACCTGCAAATGCATTCCCAAGATACGACAGGGGCCGCGATTACACCAAACTGACCATAGCAGATGATTGGAAGCCACAGTGGAGAATATCCTGCATTTTCGTCGACAAGGATTGCCGGAGAAAGGGTCTGTCCCATATCGCTTTGAGCAGCGCCATCCAGTTGATCAGGAAAAAAGGCGGCGGTGTTGTGGAAGCATTCCCATTTGATATCCCGGGAGCAAAAAGACCGTCCTATACCGGCTCGGTGGCTATGTATATGCGGGAGGGATTCCATGAGGTTGCGAGGTTAGGGAAAAATACCGTGTTGATGCGATGTAAGATTGACACATGATAGAATAGATAGAGAAAATATATACCATATGACAGGGCAGGCATATTGTATATGTGTAATATGTCAGGGATACACTGGATATGGGTTTATATATTGAAATTCACAGACTAGAGAGTTAGCCGACATTTTATAAACCATTGTGTGTTCCAACTTCATTATATCTTATTGGGGGTTGCTATGAAATTAGACAAAATTGATAATGGAAAAGAATTTGATTGGGGAAAAGCTTCTAAGGATTATGGACTATATAGAGATATTTACCCAGAGAGCTTTTATAAAAA
>JAWOHX010000077.1:0-2888 GCA_046484975.1 Clostridia bacterium
CAGCTGGAACCCCAGGGCTACAGGGGCTACATCGAGGCAAGGCCCGTACGGCCTGTTAATAAGCCGTAATATTGCGCAAGGATAGACTATTATGGTATACTTTGAAAAAGAATTTGCAGAGGCAATGAAAAGAAGAGTACGCCTGCAGACACCCTAACAGAGAGTCCCGCAAGGTGAAAGGGGACAGGCAAGGGCAGGCGGAAGATGGTCTTGGAGCCGTGCACCGAGGACGCACCTGTCCCAGGCTGCACCGTGACCGCACGTTACAGCGGCAGGGTATGATGGTACCCGTGAGGCCTGCATCGCGAGATGCAGGTGAAATTGGGTGGTAACACGGAGCCTTTACTCCCGTCCCATGGCATTTAAAAGCCATGGGGCGGGAGTTTTTCCATATGAAGGGAGGAAGGAAGATGAGAATCCTAATTGGGGGCGCATGGCCCTATGCCAACGGTTCCCTGCACATCGGGCATCTGGCGGCACTGCTGCCCGGGGATGTACTGGCCCGCTACCACAGGCAGAAGGGGGACGAGGTGAGTTATGTCTCGGGAAGTGACTGCCACGGCACCCCTGTGGTCCTTCGGGCCAGGCAGGAGGGGTTGAGTCCCCGGGAGGTCAGCGACAAGTACCATCTGGAGTTTTCGGATTGCTTCAGACGGCTGGGGTTTTCCTATGACCATTACGGAAAGACCTCCGACCCAGGGCACAAGGCATTCGTGACAGAATTCCACCGGACAATGTACGACCAGGGGTATGTCTATGAAAAGGAGGAGGAGCAGGCATACTGTGAACACTGCGGCCAATTCCTTCCGGACAGGTTCATCACGGGGACCTGCCCGCTTTGTGGTGGAAAAGCCCGGGGTGACCAATGTGAGGCCTGCAACGGCATATTGGAACCCGAAAGGCTCATTGACAGCAGGTGCGGCCTGTGCGGACACGAACCGGTTTTCCGGAGGACCCGTCACCTCTACCTGGCCATCACCCGGCTGAAGGAAAAGCTGGAGGACTACCTGGCCCTGCATCCGGGTTGGAGGAGGAATGCCTTTGAGGCGACGAAGCGCTACATCCGGGAAGGCCTCCGGGACAGGGCCATCACCCGGGACCTGGACTGGGGGATTGATGTCCCCAGGGAAGGTTACGAGGAAAAGAGGATCTACATCTGGTGGGAGAACGTGCTTGGCTACCTGTCCGCGAGCCTTGCCCACGCCAATGAGACCGGGAGGGATATCCAGGCGCTGTGGGGAAAGGACGCAAAGCACTATTTCGTACATGGAAAGGACAATATACCCTTCCATACCATCATCCTGCCATCTCTCCTGTTGGCGCATGGTGGTGGTTGGCGTCTGCCTGACGAGATCATATCCAGTGAGCACCTGACGCTCGAAGGAAGAAAGATCTCCACCAGCGCGGACTGGGCCATCTGGGTGAAGGACATTGTGGGATGCTACAACCCGGACACCATCCGCTATTTCTTCCTGACCAACGGCCCGGAGAAGCGGGATTCGGATTTCTCGTGGAGGGAGTTCATCCATACCAACAACGGGGAACTCCTCGGGGCTTATGGAAACCTGGTGAACCGGACACTGGTCTTTGTGCACAAGAGCTTCGGGGGTATCATCCCCGAAGGTACCACGGACGAAAACATCCAGCGGACACTGAGGGAATCCTATGAAAGAACCGGTGCCCTGATTGAGAAAGGGGAGTTCAAGGCTGCCTTGTCCGGAGTTTTCGACTGTATCCGGGGTATGAACAAATATTTTGATGAAGAAAGGCCCTGGGTGACCATCAGGGAGGACAGGGCAAAGTGTGCGGATACGCTGTACAACTGTGCCAACGCCATCCAAAACCTGGCGGTTCTTCTCCATCCATTCCTGCCCTTCTCATCGGAGAAAGTCCTTGGATGGCTGGGAGGCAGCGATGAATGGCAGTACAGGCAGGTTAAGCCGGGCCAGGCTGTGGGTGCAATCTCCATCCTCTTCGAGAGGCTTCATCCGGATGTCATCGAAAAAGAGCTTGGACAACTGGGGAAAAAAACAAGGCGAGGTTGATTCCAAAGGCGCGTTCCAATAGAATGGTGGTATGGTATAGGAGGATATGGAAAAAAGGAGCAGAAGGGAAACATTCCTGATGAATGCAAGAGAAAGATTCCAGAAGGTGATGGACTACGAGCCGGTGGACCGGATCCCGGTCATGGCATTGGAGCCATATGAGCAGACTGCCCTGGAACGGTGGAGGAACGAAGGGTACATCCCGGGATTTTCACCGGAAGACACCCTGGGGATGGACCGGTTCACCCGGGTTCCCGTTTCCTTTTCCCCGTTCCCCCAGTATGACCATAAGGTGCTTTTTGAAGACGATGAGACCATCATTGAGACGGAGCGGACGTATGGTTCTGTGGTGAAGAGGCTGAAAAGTGCGCCGTCCATGTACTACGGACATCTGGAGCACACGGTGAAAACCTTCGAGGACTGGAAAAGGGCCAGGGAGAGATACGACGCAGGGCTTGCGACCAGGTTTCCCGTCAACATGGACTGCATTGCGGAGCAGCTGAACCATTCCCAAAACCCGGTGAGCCTCCTGGTCTTCCCACACTTCTTCAGGCTGGGATTCTATCTGATGGGCATGGAGAGGTTCATGCTGGCCTTCCATGACGAACCTGCGCTCATCCATGACATGTTCGGCTTCTGGAACGATTTCACGTTGAAGCTGGCCAGGCCCTTCCTGGCCACAGCCAAAATCGACTGCCTCATCCTGATGGAGGACCTCGCTTACAACAATGCGCCCCATGTATCGCCGGCTGTTTATAAGGAGTTCTGGCTGCCATACCAGGACCTGCTGGTCAAGGAGTGTAAAAGACACGGGGTCAAGACCATCTGTCTCTGGACAGCAGG
>JAWOHX010000099.1:0-16983 GCA_046484975.1 Clostridia bacterium
GTCAGAGGCGGCGACCACTTCCACCTGGGTATCGCGGATGGAGGTCGTGATGGCGCCTGCAGTCCCGAACACTGTCGCCCTCAATGTGGCCGTTCCCTTGGTGGTGCCATTGGCGGTGAGGGTGATGCTGGTGGTGGTGTTCACGGTGCTCCCCGAGAGGGTGAACAGGGTGGATCCTCCCATCTGCGCGAACTGGATCCAGTAGCTGGTTCCGGTCAGGCTGAAGGGCTGTCCGTACTGGTCGACAACAGTGAAGTCGGCCAGGGTCATCACCCGGGTGGCCGTCATTTCAAAGGCCTGGGGTATGGTGACCGCAGTGATGGTGGAGGGCTTGGGTGCCTCGTTGACCGTAAGGGTCATGGAATTCATGAAACGTCCCTCATAGTAGTAGGATACCGTGCTGGTGCCCGTGCCCACGGGATAAACGAACAGCACGCCCTTGGTCCCGTCATACTGGAAACTTCCATTGGCAATGACGCCGGGGTTGGTGGATGTCATGCTGAACTTTGAATGGTCATAGTTCCCGATGACTGTCACGGGGTTGCTGTACTGGTCATATGCCAGCATGTTGAATTCCGCTTTTGCTGCGACCGTCATCATGGTGGATGGCGGGAGCAGGGTGATCATGTTGATCATCGCGGGATCCACAACGGTCACAGTATATGTGGATACCACTGCCTGGGTGGGTACGATCAGGATGATATTGGCCGTCCCGGCCGTGCCTGTGTTGAAAATCAGCTTGCCTTCGGAGTCGATCATGAATGTGGCGGGATCGATGGTGGCGGTATTCGATGTGCTTGCGCTGATGGTTCCGCCGGGCTGGATGTCCGCATTGGTCAGTACATAGGGATTTCCGTACTGGTCCACTGCATGCAGCTTGATTTTATGTCCTGAGGTATTGGCCTCAATCCTGGTTTTCCCGGCGGCGATTTCCAGCTGACCAAACTGCAGTCCCTTGATCACGGGTTTCGCCAGGACAGGGATCTGTTTCTGCGCGGTCTTCGCCGTGGTGTTGTGGATGACCATGATCATCAGGTTGTCGCCGCTTCTTACGAGGGTGTCATTGGAAGCGTCCACCGTTACCTCGGTGCCGACGATCTGGGCGGACAAGGTGGTCCCCCTGGAGATGTTGGTCACATGGATGGTGGTGTTGGATATGATCATGGGTTCGTTGTACTGGTTCAAAAGATTGATTTTCAGGTTCTGGCCTGTCATCGGGAAAATGTAGTCAGCGCCGATGGCAATCTGTTCCAGTCTCTCTGCCTCGATGACCAGGTTCTTGGAGCTGTCCCCCACGGTGACGGTGTAGGTGCCGGGGGTGAAGTTCCAGGTCCTTGAAAGTGTCATGACCCTTCTTGTCGCGTCGAATGCTACCGTCGCGGACTGGGTGACATTCCCTATCTTAAGGGATACTGCCGTACCCTGGGGCACAGGCTTGTTGAGGGTCACGGTGATTTCCTTCGTTCCGGAGGGGAATGCGTCCGTAATCATGAGGACGTCGGGCATGACATTGACCGTGGTGGTGAATGTTCCGTATCCTGCGACGGTTCCCGTCACCGGCTTGATGCCAAGGGTGGAGGTGTTCACTGCCGACCAGGTCACGTTGACTTCAACGATGGTGTCGTCGGCCAGTGTGGCGTCGAGTTTCGCAGGCAGGCTCACCGGCTGTCCGATGGTGGCCAGGTATTCCGCTTCATACTCCACGCTTTTCACCACGTTGAATCCGGCCTGCTGGGCCTTTTCAACGGTGATGACATTTTCCTCGACCAGGAAGGAAATGAGGAGTTGCCCGTCTTTTTTGGTTGCATTGAGAGCCTCAACCATCCCTGCTGCCAGGTCATTGTTGGTGATGTTTGTCTTTCCCTGGAGCTTTGTCAGCCCTTTTGCCTGGGCGAATGCGAAAACCTGGTTCCATGTGAAATCCACGTTCTCCACATATCCCAAAGCCACGAGAAGGACTTTATAGAGCTCCTGGGCTGTCATGATCTTGTTGGGTAGGAATGTCCCGTCCGGATATCCGCTGAATCCGGCGTTGGGATTGGCTTTCAGGTAGGCCAGCATGGGCTGCCAGAAAAGGGTGGCATCCGATGCATCGGAAAACGTGGTTGTTCCTGTGAAGGCATCTGCCAAGATTTCCAGTCCCCTTAATCTTAAGAGAACCCTTGCCCCCTGGGACCTGTTGGTGCTTTTCGCCAGGTATTCCGTGGTGACACCTGCTGCGCTGTCTCCCCTAAGGATGTTCAGCGTGGCCGCTTTTTGGGCATCCGTCATGGTCTGCGCCCCGGCCGGTAGGACAACCAAGGTTGCAAGCATGGCCACAACCAGGATCATCGTCAGAAATTTTTTCATTGATTTCATTGAATCTTCGCCTCCTTTTATACTTCTTCATTCGTAAAATAAGCAAGGCTTATTATATCACCCGATCTTTTAAAACACAATAAAACCCATGCATTATTCATACTACTGTAACATTTGACGAAACCGGCAGGAGGAATGTTCCTTTTCAGACCAAACATTTGTTTGTGGATAACGTTGGTTTTTTTGTGGATATCCCTTGAATCTCCTATATATAAAGGCTTTCAGGGTTTCTCTCCTTGATTTTTCCACAACGTTGTTGCGTTTTTGTGGATATCCCTGAAAACCCGGAAACCCTTATGGATAAAGCTTTTTTCAACAATTGACTATTTTTGTTTTTTATTTTTCCAGAGAAACAGCGGTTTGTTCCAGGCAGTTCAGCGGTTATCCACAGGTATTGTGCAAAAACCGTGCCTCCCTACAGGAATTTCAGGCTGATGTCCATCCCGGAGACACTGTGCGTCAGGCCCCCGCAGGAGATGATATCCACGCCTTCCAGCGCTTTTTCCCGGATGTTGGATGCGTCAATGTTCCCGGAGACCTCCACCTGTGCCTGACCGTTGATGAGGGCAACGGCCTCACGGATCATGGGGATGTCCATGTTGTCCAGCATGATGATGTCCGCCTTTTCCCCCAATGCTTCCCGTACCTGGTCCAGGGTCTCGGTCTCCACTTCGATCTTCATGGTGTGGGGGATGCTCTCCCTTGTTTTCCGGATGGCCTGGCTAATGCCGCCGGCAGCCCGGATGTGGTTGTCCTTGAGCATGACCCCGTCGGACAGGGAGAACCGGTGGTTGGAACCGCCCCCCGCCTTCACGGCATATTTGTCCAGCGTCCGCAGGCCGGGAAGGGTTTTCCGGGTGTCTGATACCTTGACTTTCCTCTCCGCCACCATTCCGCAGAGCAGACTGGTGTAGGTGCTGATTCCCGACATTCTCTGCAGGAAATTCAAAGCTGTCCTTTCCCCTTTCAGGATGGAGGCGGTCCTGCCGGCGATATTGGCGATCACCCGGCCTTTTTCCACTTTTTCCCCTTCTTTTGCAAGGGGCTCGAAAACTATCTCATTGTCAATGAGTTCGAAAACCCTCCCGGCGACGAACAGGCCGGAGACCACCCCGTCCTGCTTGGCCACCAGCCGGGCTGTCCCGGTCTCCTCCCCGGTGAAAAGGGCATCCGTGGTGATGTCCCCGAAAGGCATGTCCTCCCGCAGGGCATTCATGATCACAGGGTCAATCATCAAATTCAAATTCATCATCGCTGATTTCCCTTCTTTTATTCATCGTGTTCCTTTGCCATTTCTCGTCCGTATCGGGGAAATCCGTACGGTAATGGGCCCCCCGGCTTTCCTCCCTTTTGATGGCGGATACAATCACGGTCTTTGCCACGGTAGCCATGTTCAGCACCTGCATCTGCGCCATGGAGGAGCATCTGAAAGCCTTGAATTCCCCAAGGATGGCATCGATGCCCGTTTCAGCCTCCTCCAGGCTCTCCCGGCTGCGGATGATCCCGACGTTCCTGTTCATGGTTTTCTTGATTTCCTTCTCAATCTCAATGACAGGCTTGGAAAGGTTTTCCCGGCTTTTCTCCTTTTTCATGGCAGGCAGCTTCCCGATGGTCTTATACGTTCGGTTTCCGTTGATGTCCTCGGCGATCCTCCTGCCGAACACCAGCCCTTCCAGCAGGGAGTTGCTGGCCAGCCTGTTGGCTCCGTGGATGTTGGTTCCGGCCACTTCCCCGCAGGCATAGAAGTCGGTGATTTCCGTCCTTCCGTTGATGTCGGTGATGATACCCCCCATGCAATAATGCTCCGCCGGTGCCACCGGAATCTGGTCTTTGGAAATGTCGATGCCATAGTTGAGGCAGGTGGCGAAAATCTTCGGGAACCGGTTCATTAGGTATTCCCTGTCCCGGAAGGTGATGTCCAGGTATACGCAGTCCGCGTCAGTCTTTCCCATCTCGGAGAAAATAGCCCGGGCGACGATGTCCCGGGGGGCCAGCTCCCCTTGCTCATGGTATCCGGACATGAATTGCTTTCCATGCTTGTTCCGAAGCACCGCACCCTCCCCCCTCACCGCCTCGGAGATGAGGAAGGTCTTGTCGTTGGCATGGTGCAGGACGGTGGGATGGAACTGGACGAACTCCATGTCGGTGAGGGTGCACCCCGCCCGATACGCCATGGCCATTCCATCCCCGGTGGCCACGA
This sequence comes from Clostridia bacterium, assembly GCA_046484975.1. Taxonomy (GTDB): domain Bacteria; phylum Bacillota; class Clostridia; order DUPQ01; family DUPQ01; genus JAWOHX01. Next base: position 4,559 of record JAWOHX010000099.1, read on the forward strand.
TGGGATTGGTGGTGTTCTCATACAGCTGTCCAAATCCTCCCGAGGCGCATACCAGCCATTTGCACCGGTATATATATGTCCTGCCTGTCTTCTGGTCCAGGACCAGCAGTCCTCTTATCTCTTTGCCGGAGGTCAGGATGTCAATGGCGAAAATCTTTTCCTTGAAGATGATGTTGGGCCGTTGTTCCGCGCTGTAGATGAGCTTGTCGCAGACCTCCTTGCCGGTGAAATCCCCTGCATGGATGATCCGCCTCTGGCTGTGGGCGGCTTCCCTGGTCAGGGAAAGGTTGCCCATGTGCATGTCGAAATTCACGCCCAGATCACACAGGTGCATGATGTTCTCCCTGGCTTCGTTCACCAGAATCCATACCCTGTCCTCACTGCAAAGGCCTGCACCCGCCTGCATGGTGTCCTCCAGATGGAACCGGGGGGAGTCCTCCTCCCCCAAAGAAACAGCAATCCCTCCCTGGGCAAGGGCGGAATTGCTGATGTTGATCTCCTCTTTTGCTATGACGGTCACTTCAATATCCGGTTGAATGCAGAGGGCGGTGTATACCCCGGCGATTCCACTTCCCATGACCAGCACATCCGTATCGATGATCTCCGACCTGGATTCCATGTCGGATATGTATCTTTTCAAATCGTGCCATCCTCTTTCAGAATTTTGGCAAGGCCCACCACCTGGTGTTCCTCATTGGTCCGCATCAGCTTGACCCCCTGGGTCGCCCTCCCGAGAAGGCTGATCTCGTTGGCTGCCATCCGGATGATGACCCCTTCCGAGGAGATGAGCATGATGTCGTCTTCTTCCTCCACGATCTTGGCTCCCACCACATTCCCCGTCTTGTCCGTGACCCGGTAGGTCAGGATGCCTTTCCCCCCTCTTTTCTGGAGGGTGTACTCGTCCACATCCGTCCGTTTACCGAAACCATTCCTGGTGGCGGTGAGCAGGGTCTGGTCATCCTCCACCACCACCATGGATACCACATGGTCTTCGCCATTGGCCTTGATGCCGGTGACCCCCTGGGCGGACCGGCCCATGGGCCGGACATCCTTCTCACAGAACTTGATGGACATCCCCTTGCAGGTGACCAGCATGATTTTCTGGGTCCCGTCGGTGAGATGGACCTTGATGAGCTCGTCTTCCTCCCTCAGGGATACGGCGATGATGCCGTTCTTGCGGATGTTGGTGTATTCCATCAGGGGTGTCTTCTTGACGAATCCCTGCTTGGTGGCCATGAAGATGTTCCCTCCCTCGGAGAAATCCGACAAGGGAATCACCGCACTGACCTTCTCATTGCTCTCGAGGGGCAGCAGGTTGACGATGGCCGTGCCTTTGGCCGTCCTTCCGGCCTCCGGAATCTGATAGCCCTTCAATTTGTAGACTTTCCCCTTGTTGGTGAAAAACAGCAGGTGGGCATGGGTGGAGGTGGTGAACAGGTTCACCACGAAATCCTCTTCACGGGTGCTCAATCCCGTGATGCCCCGGCCTCCCCGGCGCTGTGTCCTGTAGGTGTCCACCGGCAGCCTTTTGACATATCCGAAATGGGTCAGGGTGATGACAACAGTCTCTTCCTCAATCAGGTCCTCGTCCTCGAAATCGCTTTCGTCAGGATCAATCCTTGTTCTTCTCTCGTCCCCGTATTTTTTCCGGATCTGTCCCAGTTCCTCCCGGATGACCGCATGGACCCTAGTGATATCGGTGAGCAGGGTGGAATAGTATTCAATCCTGTTCTTGAGTTCGTCATACTCGCTTTGCAGCTTCAGGATCTCCAGGCCTGTCAGCCTTCCAAGTCTCATGTCCACGATGGCCTGTGCCTGCCTGTCAGTGAACCCGAACCTGTCCATCAGGTTTTGTTTTGCCTCCGGTTCGTTGTCAGATTTCCGGATGGTGTCGATAATGGCATCCAGGATGTCCACCGCCTTGATGAGGCCTTCCAGAATATGTGCCCTGGCCATTGCCTTGTCCAGGTCGAATTTGGTGCGTCTCCTGATGACATCCTCCTGGTGGGCAATGTAGTGCTCGATGGCCAGCTTCAGGTTCATGATCCTGGGCTCGTAACCGCACCCCTCCTTGACGGGCACCAGGGCCAGCATGTTCACGTTGAAGGCATCCTGGAGCTGGGTATGGCGATAGAGCTTGTTCAGGCAGACGTTGACGTTGGCTTCCCTTTTCAAGGTGATGACGATGCGGACGGGATCGTTCCTGTCCGATTCGTCATTGATCTCGGAAATGCCCTCAATCTTCTTTTCCTTGACCAATTCGGCGATTTTCTCGATGAGCCTGGATTTATTCACCTGGTAAGGCAGGTCCTTGACAATGATTCGCTGCCGGTTGTTGGCAATCTCCTCAATCTCCGTCTTGGCCCGGACCACGATCCGGCCTCTCCCCGTCTTGTATGCCTGGCGGATCCCGCTTTTCCCGATGATGGTGCCGTAGGTGGGGAAATCCGGGCCCTTGATGATATCGTTGAGTTCCTCGATGGTGACCTCGGGCCTGTCGATGACTTCAAAGATGCCGTCGATGACCTCGTTCAGGTTATGGGGGGGGATGTTGGTGGCCATTCCCACAGCAATGCCCGCTGAGCCGTTCACCAGGAGATTGGGGAAACGGGAGGGCAGAACCACCGGCTCCATCTCATGGTCATCGAAATTGGGTTTGAAGTCCACGGTGTCCTTGTTGATGTCCATCAGCATCTCGGTGGCGATCTTTGTCAGCCTGGCTTCGGTATAACGCATGGCCGCAGGAGAATCCCCGTCCCTGGAGCCGAAGTTCCCGTGGCCGTCCACCAGCGTGTAGCGCAGGGAAAATTCCTGGGCCATCCGGACAAGGCTGTCATAGACGGCCACATCCCCGTGGGGATGGAATTTCGCCAGGACCTCCCCCACGGTGGAAGCACATTTCCGGTGGCTTTTATCCGGAGTGAACCCCAGGAGGGACATGGCGTAGAGAATCCTGCGGTGCACCGGCTTGAGCCCGTCCCGGACATCGGGCAGCGCCCGGTCGGCGATGACGCTCATGGCGTACTCAATGAAGGATTTCTTCATTTCATCTTCTATGTCAATCGGTATGACCCTGTTGAAGGGCATGGTCTGTTCGTTGTCAGTCATCGGTCTTCTCCAGTTTGCTGCAAAATGTTTGGTTCCATATATATTATATTATATCATGTAAGTTGTCCATTGCCCTTGGATTCATATCGGAAAATCACGTGGACGGGGCAAACCTCGATGCATTTTCCGCATTCGTTGCAGATTTCAGGGTCGATGGTGGCCAGATAATCCTCCATGGTGATGGCCCCCGTCGGGCATACCTTGGCGCATTTTCCGCAACCGATGCATCCCCGTTTACATTCCTTCAGGGTTTCCCTGGCATGATCGTAATTCCTGCAGGAAACCGTCACCTGGGAAGCCTCGGGCAACATGCGGATGATTCCTTTCGGACAGGCTCCGATGCACATCTCGCAGCTTTTGCACCTGTCCTCGTCGATGATGGCAATGCCGTCAACCACGCAAATGGCATCAAAGGGGCATGCCCGGACACAGTCCCCCAGCCCCACGCATCCATATTTGCAGGCATCCTGGCCACCGAACAGGGCACCGGCAGCCTCACAGGTCTGTATCCCCTGGTATTCGTGGACCCTGTTGGTATGATGGATCGTTCCTGAGCACAGGACCCTGGCCACTTTCCGTTTTGGGGCCTCCCCGTTGCCTCCAAAAAACGCCGCAACGGCACTTGCCGTGCCGACGCCGCCCACCGGGCATGCGCTGTATGGGCTTTCCCCCTTGACCAGGCTCTCTGCCAGGGCTTCACAACTGGCGAACCCGCAGGCTCCGCAGTTCACACCGGGCAGGAGACTCTTGACCTGTTCTGTCCTCTCATCGCTTTTTTCACCAAAAAACCGGGAGGTGATCCCGAGGACCAATCCGAGGATCAGGCCGATTACGCCGATGGCGATGACTGCAGTTAGAATGCTCTCAATCATTGTTCACTCCTCAAAACGAAAACAATCCCTGAAAACCCATGAATGCAAGGGAGATGAACCCTGCGGATATGAGGGCGATCGGGACCCCCTTGAAACACTCAGGGATGTTGCTGTTCTCCAGCTTCTCCCTGACCCCGGAGAAAAGGATCAATGCCACGGTGAAACTCAAGCTTGCGGAAAAGCCGTACAGGACGGCCATGCCGAAGGTATATTCGAACTGGATGTTCAGAAGGGCGACCCCCAGCACCGCACAGTTGGTTGTGATCAGGGGCAGGTAGATGCCAAGGGCCTTGTACAGGGGCTTGATGAATTTTTTCATGAGGATCTCAACGAACTGGACCAGGGCTGCGATGACAATGATGAAGGAGATGGTCCGCAGATAATCCGCCAGCCCGTAGGGCACCAGGATGAAATGGTCAATCAGCCATGTCACCGCCGACGCGAAGGTCATGACGAAGACGACGGCCCCGCTCATTCCCAACGCCGAGGACATCTTCCTGGACACCCCAAGGAAGGGGCATATTCCCAGAAACTTCTGCAGGACGAAATTGTTGACCAGGATGGTCCCCATGATCACGAATATGATCTGTCTCATTCAATCCCCTCCTCTGTCAGCCTGCATTTCATGGGGCAGGATGCACAGTCCTTGACCCGGAGCCTGTTCCCGGAAATCTTGTTGATCAAGGCAAGCAAAAAGCCAAGCACCAGGAAAGCCCCCGGCGGCATGATGAATATCACGGCAGGGGGGATGGCGCCCCCGGTCAGGTTCATTCCGAAAACGTGTCCCGTCCCCAGGATTTCGCGGATGGACCCGATGACGACCAATGCAAGGGTGAAACCAATCCCCATGCCCAGGGCGTCCAGGATGGAGCTGCCCACGGGATTCCTTGAGGCAAAGGCTTCCGCCCTCCCCAGGATGATGCAGTTCACCACGATCAACGGGATGAAGATGCCCAAAGCCCTGTCCAGGTCGGGCAGGTATGCCCGCAGGAGGAGCTGGACCACGGTGACGAACCCAGCGATGACGGTGATGTAGACGGGGATGCGGACCTTTTCCGGAATCATTTTGCGAATGGATGAGATAACGGTATTGGAGGCCAGGAGAACCGCGAAAGTGGCTACGCCCATCCCGAGGCCGTTCTCGGCGGAGGTGGTCACGGCAAGCGTGGGACAGAGCCCCAGCAACAGCCTGAAAATGGGATTTTCCCTCCATATTCCCTTGATGAAAATTTCAAACTTTGTTTTCAATGGTTCCCCTCCCTTCGCACAAAAAGGTCATATGCCTTCAGGACCTCCCCAACCCCTTCAATCACGGCCCGGGAGGAGATGGTGGCACCGCTGATGATGTCCACCTCTTTCGAGAGATTGGCATATGCGTCCAGGCCCGAGAATGTGTCTGTGAACGCCTTTTCCTCTATTTTTTTACCGATGGAAGGGGTCTCGGTGTTCCTTCCTATCGCGATGCCTGAAACGGTATGGTCCTTCAGGATCCCCACTGTGATGACGATGCTCTCGGTATATCCCTTTACCGACACGTTGAATACGGTCCCTTCCTGCGACATTTGAACGCTGTTGACCTTCAATCTGAGGTTTGCGTCCCCGACATTGTCCATGAACTCGTTTGTGATGTCCTCGAATGTGCCTGCGCCGGGCATGACCGATGCCATGGCCCTCATGTTCTCTTCATGCTCTCTCAACAGAATGGTCTCTCGGGTCAGGTTGTAGGTATAAGCCACAGCCAAAGCCACCAGTATGCATATTAAAAACAGGATCCCTGCGGGTTTGATGATGCTATGCATTCCTTTTCCTTTCCCCGAACGTCCTGGGAAGGGTGTACCGGTCAATGAGGGGGACCAGGATGTTCATGAACAGGATGGCGAAGGAGGTTCCTTCCGGAAGGCTTCCGTACAGGCGGATGCTCATGGTGATGAGTCCGCAACCGACACCGAAGATGATCTTTCCTTTCCGGGTGATGGGCGAGGTGCTGTAGTCGGTGGCCATGTAGATGGCTCCGATCATCAGCCCGGCGGACAGGATGTGGAACAGCGGGTCCTGCCCCGCCACCAGCGCCATGGTCCCGGCGGTGAGGATATAGAACACGGGAATCTCCCATGAGATGATTTTCCTGATGAGAAGCCAGGCTCCCCCGATGAGCAGCGCAAAGGCGCTGGTCTCTCCGATGGCACCGGGGATGTTGCCCAGAAACAGGTCCAGGTAACCCACCATGACCCCGTTCTGTGCCATGGCCAGGGGGGTGGCCGAAGACACGCCGTCGGTCCCCGGGCCAATCCAGTTGGTCATCTGGCTGGCAAATGCCACGGTGAGGAACACCCTGGCACCCAGGGCCGGATTGAACACGTTCTGCCCGATGCCGCCGAAAATCATTTTCAAGACCACCACCGCCACAAAGGCCCCAATCACGGAAAGCCATATGGAAGATGCGGCAGGAGGCAGGTTGAGTCCGAGGAGCAGCCCTGTCACAATGGCGCTGCAGTCCCCGATGGTCTGCTTTTTCCGGGCCAGGAGATTGTAGAGGAATTCGAACAGGACGCATGAGGCGATGGAAACAGCCAGGACAATCCCCGCGATATATGAGAAAAAGTATATCCCGATGATGGTGGCGGGAACCAGGGCGATGATGACATTGAGCATCACCCCGGGGACGGTTTCCATGGATTTCATGTGGGGGGACGAACTGACGATGAGCCTGTTTTCCACTTCATTTCCTCCCTTTGTTCCTGAGAATGGTCTTTCCCGTCCGTATGGATTGCACCAGATGTATTTTTGCGGGGCAGACATAGGAGCAGACCCCGCATTCGATGCAATTGTTCACATGGAGCTTGTCCAGCATTCCGGCGTTTCCTTTGTGGGCATAAAGGTCCAGCAGCAACGGCATCAGAAAAAGGGGGCAGGAATCCACGCATTTCCCGCACCGGATGCAGGCGGTTTCCTCCGGGACAATGCTTTGCTCCCGGTTGAAGGCCAAAATGGCGTTGTTCTGTTTCAATACAGGCATGCTCATATCCGACTGGGCCACCCCCATCATGGGGCCGCCCATCAATATCTTCGATGGAGGCTCAATCAGACCGCAGAAATCCAGGATGTCCCGGATGGATGTGCCAATGGGCACCTCCAGATTGCATGGTTTTTCCACTGCCCTTCCATCCACGGTGATTCTTCTGTTGATCAGGGGCATCCCGGTTTTGAGGTATTGTGCGATGAAAGAAACACTGGAGACATTCATCACCACCACTCCGGCATCCGAAGGCAGCCCCCCCTCAGGTATTTTTCTTTTGGTCAGGGCGTAAACCAGCATTTTTTCCGCTCCCTGGGGATAACGGGATTTCAGGACGACGACCTTGATATTGGAATCACTGGGGAGCATTTCCTCCAGCTTCCTGACGGCCGCAGGCTTGTCGTCCTCGATGCCAATCAGCACATCCTTGATTCCCAGGTGCCTGGTGACAATCCGGATCCCTTTTATGATGCCTCCGGCATTCTCCATGATTTCCCTATAGTCGGAAGTGATGTATGGTTCGCATTCCGCGGCATTGATGACCAGCATATCTATGGGCTTGTCCTTGGGAGGGTTTAGCTTCACATGGGTTGGGAATCCTGCGCCGCCCAGGCCCACCAGCCCGGATTCCCGGATGGCTTTGACCAGGTCGCCTTTGTTTTTCACCTTGGGAGGGACAATCCCGGGAGAGACCTCCATCATTGTATCCGATTCGATGATGACGACATCCACATTCATCCCGTTGGGATACACGCGTTTGCCCACGTTCTTGACGATCCCGGACACACTTGCATGAACAGGCGCACTGATGAAACTGGAAGAATCACCGATCTTCTGGCCCTGGAGCACCCGGTCCCCCTTTTTTACAAGGATTTCGCAAGGTGCGCCTATATGATGGACCATGGGTATCTCGACTTCCCTGGGCGGTTGTATCCGGATGGTCTCGCAGTCCTTCGTGTTTTTATAGTGTGGAGCCTTTAAGCCGCCCTTGATCCTTGCTTTTTGTCTCATGTCGCATTTCCTTCCATTAATAGATTATATTTGATATCTTTCAACTATTCAACATTCTGGAAAAAATCGCAGGCCGTGGTATAATGGTGGAAAAATGAATGAGGAGACCCGTATGGTTTTTGGCGTTGATTATTACCCTGAGCATTGGCCGGAGGACCGCTGGTCGACGGATGTCCGCCTGATGAAGGAGGCCGGCTTCAACATGGTGAGACTGGCAGAGTTCACCTGGTCCCTCCTGGAGCCCGAGGAAGGGTGTCATGACTTCCGATGGCTGGACAAAATCATCGGCATGCTGCATGAGAACGGGCTGGGCGTCATGCTCTGCACCCCTACCGCAGCGCCACCGGAATGGTTGATGCACAAGCATCCCGAAATATACCCGACGGGCTTAGACGGACGGGTCCGGGGTTTTGGCAGCCGGCGCCATTATTGTTCCAACAGTGCCGTTTTCCGGGAGTATACTGAAAAAATAATCCAGGCAATGGCAACCCGTTACCGCAACCATCCCGCTGTCATGGCCTGGCAGCTGGACAATGAATTCGGATGCCATGACACCGTCCGGTGCTATTGCGAGGACTGCGCAAAAGGGTTTGGGAAATGGCTGGAAGCAAAATACGGGGACATCGGCGTGCTCAACCAACAATGGGGCACAGTGTTCTGGGGGCAGCAGTATCCCTCCTTTGACCGGGTCATTCTTCCAAAGCCAACCATCTGCGACGCCCCGAAGTACGGGCTTTTTGCCCACAACCCGGGCCTTATCCTTGATTTCTTTCGCTTTTCCTCTGACTCCATGGTGGAATATTCGGATTTTCAAGTCAGAATCCTGCGTGAAAATGGTGTCACGTTGCCGATCACACACAATTTCATGGCAGGCTTCTACGACATCGACTATTTCAAACTGGCCGAAGGGCTGGATTTTGTCTCCTGGGACTGTTATCCCCACCTGACCGGGGCGAACCTGGATTCCTATCATGAGATTGCCTATCAACATGACAAGATTCGGGGCTACAAGAACATGAAGTTCTGGATTACGGAGATGGCCAGTGGCCCCCTGGGTTGGAACATTATGTCCAGGACTCCAAACCCCGGCCAACTCAGGCTTTGGACCTATCAGGCGGTCGCCCACGGGGCCGACGGCATCCTGTACTTCAGGTGGCGGCCCTGCCTGTTCGGCACCGAGCAATACTGGCACGGTGTCCTCGACCATGACGGGATTCCCCGTCGCCGGTACCAGGAACTCAAACAGACCCGGGAAGAACTCCAGAAACTGCAGGATGTTATTCTCCAAACGGACAACGATTCCCAGGCCTGCATCATCCATTCCTTTGATAATGAGTGGAGCCATGGGTACCAGCCCCATTCACCGGGGTTTTCCTATAACAACCTCTTGTTCTCCATGCATTACGGCCTCCAGAAAGCCGGCATCAACTGCGATGTACGGGACATGCAGGCCGACTTGTCCGCGTACCGCCTTGTTGTTTTCCCCGCCTACAACATTTCCAGCCCTGAGGAAGCGCAAAAGATCAGGGAATATGTGGAAAACGGCGGCACCGTGGTGTTCACCTTCCGCTCCGGCGGCAGGGATTCCTGCAACAAGATCACCGGGGAGACCCTTCCGGGATACTTCCGTGATTTGCTGGGAATCGACGTGATTGACTACGATGCCCTTGCGGATGCACGGGTGCCCTTGGACGGCCTTCTTCCCCATTCCGAGGCCTCCTTCTGGTGCGATGTCATAGATCCCCGGGCAAGCCAGGTGCTTTCAACCTACGGAAGCGAATATTATGCCGGGTCTCCCTGTGTCACCCTCAACCCCTATGGGAAGGGGCGGGCTGTCTACATCGGATTTCAGACCGACCCGAAGACATATGCCAACCTTTTCTCGCACCTATATCCGGATGCATCCTTTTTGGAACCCTGCGATGCCATCGAGACCGTACGCAGGAAGAAGGGGGACGAGTCCTTCGCCTTTTTGCTCAATCACAGCAACAACTCCCTTTCCCTGCAGGTGTTTTGTCCTTTCACCGACCTGGCCACCGGTAAAACACACCGGAAGGAAATCGACCTGGTCCCTTATGACGCAAGAATCGTCCGATTCCTGTAAAAAAAAGCCGCTCGGTTGAGCGGCTTTTTCATATCTCTATGTATGAAGGTATGGAAAATCATTCCTTAAAATCAGTCATTTCTTTGCCACGGGAAGACAGATAGTCTGCGATTTCGTAAAAATCAATTTCCACCCTGTTCTTGCCGTCTTTGTAATAATAGATGATGATGTTCATGTCCGAGACATCCTCTCCCTCAAACCCGATGAATGCTTCGGGCAATTCGTCCATGGTCAGGGGCTTCTGGTTCTGCTCGTTCCTCTTTGTGTCGAACACCCTGAATAAATCATCGAACTTGTTGTTGGTGGAAGCGTCGTCGGCAATCCTTCTCACGTTAAAGGCAAGGGCGTCGGCCTCGATAAAGAAAACCATGGCTTCGTCGGAATGGGGGACTCTCGTATCGGCGATGAACTCCATGCACAGGATGTGCTGGTTCAGCATGGGAACGGTGAATCCCGTGTACCTTGGTATGGTTTTCCCATCAGGCAGAACGGCGGTCCTGTTCAGAAAGGCGGTGATCCTGCCGTTGACGACACCTTGCTTTGTCAGGTTGATCATGCCCCTCACTGTCGGATAGGGCATATACACTCCTGCGGTTAGAAGCGTCTTATCACTCTCAACGATTTCATACTTGTCTTCCACTGCATATATCCTTGCAAGTCTTTCATCGTCAGGGTCTGTCGCCTTGGGGTCACCTGTCCTGCACCCTGAAAACACAAAAGACAATATGAACACGATGCAAAGAAATAAAACAAACCTTTTTCTCATCCCCTTTTCCTCCTTGTATAAGTTTTATATACATCTGCAATTATACCTTTTCCCCAGATTTTTGTAAAGGGTCGCAAGGTCATCCCCTTTCTGTTCCATGGGGCTTGACGCCACCGCTCTTGAAATATTCCTCCGTTGTCTTTATAATTGATATAGAAACCTGATTTTGGAGGTGGTAGCATGGATATCGACCCGGGCAACCGATCGTGTGCCTCCCATTCTGCCACCCGTCATTCCCTGTTCTGACAGTTTCCCAATCAACCGGACCTTTTCCCCTGGGGATCTGGCAATGATTTTCATGGCGGTTTTATACGGGCAGGACATGCAGGCATATGGAGTTTGCCAGTTTCCATAACGATAAAATGAAAGGAGGTACCGGACCATGGATTTTGACAAAGTCAAAGAGCTGATGGACAACAAAAGCTATTCCCAGCTGCGAAGCGTACTTGAAACCGCCCAACCGGTGGATGTGGCCGAATACATCGACATCCTGGAGGAAAAACAGGCCCTTCTGGTGTTTCGGCTGTTGCCCAAGGAAATCGCAGCGGATGTTTTCTCCTATCTTTCCTCCGAAAGGCAGTTGGAAATATCCGACCTGGTGAATGAGAAAGAACTGGCGGACATCATCTCAGACCTGTATTTCGACGACAAGGTGGATTTCCTGGAGGAGATGCCGGCCTATGTCGTGAAAAAAATACTCAAGAACACAACCGACGTGGAACGCAAGATGATCAACCAATTTCTGATGTATCCTGATTTTTCAGCTGGAAGCCTGATGACCATTGAATACATTGACCTGAAAAAAGAAATGCTCATCGGAGAGGCCCTGGATCGGATCCGCAGGACCGCACCGGACAAGGAAACCATCTATACCTGCTATGTCATCGACGCCGCGCGGCATCTGCAGGGGATCATTTCCCTCAAGGACATCGTCCTGGCTCCAGTGGAGAAAAAAGTGGGCGACATTATGAAGCGGGACCCCATTTTCGTACGCACCCATGATGACCAGGAATACACCGCGGACATTTTCAAGAAATACGATCTGCTGGCCCTACCCGTCGTGGACAATGAACAGAGGCTTGTGGGAATCATCACCATCGACGACATCGTGGACGTCATCGAGAAAGAGACCACAGAGGACTTCTACAAGATGGCAGCTGTCCAGCATACCGATGAGGAATACATCAGTGCGAGCATCTTCACCCTGGCAAAAAAAAGGATCCTGTGGCTTCTGATTCTGATGATTTCAGCCATTTTCACAGGATACATCCTCAGGCATCATGAACACACCCTCGCCCAGATGATTGCCCTGGTTGCCTTCATTCCCATGTTGATGGATACCGGCGGGAACGCCGGGGCCCAGGCCTCCACCCTGGTGATCCGCAGCCTGGTGCTGAATGAAATCACGACAAAGGATTTTATAAAAGTGGTCTGGAAGGAGATCCGTGTCAGCTTCCTGGTCGGCATCGGCCTTGGCGCCCTGAATTTCCTCCGGATATTCTTTTTTGAAAGCAGTGGATTCGGCATCGCCCTGGTCGTCGCCATCAC
>JAWOHX010000130.1:0-3076 GCA_046484975.1 Clostridia bacterium
GATTCGGCATCCGGGAATTCGTCATCTGCCTTGGGTACAAGGGGGAGATGATCAAAAACTATTTCGTCGGCTACAATCTTCTCCACAGCGACTGCACCGTGGATTTCTCCCGGGACCAATTGTCCTTCCACTCCCCCCTGGAGGAAAAAGACTGGAAGGTCACCCTGGCGGACACAGGGCAAAATGCCCTGAAAGGGGCCCGGATCAAAAAAATAGAGCCCTACCTGGATGATGAGGTCAATCTTCTCACCTATTCCGACGGCCTGTGCGATGTCTCCATCACCGACCTTGTCGCTTTCCATAAAAAAAGCAAAAAGACAGTGACCCTCACCGCCGTCTCCCCGCCGGGCATGTTCGGGGAAATCATACAGAAAAACGGAGTCGTCACCGGGTTCAGGGAAAAACCCTCCCGGGCCCGGCATCTCATCAACGGCGGATTCATGGTCTTCAACAAAAGCCTGTTCCCTCATCTCTCCCGGGAGGATTCCTGCGATTTCGAGAGGGGTGTCCTGGAGGAGCTGGCCCGGCAGGGGGAAGTGGCCGCCTATGAACACCGGGGGAACTGGCGCTGCATGGACAACGAGGCGGACCTGATGGAACTCAACGGAATGTACAGGGACGGGGGGGCTTTTTGGAAAAATTGGTGAAACTGCTGGTCACTGGGAACCTCGGATATGTGGGCACGGTGCTCACCGCCCACCTGGACGGGCATCCGGGGATATCGGATATCATCGGCTACGACAACGGGTATTTCAGGAACAACGCCCCGGGGCCCGTGCATGTTTCTCCAAACCTTACCCAGGTGACGGGGGATGTCCGTTCCTTTGACGCGGACCTCCTCAAAGGGGTGGATTGCGTCATATCCCTGGCGGCGGTCTCCAACGACCCTGCCGGCGAAAGATTCCGTTTGGCTACAGAGGATATCAACTTCAGGGCCACCATGGACCTCGCCCGCAGGGCCAAGGAGCAGAACGTCGCAAGATTCATCTTCGCCTCCAGCTGCAGCGTCTACGGGGACAGCGGCCAAACCGTGGTGGATGAAACATCCCCCGTCCATCCCCTCACCACGTATGCCCAGTCCAAATTGGACTGTGAAACCGCCCTGGAGGAACTTTCAAACGAGAATTTCAGCGTGGTCTGTCTCCGGTTCGCCACGGCCTGCGGTGTCTCCCCCAGGTTCCGGCTGGATCTGGTTCTCAACGATTTTGTATACCATGCCTGCCGCTTCGGGCGAATCGACATCCTGAGCGACGGGACCCCCCTCCGGCCCTTCATCCATGTCCGTGATATGGCTACTGCCTTCGAATGGGCCGTGTTCAAGGATCCCGCCCCATATACCCTGGTCAATGCAGGCAGCAACGAATTGAACCTGTCGGTAAGGGATTTGGCGGAGGAGGTGGCGAAACGGACGGGGGATGTATTGGTCACGTTGAACAGCAAGGCCGTCCATGACAGCCGTTCCTACCGGGTGGACTTCAGCCGGTATGCAGCCATGGCCGGAACTTATGCCCCCCGCCATGACATCGGTGCAATCGTCAGGGAGCTTGCCGGGTTTGTCAGGCATGCTTCCTTTGGCAAGGAAGGGTTCCACCGGCTTATGCACCTTGAGAAACTGGTGAAGGAGGGATTCCTGAATGAAAAGCTGGAATGGATCCGCCATGATTAAACCCAGCCTGTTCATCATCGGTGCCGCCAAATGCAGGACCACCTCCCTGTATGAATACCTTAAGCAGCACCGGGAGGTCTGTTTCCCCGACGGGGACCAGATCCGCAAGCTCCGTCCCGACCTTGCAAGGAAAAACATCAAGGAACCCAAATGCTTCTCCAGCCGGTATCACACCCATCCCCATCTGGGCCCCGGGGACATCCTCACGGTGGACAGGAAGGTGGTCCGGGACCTGAAGGATTATCTATACCTTTTCTCCTTCGCCGGTGATCGGCCGGTGGTGGAAAAAGCCTCCACCGACACCATCTTCCACCCCCGGACTACAGAGGACATCCATGCCTTCAACCCGGAAGGCAGGATCATCATCCTGCTCCGGGATCCCATCCGGCGGGCCCGTTCCGCCTACATGCACCTGGCGGGGAAAAAAGAAAAACTTCCTCTGGAGGAGGATGCCCTGTCCCGGTGGGAGATATAGAATTATCCTGGCCCAGGTGTTAATATAGTGTAGAAATGAAACAAACGGAGAATCAGGCACATGACATGGAGTGAAAAAGAAATCAGCAGCTTGCTGGGACGTCTTTTCCCCATCAACAGGAGCATCACCGGCGACGGACTCCGGGAATCATTGGGCATCCTTGGGGAATTCATGCCCTTGGAAACCCGGGAGATCCCCACGGGGACCCCGTGCTTCGGCTGGGAGGTCCCCCCCGAATGGAACGTCCGGGACGCCTTCATCCTGGACGGGGAGGGCCGCACCGTGGCGGACTTCAAGGACAACAACCTGCATCTCATGGGATATTCCATCCCCTTCGACGGGGTTATGCCGCTGGAGGAGTTGAAGGCCCATCTTTACACCTTGGAGGATCTCCCGGACGCCATCCCCTTCACCACTTCATATTATGAACGAAAATGGGGTTTTTGCATGTCCCATCGCCAATATGAGCGTCTCCAGCCCGGCATGTACCGGGTACATGTGGATGCCACCCTGGAAAAGGGAAGCCTCACCCTGGCGGAAGGAGTCCTTGCCGGAAGTGAGCAAGGGGAATACCTGCTCCATTCCTACCTGGGACATCCCTCCATGGCCAACGACCAGCTCAGCGGGCCCCTGACACTGCTTTGCATATACCAGCGCCTGCTGGAGGAACCCCGGCCCCTTCGCAGGAGCGTGCGGTTTTTGTTCACCCCGGAGACCATCGGCACCATCGCATACATCTCCCAAAACCTGGACCGGTTGAAGGCAAATGTCCTGGGGGGATACGTGGTATGCTTCACCGGGGATGATGCTCCCCTTTCCTACAAACCCTCCCGGAATGCGGACAGCCTGTCCAACCGGGCATTTTTGAACATCCTGGAGGTTGATGTTCCAGGGTTTTCTCCCCTGCCGTTTCGCCCCATCGGCTGCGACGAGCG
>JAWOHX010000151.1:0-11164 GCA_046484975.1 Clostridia bacterium
AGCCTCCTTGTTCATTTCCTGCAGGGGGGAGCCCAGATAAACGACCAGGGAGTCCCCGATGATGCCGTACCGGTTGTTTGCATAAGGGCTGTATATCTCCGAAGCGACCAAATCCACGAAGGCCTCCAGATTTTCTGCGTTGTAGCAGAAATCCGAGGTGAGGTATACGGGGGTGGGCGGCATGAATAGCCTCAGCACCTTCCGAAAGAGCCGGGCTTCCTTTCCAATCGAATAGGCCCGGTCCACGGCATTGTCGCAGGTGAAGGAATAGCCGATGTCCTTCAGTGTAACGGACTGTTCCACCTGTTGCCACACCACCCGGTATTGCAGGTCGTCATATTTCTCCCGGTAGATCCTGGTTACTTTTTCGTAGGCTTCCTCCGTTGTAAGGCCACCCACATCCACCCGGTCGATGAAGACGTTCTCCCGGATCACATCCACGGCTAGCAAGGCATCCACTTTTTTCACAGTGAAAAACATGCCTGCGGCCGCCAATGCCACTGCCAGGATGATGATGACCCCCGTGATGTCCCCTATTTTTATTTTTTTAATATATCTTTTCAATGCACGCAACGCTCCATATCATCAGTTTGGTGCTCATTATACACCAGGAAGACGCAGAAAGAAACAAGAATCAAGGGACAAAAGCGTTAAAAGACCTCCCAGGAAAAAAGATGGGCATCCGGACCTCCCCAGGAGGAAAGGGGTATGAAACGCAAGCCATCGGTCCGCAGAGAGACGGGAAGGAAAACCAGGCGCCTGCGGTTTTCCTTCTCTGAAACAATATCCGCCCACCTGCCATTTTCATCCCGGACCTGCACCAGGTATTCCCTGATCAGGGAGCCTGGCAACCGGAAAGGCTCCATGTCCAATGGATACGAGCAAGGCATGCTCAGCCGGGTCCTGGCAAGGTGGCTGTCAAAGACCAGGCGCATGCCTGCCAGTTGTGTTTTTTCAGGAAGGCTGTATTCAAGGATATCCCCGAAAGTGCCTGTCCAGCCGTTGCCGGCTCCCTCGGATGGACGGTCCAGACCGTTTTTCAAAACAGGAATGTCCACTCCATTGGCGGTAAGACGGGAGGCCTTGGAAAGAGGTCCGATGCTGCGGGTCTTTCCCGGCAGGTGGCAGTCATTGTCCATCAGGATACCCTGGAGCTCCTCCAGCTTGTCCCTGTATACCCCACGGGGGGACAGGTGGTATTTCACCGCCAGGTAAGCTGCGGTGCCTGCCGCCTGTCCCAGGGTGGCACAGGTGGCCATGACCCGGGAGGAGGAAAGGGCGGCATGGGTGACGCTGATGTTCCTGCCTGCGCAGAGCAGGTTCTGGATGTTTTTGGAATACAGGCACCGGTAGGGGATGCCGTAGGGGGAAGGGGCGGGGTGGTAGACGGTGGGTTGGCCCTTGTGGTTGAACCCTGCAGGGTGATGATCGTCCATGGGCCATCCGCCATAGGCAACCACATCCTCGAAACGCCCGCCGGAGGCAACGTCGTTCTGGGTCATGACATGGTCTCCCACGTAACGGCGGCTCTCCCGTTTCCCCGGAAGAAAGCCGACCCACTCCAGTTCCCAGTCCGCGGCTCCGTGGTCCCCGTGGTTCTTGATATGGTCCCAGACCCCAAAGGCGATCTTCAGGAGCTCGTCCCTGATGTCCTCGGTGTCATGAATGGAATCCCTGTCACCGCCAAGCTCCATCCACCAGAAATTGGATTTCTCCCCCAAATGATGCTCACGGAAAGGAAAATCCTCTTCTGTCTCATATTTGTGGGCCCAGTCAGGGGGGATGAATGATTTTTGGGAAGAGGTCTGGCGGGCCTGGATGAGACAGCTCATGCCCATGGTCCTATGGTCCGGGCTTTCCGGTTGGATGCTTTCGTTGAACTCCTTGCGGGATTCCCTTCCCACCCGGTACAGGGCACCGGACAGGGGTGCGAGGATGCCGTCCCCGGAACAATCGCAGTAGATCTCCGCATGGACGGTATGGAATGTTTCGGTGGTGGTCTGCCAGGCTTTCACCGAAACGATCCTGTCTTTCACAACGGATGCATCGTGACAGGAGCAGTTGAGCAGGAGGGTCAGGTTTTCCTGGAAGCGCACCTTCTCAAAAAGGATGCTGTCCCAGATGGAATAGTTGCCGGAGGGGTTCCTGTAAAGGTTCTCCAGGAGAATTTCCTCGATGATTCCCGTCTCCCGGAGATTCTTCCCCTGGGCCCCGCATACCCACATGCGGATCTCGGAAGAGGCATTGCCCCCAAGGACGGGGCGGTCATGGATCAGGATGACCCGGGCGCCCAGCCGGGCGGCTGCTATGGCGGCGCACATACCCGCCAGGCCTCCTCCCACCACGCACAGGTCGGCTTGATGCGTCTTGTTCCTCATGGTTTTCCTCCTTTGGCTCAAGTCCTATTCTATCACCATTGCCCCGGGTGGAAAACCCCCTGATCAGGGGTTCTTTCTTTTTTCCAATGCGAGTAAAAGCCTTGCCAGGGCGTGGGATAACATGACCAGGTTCTCCTTGGAGGAGGCCATGGCCTCCTCCAGGCCCACAGGCCGGCTGAGGATGCAAAAAACAGCATCTGCGCCTTTTTCATAGAGATCCTCATGCCCTTCTCCAAGGCTTCCGGAAAGGCACAGGACGGGGATTCCAAAGGACCTGGCGACGATAGAAAGACCCGCAGGCGCTTTTCCCCGGGCGGTCTGGGCATCTGTCCGGCCCTCCCCGGTGATGAGAAGGGTGGCTCCCTGGATTTTTTCAATGAAACCGGAGGCTTCCATGACGATCTGGATCCCTGATTGGAGGACGGCTCCGCAGAATGCCACAAGAGCTCCTCCCAGGCCTCCCGCTGCGCCTGCCCCCGGGATGGCATCCATGGAAATCCCACAGAACTGCTTCACTTTATTGGAAAAATGCCTCAGGCCGGCATCCAACAACTCCACCTGGTCCGGATTGGCACCTTTTTGAGGTGCGTAGACAAAGGCGGCGCCTTTTTGGCCGGTCAGGGGGTTGTCCACGTCGCACGCGGCAACGAAGCGGGTGTCTTTGATTCTGGGATCCATTCCGGCGAGGTCGATGCGTCCGATGCGGGAAAGGGTTCCTCCCACGGGCATGAACTCCCTGCCCTGCAGGTCTAGGAAACGGACGCCCAGCGCATAGGCCATGCCGGCACCTCCGTCATTGGTGGCGCTTCCCCCCAAACCGATGATGATTTCCCGGCATCCACTGTCCAGGGCAGAGACAATGGTTTCCCCAAGGCCCCGGGTGGTGGTCTTCATGGGGTTTCTCATGTTTTCCGGCACCAGGGAAAGGCCCGCCGAAAGGGCGGTTTCCAGAACCGCAGTCACATCATCGGCAAGGATGCCGTAAAAGGAGGGGATTTTTTTCAAAAGCGGACCGGTTACTTCCAGTGGAACCAGGAACCCTCCGGCGGAAGCGATCATCGCCTCCACCGTGCCTTCCCCGCCGTCCGCCACGGGAATCTTGACGGTGAGGATGCCGGGATCCGCCTTTTTGATGCCGCATTCGATGAGGTCAGCCACCTCGACGGCAGTGAGGTTTCCCTTATATGAATCCGGGGCGATGACAATCTTCATGGTGCTTCCTTTCCGGGTTCCCCTTTCTATATTATACAACACCCGGCGTGCCGGTGCTTTTGATCCAACCCTTGATTTTTTGATAATTTCAGTTTGAATCCATCCATGTTTATGATACAATATCCAATGGTTGCAAATCATACGGGAGCAGGCTCCCGTGTTAGCCATATCTACTATATATTAAAGGAGAACATTCGATGAAGAGCAAGGTCATGAAAACCATGGATGGAAACACCGCAGCGGCCCATGTGGCGTATGCGTTTACCGAGATTGCAGGGATTTATCCCATCACCCCTTCCACTCCCATGGCGGAAAGTGTGGATGAATGGTCTGCCCACGGGCAGAAGAACATGTTTGGCCAGGAAGTGCGGGTGATTGAAATGCAGTCCGAGGGCGGAGCGGCTGGAACCATGCACGGCTCCCTGCAGGCAGGTGCCCTCACCACCACCTTCACCGCCTCCCAGGGACTTCTCCTGATGATCCCCAACATGTACAAGATGGCCGGGGAGCTTCTTCCGGGCGTGTTCCATGTCAGCGCCAGGGCACTGGCAGGCCATGCCCTGTCCATCTTCGGGGACCATTCCGACGTGATGGCGACCAGGCAGACCGGGTTCGCCCTGCTGGCGTCGGGGAGCGTGCAGGAAGTCATGGACCTGGCTGGGGTGGCCCATCTGAGCGCCATCCGGGGAAGGGTTCCCTTCCTTCATTTTTTCGATGGCTTCCGTACCTCCAACGAGACCCAGAAGATTGAGGCCATCGAATATGATGCGTTGAAAAAATTGCTGGACATGAAGGATGTGGATGCCTTCCGGAAACGGGCCCTGAACCCCGAGCATCCCGTCCTGAGAGGAACCGCCCAGAATCCCGACATCTTCTTCCAGGCCAAGGAAGCCTCCAATCGATTCTACGATGCGTTGCCGGAGATCGTGGAGGACTACATGAAGAAAATAAGCGAGGTGACGGGAAGGGCCTACAACCTGTTCGACTATGTGGGCGCTCCGGATGCAGAGCATGTCATCATCGCCATGGGTTCCGTATGTGAGACCATTGAGGAGACCCTGGACCACCTTCTGGCCAAAGGGGAGAAAGTGGGCCTTTTGAAAGTCAGGCTCTACAGGCCTTTCTCAATCAAGCATTTCCTAAAGGCCCTGCCGGAAACGGTGACAAGGATTTCGGTGATGGACCGGACCAAGGAAGCGGGGGCCCCCGGGGATCCGCTGTTCCTGGATGTGGTCAATGCATTCTATGAAGAAAAGAAACAACCCCTCATCGTGGGGGGCAGATACGGGTTGGGGTCCAAGGACACCACCCCTTCCCAGATCCTGGCGGTCTACAAGAACCTAAAGAGCGCAAACCCCAGGAAAAAGTTCACCGTGGGCATCAATGACGATGTGACCCATTCATCCCTGGACATCACGGAAAAACTGGACACCACCCCCGAGGGAACCATCAGCTGCAAGTTCTGGGGCCTGGGATCCGATGGCACAGTGGGTGCAAACAAGAACGCCATAAAGATCATCGGCGACCATACCGACATGTATGCCCAGGCATATTTCGCCTACGACTCCAAAAAATCCGGCGGCGTCACCATCTCCCACCTGCGTTTCGGGAAAAAACCCATCAAGTCCACTTACCTGGTTTCCAGGGCCAATTTCGTGGCCTGCCACAACCAGGCTTACCTGCACACCTACGACATGGTATCCGACCTGAAGAAGGGAGGGACCTTCCTGCTCAACACCGCCTGGAACGAGGAGGAGCTGGATACCCATCTCCCCGGCCATGTGAAGCGGTATATCGCAGAGAATGACATCGAGTTCTATACCCTGGACGGCGTGGGCGTGGCCAGCGACATCGGGCTGGGAGGAAGGATCAACATGGTCATGATGGCAGGATTCTTCAAATTGGCCAAAATCATCCCCGTCGAGGACGCTGTCCGCTACATGAAGGACGCCACACGGAAAACCTATGGCAGCAAGGGCGAGAAGATTGTCAAGAT
Source organism: Clostridia bacterium (assembly GCA_046484975.1). Lineage (GTDB taxonomy): Bacteria > Bacillota > Clostridia > DUPQ01 > DUPQ01 > JAWOHX01. The sequence continues at coordinate 5,587 of JAWOHX010000151.1, forward strand.
GAACGATGACGCCGTGGACAAAGGCATCGCGATGCTGAAAAAAATAAAGGTGCCGGCTTCCTGGGCAACGGCCAAGGATGTTCCCGTGAAAAAAACCAAAGTGCCCGCCTTCATCGAAAACGTGGCCAATGTCATGAATGCCCAGAAGGGCGATGACCTTCCCGTGAGCGCTTTCGAGGGCATTGAGGACGGAACCTTTCCCATGGCCACCAGCCAGTATGAGAAAAGGGCCATCGCCGTCACCGTACCCGAGTGGCAGATTGACAACTGCATCCAGTGCAACCAGTGCTCCTATGTCTGCCCCCATGCGGTCATCCGGCCCTTCCTCGTCAACGAGGAGGAAATGAAGAAGGCCCCCGCATCCTTTGCCGCGAAGAAAGCCATCGGGAAAGGCACGGAGGGCTTGCAATTCAGGATCCAGGTTTCGGTCTATGACTGCACCGGTTGCGGGAACTGCGCCCAGGTATGTCCTTCCAAGGAGAAATCCCTGATCATGAAACCCATTGAGACCCAGTGCGGGGAAGACACCAATTGGGAATATGCCATGGGACTTTCCAAAAAGGAAAATCCCATGAGCAAATATACGGTGAAGGGCAGCCAGTTTGAAAGACCTCTCTTCGAATTTTCGGGGGCCTGCGCAGGCTGCGGGGAAACCCCCTACATCAAACTCATCACCCAGCTCTACGGGGACAGGATGATGATTGCCAATGCCACGGGCTGCTCCTCCATATGGGGGGGATCCGCACCCTCGATCCCCTATTGTGTGAACGACCTGGGCCAGGGACCCGCATGGGCGAACTCCCTGTTTGAGGACAATGCCGAATACGGCCTTGGCATGCATATGGCCACGGAGCACATCCGGAGCAGAATCCAGGAATTGTGTGAAAGAATCGTGGAACTGGACATCTGCGGGGAACTGAAGGAAGCGGCCCAATTCTGGATCGACAACCGTAACAACGGGGAAACCACCAGGCAGGCCAAAGACAGGCTCCTGGAATCCCTGGACGGCTGTGCCAACGACTGTTGCAAAGGCGAGGAGATCAATGAGATCATCATGGAACTCAGGGGAAAAGCCGACTACATGACCAAGAGGTCCCAATGGATTCTGGGCGGGGACGGGTGGGCCTATGACATCGGCTTCGGAGGCCTGGACCATGTCCTGGCCCTGCGGGAGGATGTGAACGTGCTGGTCTTTGACACCGAGGTGTATTCCAATACCGGCGGGCAGGCATCCAAAGCAACACCCACCGGATCGGTGGCCAAATTTGCCGCCGCGGGCAAACCCCTCAAGAAAAAAGACCTTGGCCTCATCGCCATGACCTACGGGTACATCTATGTGGCCCAGGTGGCCATGGGTGCCAACCAGAGCCAGTTCGTCAAGGCCGTCCAGGAAGCCGAAAGCTACCCGGGGCCCTCCCTGATCATCGCCTACTCCCCCTGCATCAGCCATGGCATAAAAATTGGGATGGGAAGCACCCAACAGCAGGAGAAGAACGCGGTGGAAGCAGGATACTGGCATCTTTACAGGTACAACCCCTTGCTGAAGGAGCAGGGAAAGAACCCATTCATCCTGGATTCCAAGGAACCTTCGGAGAATTACAAGGAATTCCTCATGGGTGAAAGCCGGTACACCTCCCTGAAGATCACCTTCCCGGACAGGGCGGAATTCCTGTTCAGCAAAGCCTCGGATGAAGCCGGGGAAAGGTATGAGACCTACCGGAAAATGGCGGAATGACCAATGCGAAGAGCCGGGGGAACCCGGCTCTTTTTTTACAAGGAGGGATCATATGAACATATCCATTAAAAGAGGGATTGTCGCCTTCATCCTGTGCCTGTTCCTGGGCGTATTCGGCATCCACCGGTTCTATGTGGGGAAAATCGGCACGGGACTTCTTTACCTGTTTACCGCTGGCTTGTTCGGTGTCGGGATTGTGGTGGACCTCATCATGATCCTGTTTGGCTCATTCACCGACAAGGGCGGGCACTTCGTGAGATGAACTCTCCATGGTGACGGCATGATAGCCGACGCATACCGGGAAAAACCCGGCACGGAGAGCGGTCTTTGCGGAGGCGATGTTGGCCCCCCATGTGGTATAGTAGGGGAGGAATCCCCGATCTTCGATTTCCAACGCCAACGTTTTCACCAGATGGGCCGCAAGCCCTTTCCGGCGATGCCCTTCCAGGGTGTCCACGCCAATCTGCCAGCAGTCCGACAATCGGTCGTCCGCCCCGGCCAGGGCAATCAGCGCATCGTTTGAGAACGCTCCGCAAGCCAGCACATCATCCTTCCGGTTGAGGGCATTGTCAAATCCCGAAAATGCTTGAAGCATGTCCATATCATCACGGTCATACAACCGGAAGGTATAGCCGTCCGGTATATTTGGTGCTCCGCAGTGGTCCGCGTGGATGTAGCGGATGTGTTCCCCAGCCAGTTTCCTGCCATGTTCCCGAAGTTTCCTCTCAATGGCGTACAGGAGCTCCCCGTCCATGATCCGTTCAGGCGGGATGTCCGCGAACATTCCGGAGCACCAGTCCAGGATGTCGCCGTTGCCGCGTACCACCGCATTCCTGCCAAAGGAGACAATCTCGAAGAACATGTCCGGGGAGGACAGGAACACATGGTCCGCGGACAGGAAGGCGTCCGGGGGACAGCCCCACTCCAGGGCCATCCGCCGCCGCAGGAAGCCTGCCTTCTCCATCATCAGCATCCGATGCCTTCCTTTCCGCTCTCCAGCAGGGCCTTGATGGACTGCATCCTCTGCCTGAGCTTGTGCCAGAACAGCAGGGAGATGACAGGACTCAAAATCTTCATGGGGCAGGTGGTCTCCAGGGTCTGGTGCTGCGTAAGGAAAGTGCCTTCACCCACTGTGGCCAGATGGTATTCCAGGATGCCTCGGAAAAGGCTGGAATGCCAGGTGTAACGGATGGAACAAGGAACCTCCAGATCCACGAGCTCAGTATGGACGACCATTTCCTTGCCGCCGGGCAACCGGACGACCTCCCGGTATCTGGTGCCCGGACCCGGAGGTCCCGGCGTAACTTTGTCATAGGCCTTTACCTGCGAACGCCCATGCCTGGGTTGGGCGTCGATGTGCATCAAAAATCCATACACAACCCCAATGTCCCGTTGGATGACTGCCTCCAAATCAAATCGCATGCCAGCACCGCCAACCTTGTTTTCTCCATTGTATTATGGGCTGTTCATCCTGTAAAGGGTGCCGCGCAGGCACCGGGGGCATAAAGCGGCCGGGGCTTTTTGCCCCGGCCGGATTCATGTCAATTTTGCTGCCTGCCTTCGCTCACCGGAGGCTGATGCTACCCAGTTCCTGGAATGTCTGCAAGCTGGTCGCCTTGACGGTCATCTTTGAGATGGTATAGAAGACATCCTCGATGTACAGTCCCCTTTCCACCGCCTTGTTGTAGTCAAACCACATTTTCGGGGCATCCTTCAGTTCCTGGTCTGTCAAGTGGGTGATCTGCGCCTGCAGAACGAATCCGTTGTCTGGATCCACGTTGTATACCATCATCCCCTGGAAAGACAAGCTGCCATACTCGAGGGGTTTGCCGGTGGGGGACTGCATGATGGTCACGGGAAAGGCCATCAGGTTTCTTTCGCTGCTGAAGACAAGGGCCCGATGGTTGTGGAGGAGATCGGAGTAGGTGCCCCGGTCCCCGATGCTGATGGAGTATTTTTCCACCGGGTTGGTGGCATCGCTCACATCAAACATGGCGACTTTCATTCCCAGCTGGTAGACGGTGGTGCCCAGCACATTGCCCCTGTCATCCACGATGTTTGCCTCCACCGCATCCATGCCGAACCCGATGATGTGGTTCTCATCATATGGATGGAGATAGTCGCTGTATCCGGGAATCTTGAGTTCCCCGAGGATGGTTGGGTTCTGGGGGTTCTTCAGGTCAAGTACGAACAGTGGGTCCACGGTGCGGAATGTGACCATATAACCTTTGTCGCCCATGAACCGGACAGAGTAAATTCTCTCACCGGGAGCGATGCCCTCGATTTTACCCACGGTCTCCATGCGGCTGTTCAATACATAAAGGTTGTTCGTGGAAGTGAACTCATCCGATCTCCAGGCGTCGCCGATGGTGGTTGCGATACGGAAATGGTTGTTGTGCTCATCCATGGAGAACTGATTGAGCAGGTTCCCGGGGACCTCCCCTTTCGCTGCGAAGGTGGCATTTCCCCCGGAAAGGGTGAACCGATATACCGAGGTGTTCACCGTCGATGAGCGGATGGGCATGATCCTTGCGATGTCCTCCGCGGGTTTGTCGCTTATTGCATCCCCGGATCCTTGGGCATCAATGAAATTGTGCTCCCATTTCGGGTAGGCCACATAAAGGTTCTGTGTGGAAGCGTAGATGGTCTGTCCCGAGCCAAGGAAAGCCTGGACATTGATGTCGCTCTCCATCTTGTCCATGTCCAGCCCCGTGATCAACAGGTAACTGGAATCCTGGCTGCCAGGGAAGTAGCGTATGCTGTCGTAGGAAACCGCTTTGAATTCCTCGTCCTTGAGACTATCCCTGTACCAGGGAAGAATGATCGCTTCGTCCGGTTTCTGTCCATCGTAGAGATAGATGTACTTGTTGCTGATCAGGTACAGATGGGAACCGATTTTCCTGGATGAAAGGTAGTGGCCTTCCGTTTCAAAACTCCTGACCTGATAGGCGTTCTCCGGGGTCTCAATGTTGTAGATCATGACCTTCACGGTATCCCTGCCATAATAAGGGATGAACCTTTGGACGGAGTCGAAGTCCTCCTTTTTTTCATCCGGGGCAACTCCCGGGGTGACTTCTTCTGCACCATCGATGTAAGGCATGGGGTAATGGTAGTAGGTATTACCGATCACCACCAGGTATTTATCGTCCAGGTAAAGCTCATAGGGATAGAAGGTTTCGTCGTTGAAGGAGATCCTTCCGGCCACTTTCATCTCGCTCACAGGATAGGCCTTAGTGATGACGATGCTGTTTTCATTGACCTGGTAAATATATTCGCCGTCCGTCTTGATGATGTCCGCCTCATCGACACCCTGCACCTGCACATTGGTGCCCGAATAGTCGTTTCCGGCCCCCTGGCTGGGCGTCAAGGTGTTTTTGGCGCTGTCAGCGCTTTCCGGCATTGGCCTGTCACCGGTCATGTAGTACATGGCCTGGGTGCTGGCGATGCCGCTCAGGATCTCCAGCAGGTTGTCATATCCCTTGACAGAGGGAAGCGCTTCTTCTATTTTCGCTGCTTCGCCGTTGAATAAGAGGCTGCAACCTGTAGCGGCAAGCAATGCCACAATCAGTACAGCCAATAGAATGGTCCTTTTCATAATAATCCCTCTTTTCCATTCACATGATGCAGCTCCTGCATCCTATTGTTTAGACGGAGCCTGATTGCTTTTGTTCCATTCCATGACAGGATCCCGGCATGGAAATACCTTGGAAAAGAGAAACGGATAAGGCTCCATACGGCCATCATCTGGCTGCATGCGCCAGGAGGATGCCGATGATGGTCTTGCCGTCTGTGATGTCTCCGGTGGAGATCATTCCCAGGGCCTTCTTCAGGGGAATCCGAAGG
>JAWOHX010000135.1:0-6295 GCA_046484975.1 Clostridia bacterium
CGGGAGCAATACGAAGGCACCGGTCTCGGTCTGGCACAATGCAAAAAAATCGTTGAACGGCCCATCGAGCACCAGGGCGCGATGGTCAGATAGGAGATGCAGCGCCGGGCATCCAGGTCGTAGGGGCCCCGGAAGGCCCCTGTGGGGCACAGGTGACATTTGCATCCTTTCCCCATTGAAGGATTTCCGGATTGAAGTGGTCATGGTGGCGGTGAGAGGCGAACACATAAATATCCCGGAACATTTTAAAGTCCGGGAAAAAACCCCTGGTCCTGTAATAGTCAAAAATGAAGAGGGTGTCTTCGTCCATGACACATACCCCGCTGTGGGATATCATCCCGATCTCCATTTCAATCCCCTTTCATTTCTTCCTGATGAAATGGCCTAGGAAACGTTTCTTGTCGCTGCTGGTGCCAGGGGCCAAACCATAGGACTTCCCCGGGAAAACCCCCTCGTACACGCTCCTGACATCCTCAATGGAGTAAAAGGACTTGGAATCGCAGGCATGGATGATTTCCACCACCTTGTTCATGTCCTTGCGCTTGATGATGGAGTACAGGATGGTCACTGGCTTGCTGGCGCCCATTCCCTGGACGCTGGTGACGCCGAACCCGGCGTCTGACAGCCTTTTCTTCATGCCGCACTCGTCCCTTAGGAGGAATATCCTTACAACATACATGCCCACCGCCAGTTTCTCTTCAATCAGGATTCCCACCAGGTTTCCTACGGCAAATCCAAGGGCATACGCGATGTATGTGAATGCATTGTCCAGCTGGCTGATGATCTGGGCAATCACCATAATCCATATCAGGACCTCGAAAAACCCTAGGATTGGGGCGATGAATTTCTTGCCTCTTGACACGAAAATGATTCGGAGTGTCCCGAGGGTCACATCGAATATCCGTGATACGAATATGAGAAGGGGCAGAATAACATAATTGAACACATCGAATTCCATACTGGTCTCTCCTACTTTATTTCAGCGATCTTCGCCCAGGACACTGGAGATGAAAACTTCCACGATCCCGGGGTCGAACTGGCTTCCAGCTCCCGCTTGAATCTGTGCGGCGGCCTGCTGTTTCTGCATCATCGTCCTGTAAGGCCTGTATTCCGTCATGGCATCAAAGGCATCCGCAATGGCGATGATCCTTGAAATCAACGGAATCTCCTCCCCTGAAAGGCCTTTTGGATATCCATTCCCATTATACCATTCATGATGATAAAGCACATATTCCGCCAGTTCCCTCATTTCAAAGGAAGCATTCAGAATCCGGTATCCGATTTCCGGATGCCTTTTCATCATTGTGTAGTCCTTTTCCACATATATGTCATTCTTCATGAGGATACGGTCATCAAAGGCGATCTTTCCGATGTCATGAAGCAATCCCACCGCGCGGATCTTATGGATCTCCGTCAATGGCAGACGCATGGCCTCCCCGATGCGTTGCGCTGTCTCGCTCACCCGGACGGAATGCCTCTCCTCGCGGGGGTTTTTCTCGTGAAGGGTCTTTTGCATGGTATTGATCATGCTTCCCCTTTCACTTTCACCTTCCATGGTCTTGTTCCTGTACATGAGGTCTTCCGCTTCCTTGAGGACATGCATGATGTTCTGGGACTGATTCTCTTTCACTGCCCATCCAAAGGAGATGCTGATGTTCACCGCATGGACATTTTCCTTCCTGGCCATCCCTTTGATCCTGCTGATGACATCCTCGGCCTCGGAGATGCCCGTCCTTGGCAGAAGCACCACGAACTCATCACCGCCCCACCTTGCGATGATGTCATCCGCACGGCATGATTGTTTGATTTTTTCCGCCACCTTCAACAATAGTTCATCCCCTTTTGCGTGGCCGAAGGTGTCGTTCACCAGTTTCAGTCCATTGGCATCACCCATGATGATGGAGATGGGCAGATTCCTTTTTGTATCCAGCCGCTTGAGTTCCTCTTCATAGAAGCGCCGGTTGTACAGGCCTGTCAGCTCATCATGGTAACTCAAATGCCTGATTCTCTCCTGTTTGGTTTTTTCTTCAGAAAAATCCCGGAACACAATGACACAACCCCGTATGCACCCTTTCTCATCCTTGATTGCCGCAGCGCTGTCCTTGATCGGGATCCTCCTGCCTTCCCGGGCAATCAGGATGGTAGGATTCGCCATGTTGAGACGTCCGTCACCCCGGATGATGCCGCCGGCCATATCCGTGTATCGTTCCCCTGTGTCCTCATGGACCACATGGAACACCTCATCCAGTGACCTGCCCATTGCTTTCCCATAGGGCCAGCCTGTCAGCTTTTCCGCCATGTGGTTGATCATCTCGATGTTGCCGTCAATGTCCGTGGATATGATGGCATCGCCTACGGACAGAAGGGTGATTTTCAATTTTTCCTGGCTTTCCTGAAGGGCTCTCCGGGCATCATCCAGTTCCATGGTCCTGTCCGCAGAGAACTCCCGGGCAGGTTCCAGGAAGAAAGCACCGAAATGCCCTTTCTGGTCGGAATATGCATGGATGGCGTAACTCACGCCGTCAGGGAAGCGGCAAAGAAAAGTGTCGTCTGATCCACCATCCATGGAAAGGTCATGGCAACGCTTTAGAAAAGCGGGAAGCACGTCCTTGAAACCTGGCAGGACCTCCGTCGCCTTTTTTCCCGGCAAATCCTCCATGCAGACATGGGCAATCCCCAGGAATTTCCCATTGCCATCCATGAATTCAAAATCGATGGGATTGCCGGATTGGTCATACAAAATCCGTTGGTATGAGTATGCAACAGGCAGATTATCCAGTATTGCTTTATCATTGCGATTGCTAAGCATGTTCCATCCCGTCATCATGAACTACCACCAAAGTTTATCGCATAACGGGTGAGATTTCAACACTATTCCCGACGGGCTCCCAGGGCGGCCATGTATATGACAAAACATTCCTCTCCGTCAAGACAAAGAAGCTCATTCATCTGATCATCGTCAAAAGCGGCAATGGCGCAGACTCCCCTGCCCAGGGCTTCCCCGGCCAGGTACAGGTTCTGGCAGACATGCCCGGCATCCAGATGAAGATACCGGTATCCCCTTTCCCCGTAACGCCATTTCATACGCCTGGCATCCGCCGACCAGATGAAACAGACTTGTGCCAAGCCAATGAAGCTCTGGCCCAGGGCACCTGACACCACCCGGTCGACAATATCCGGTGACCGGTTTGTCTCCACCAGCTTGTGTTCCAATGCAGCATAACGGTATATGCCGGCCGGGACCCCTTTGACATTCCTGACCAGCAGATGTGTTTCCAGTGCATGCCTTGCGCCGGCGGAGGGCACTGTCCTGATGGTCGCAAGGTTTTTCCGGACTTCCTTGACCCCTTGCGTACACCAGAGCAAAAAGGACAATTCCTCCAGGGACATCTCCTCTTCTATATAGTTCCGGACGCTTTTCCTTTCAGCCACAATCCTGGCAAATGACATGTCCCTGCACCGGGCATCATCCGCCTTCGGGAGCCTGATGACCGGTCTGCCGGCATCATAAGCTGTTTCAAGGGGTGGTTGGGGCAACCCCTGCTGCTGTTCCGATGGATTCAAGTTCCCGTACTTGGTCTTCTCCATGAATTCCCTGCCGGTATTTTTCATGATGGTCCTCCACCTCTGTATTTTTGTTTTCTCATGCGCGCATGCAACGATCTGCCTTCGAGTTCCTGACCAGGGAATCACAGATCATGATCACCAGCGCTGCCAGGAAATATGCCCAGAATCCTTCAATCCCGATCTGCCGGACGATGCTGTCCGTGATCAGAAGCGTCAGCATGTTCACAAAAATGCCGGCGATGCCCAACGTAACGATACTCAAAGGAAGGGCCAGGAGGTTGAGCAAGGGTCTGATGATGGTGTTCACCAGCGCAAGAACCAGCGCCGCCAGCGCAATGAATGCCGGCTCTCCAAAAATCTGGGGCAATACGAGGGACATCCCCCATAGAGCGAGAAAATATATAAATATCCTGATCGCGAGTCTTTTCATTGTTCGCCTCCTATACCACTTTGACCTGTACGATGATGTCCTGGTCCTTGTCCTTCACCGCGATGTCCACCAGGTCGTATCTTCCACTCCCCAGCAAACAGTCGAACATATGGGTCAGGGAAACCGCCTGTTTCCTGCCGAACCCATGGGAATGTCTTCGGAATCTCTTCCACCCCACAAGATCCATCAGCTCAATGAAATCCCACAGGATCCCTCTCAGCACATAAAGAGGCAGGGGGATGAAGATCCTGAATTTTCCGGCTTTTACATACACCGTGAAAAACCAGCCCTTAATCCACATAAATCCGTACCACCGCTTTGCTGTCTTCATCGCTTGCAACGATATCCACCAGGTTCTCATCAATGTCCCCGCTTTCAAAGGCCTCGATGAGTTCCTTGAGGTTGATGCCGTCAAAGGAGATTCCCTTCTCGCTCATCTTGTCCTTGGCCTCCTTGGGGACCAGCCCCTGCAGCTGGGTGATTTTCTTGGCAACGGACAAGGGGAGGTTCACGTTGACTTTCGCAACAGTGTCATTCTTTTCATTGGCCTCGATCCGCACCCGCAGCATGGTGGCTTTTTTCCCTGGTTTCTTTGTGGGCCGGATCTCTTCCTCCTCATCCCGCAATGCATTCAACAGGTCCAGGGCTTCGTCACTGGTGATGCTTTTGTCCTCAAGCATTTTAAGGATTCTACGTTTTTCATCGCTCATAGCTCTTCTCCTTTTTTCATCTTATTCAGCATCTCCGTCGCCTGTTTTGCATTGATCTCGCCGCTTTCAAGTCTTTTTATGATTTCTAAAGACCGTTCCGAACGGCTGCTGTCATCGTCACCCACAGAGTATCCCAGCTTTGCGATGACATCATCCAGTTTGCTTCGGACCGTGGGGTAGGAGACCTTCAATTCCTTTTCCACGTCCTTGATGCTGCCTCTGCATTTGACGAATATCTCGATGAAATACTGGTCCGTCTCTGAGAGGGCACAGAATTTCGATCCCTCAAAGAAACCTGTGAGCTCACTCCCGCATTTCGTGCAGGTCAATTTCGTAATGGCGAAATCATTGCTGCATACCGGACATTTCCCCGGGGTCTTGTTCTTCACCATGTTTTCTTCACCTCTTTCATATAATCATGACTCGGGGCATCCCGACATCGGAAACCCGGGATTCCTTTGCCCTGCCCTTGATGGCATCGGACTTTCTGCAGGGAAGAGTGGCGGGTTGCCCTTTCTTGATGCAGGCGGACGGGGTCCGGGTTTTCCCCTCCTGGTTGACATGGCTCCGGGTTGATTTGGTTTTCTTGTCCATATTCAATCACCGCCTTCATTTATGCCATCATTATATTGAATATATCCATAAATGTCAACAGTTATATTAATATATTTAATATTTTAATCAATATTATTAATCCACAATCATTCTTGCGGCCAAAATGCCCTCAATGCAGGAAATATCCCTGATGATTTCCTGCCCTGGAACCTCATCGACATCCATCAGGGTATAGGCATAATCGCCTTTTCCCCGGTTGACCATGTTCAGAATGTTGATGTTCTTCCTGGCGACGGCACCGGATATCTGCCCCAGCATGTTCGGGATGTTCCTGTGGGCCACGGCAATCCGCACCTTCGAGGACCGGTCCATCCTGCAACCGGGGAAATTCACGGAATTGGTGATGTTCCCGTTCTCCAGGTAATCCTTCACCTGTCTGACGGCCATCAGCGCGCAATTGGTTTCCGACTCCCGGGTGGAAGCCCCCAGATGGGGAATGCAAGTGACATTTTCCATGGACAGCAGGTCATCATCCGGAAAATCGGTGATGTACCGGGCGATTCTTTTTTCAGCCAGGGCTTCCCTCAGGCTTTCCCTGCAGACAAGCCCTCCCCTTGAGAAGTTCAGCAGCATTGCTCCCCTTCTCATCACATGAAAGGCCTGGTCTCCCACCAGGCCGCGCCGCATAAAGGGTCTGCTCCAGGGAGTTGACGCTTTCAAAGGCCGCGATGGCCTCGTCCCACTTCTGGGTTTTGTACAGCTCAAGACCCTGCTGAAAACGGTCGATGGCCTCCATGTGCTTTGAGGGAAGACCCCTTCGCCCCACCAGTTCGTAAATGCAGACCGGCCTATTTTTCCCTTTGACCCGAACGCTGTCCAGTTCCATGCAGACGAAGTCGTCCTTTACCTGAGCGTAGGTGGTTTCGTTGATCAGGATATGGGTCTTGTAGGATTTATTCGCCCCTTCCAGTCGTGAGCCCAGGTTTACGGCATCCCCCATGACCGTGTAGTCGAACCTCTGCTCCGACCCCAT
>JAWOHX010000060.1:0-3259 GCA_046484975.1 Clostridia bacterium
CTGAACGCTGTTGCGAGGAAATCCGTCCAGAATGAAGCCATTGCCGGTATCCGGCTGGCCGAGACGTTCGCGGATGATCCCCAGCACGATGTCATCGGAGACCAGCTCACCTGCGTCCATGGCCGCGCGGGCGCGCCTGCCAAGCTCGCTGCCCGAGGCCACCGCGGCACGCAGCAGATCGCCAGTCGAGACCTGCGGGATGTCCCGCTCGGCCATGAGCCTCTGTGCCTGGGTCCCCTTCCCGGACCCTGGCGCCCCCAGCAGTACGATACGCATGTATTGATCCCCATTGCGGCGCGAATTCGGTCCGACTGCGCCAGCCGTGCAAGGCGCCAAAGGCTATAGATTGGCGATGTGGGCGTCAAACCAGCTCCGCGATATGCCACGGGTCGCGCCCTTTCGCTATCCTTGCATCAGACACTTCCCATTGCATCAGCCTGCGGTGACGCCATGACTGCTCGAAAGAACCTGTTCTATGCCCAGTCCGGCGGACCCACCGCCGTCATCAACACGACGGCCTGCGGCGTCATCGAAACGGCCCGGGCGCTGAAGAGGCAATGACAAAGGAGACGGTCTTACGCAAGCATGTGACAAAGGAAATGGAAGGGACATACCTGGAACTGCCTTTCCACATGGAAAAGAACGTGGAACGCCTGGACATATCCTATGAATACCAAAGAATGCGGCAGGTGGAGCTTGACGGGATCATGGAGTCCGGGGAGGTCAATGTCATCGACTTCGCACTCTGCGACGACCAGGGGAGGTCCGTAGGGGCTTCCGGCTCCAACCGCAATCACCTGTGGGTGTCGGGTACGACAGCCTGCGATGGATTCCATCCTGTTGTTCTCAAGGAAGGGGAATGGAGGATTGTCGTCGGGGCCTACCGGGTGGAGGAGCAGGGAGTGGATGTCACATATACCATTCGCTTCACCATGAAGAAAAGAAGGCTGTTCAAAGGGGAGACCCATGTGCACACCCTCTGCTCCGACGGCTTCATGCCGGTGGATGAGACGGTGAACATGGCGGCCAGGATGGGTTTGGATTTCATCATACTGACCGACCACAACACCACAGCCCAGAACAACGGCATCCGGCCCCATGACAGGATCACGGTGATCCCGGGGATGGAATGGACCCACTACATGGGGCATGCAGGACTGCTGGGCATCCATAGGCCCCTGAGGGAATGCATGCACACCAACAGCCTGGACGAGACGGCCCTCCTGTTCCAGGATGCCAGGGAATGCGGTGCCATGGTGGTCATATACCACCCGTTCTGTTCCCTGTGCCCCTGGAAATGGGGTTTCGAGGGCATCCGCTATGATGCGATGGAAATCTGGAACGGCATCATGTCGGAACGAAACATAAAGGCCATCGGGTGGTGGCACATGCAGCTGGTGGCAGGCCTTAAGATTCCGACAATGGGAGGCAGCGATTTCCACAGGCCCGGCCTGCTGGGAAGCATGGGGGCCCCCTGCATGCAGGTGTACGCCATGTCCAGGGAGCATGAGGACATCCTCCATGCCATCCGCAATGGACATGGGTTCATGAGTTATCTGCCGGATGGCCCCGGCATCGATGTCAACGGGCTGGGGGAAAGCCTGAAGCGGGGCACAGCTCTTAAAATACGGTTCTTCAACTTAAGAAGCCAGGATGTCATCCGCCTCATTACTGACAAGGACGAGGAAGAGATCATCTGCGGGAACAATGTCCGTGAGATGGCCTTTGAGAGGAAAAGGAATGACATCCTGTTCTACCGGTTTGAAGTGACCAGGTGCTATGAGAAGGGCCTGCCACCCATGCTGGCCATGCTCTCGAACCCGGTGTATTTCGAAAAGGATTGATTCCCGGGGACATGTTCGCGTTCCCGGTCAAGAAACCCGCCCGTAAAGGGTGTTATCCTTATCCAGGAGGAAAGCATCATGGAGCAATGGGAGGTGGTCGATGCAGTCCAGCGGATGCAGGACCACATGAACGAGAACCTGCAAAGGAGGATAACGGCAAGGGACCTTGCAAAAGCCGCCGGGTATTCCCAGTGGCATTCCGCCAGGATTTTCAAGGAGCTCACCGGGAAGACCCCCTTTGAATACCTGAGGGCGTTGCGCCTGAGCAAGGCGGCAAACCTTTTGCGGGACGGACAGGCCAGGGTGGTGGATGTGGCGCTGGATTTCGTGTTCGATTCCCACGAGGGATTCACCAGGGCATTTTTCAAGCAGTTCGGTGTCCTTCCCAAGCAATACAGCATGAACCCCCGGCCCATCGGGTTGTTCATGCCCCACCGCATCCGTGACTACTACCTTACGATTCAAAAAGGAGAGAGGATCATGTCTGAAAAGAAAAAAGCAAACACGGTTTTTGTCCAGGTGATGGAACGCCCTGCCCGGAAACTCATCCTGAAAAGGGGTGTCAAGGCCACCCACTACTTCGAGTACTGCGAAGAGGTGGACTGTGAAGTCTGGAATGTGCTCACCGGCATCAAGGAGGCCCTCTACGAACCCGCCGGGATGTGGCTCCCCGAAAAGCTTGTGAAACCGGGGACGTCCACCTATGTCCAGGGGGTGGAGGTGCCGGCGGACTTCAACGGAAAGATTCCCGAAGGAATGGAGATCATCGACCTTGACCCCTGCAGGATGATGGTCTTCCAGGGGGAACCCTTCGAGGACAGCATGTTCTCGGATGCCATCGGGGAGCTGTGGGAGGCCATCAAGGAGTATAACCCCGGGACCTACGGTTACGAATGGGCAGATGAGGATGCCCCCAGGTTCCAGCTGGAACCCCAGGGCTACAGGGGCTACATCGAGGCAAGGCCCGTACGGCCTGTTAATAAGCCGTAATATTGCGCCGAGGACGCACCTGTCCCATGGCATTAAAAAGCCATGGGGCGGGTGTTTTTCTATACGTGAAGGAGGACAGGACAAAGTGCAGACATGCTGTGCAATGGTGTCAACGCCATCCTGGATCTTTTAGTGCCGTCTCCATTCTCTTCGAGAGGCTGCATCTGGGCATCGTCGAGGAGGAACTGGAACAATTGGCCAAAAAGCAAGGGGAACTTGAATCATAAGGCTTGTTCCAATAGAATGGTGGTATGGTGTAAGCCGATATGGAAAAAGGACGCAGAAGGGAAACATTCCTGATGAATGCAAGAGAAAGATTCCAGAGGGTGATGGACTAGCGGGACAATGGAGAGACGATAATGCTTACAGATATTGCTTTGAGCGGTATGGCTGCTTGCTTGGCGGTGACTCTGGGCGCTGTGATA
>JAWOHX010000065.1:0-3658 GCA_046484975.1 Clostridia bacterium
GTCAGAAACGAATAAACAAACCCCTGTCAAGGCGAAACCGGAGGCAGGCAGGGAGGAAAGCATCATCAAATACGGGTTCATCGCGCTGGCGGTCATCCTCGGGGTGGCCATCCTCGCATATCTGATCATCAGTCTTCTTCCCACCAACATCCTGATGATCGGCGACCGGAAGGTCAAGGAGGAGGAATTCAATTTCTTTTATCTTCAGGAAAAGAATTTCCTGTTGCAATACAAGGATTCCGTGGCTCCCAATGTCAGTGACGAGGATTTCCTGGCCGCCGCCTACACCGAGACCATGACGTTTCATGACCTTGCGAAACACAGGGCCATCGCCCGGCTACAGGAAGTGTACATCATGCTTGACTGGGCGAAAAACGACCCGGATTTCCGGTATGATCCCAATGAGCTGACAGACAGCAAGAACACCTTCAGGACAAGATTCGAGGAATACGCCTTCAGTCTGGATTTGAAAACGGACGATGTGGCCAAACAGCTTTACGGTGCCAACTTCAGTGTGGTGCTCCAGAACCACGAGAATTCCTGGATTGCCCAGAAATATGAGGACTACCTGTACGGCATCATCGAACTGGAAATCACGGAAGACGAAATCATTTCCTATTACAACAACTACAAGGAAAGCTACGACCAGGTCACCGTCCGTCACATCCTTGTCACCACCTTCGATCCAACAACCGGGGAAGCATACGGGGAGGAAGCACTGGAAGCCGCAGCAAAGAAAGCCCAGGACCTGTTTGACAGGGTTGACGCCGGGGAAGACATGGCTGCATTGGCTGCTGAATTCTCAGAGGATCCGGGCGTGACGGAGAACCAGGGGATTTACACCTTCAGCAAGGGGGATGCCTATCTGGAGGAATTCGTGGAATGGTCTTTCACCGCGGAAGTAGATGACTTTGGCTTGATTCAGACCGATGCGGGATTCCATGTCATGCATCTCATGAAAAAGAGCACCTTCGAGGAGGTGAGGGAAAATGTCCTGGAAACCCTTACCAATGGCAAGGTCATGCAGAGGGTGGACCGGATGAAGGAAACCGAGCCATACCAGGTCAAGTTCTACGATTCCTTCACGAAATTCTGATCAAAAAGCCCGGACCTAAAATCCGGGCTTTTCTTTTTCCAATCTTTACGGTGTGATGCAATGATGGTAGAATTATTTTGTCCTGAACCATTTTTAAAGGATCAAAGGAGGATTTCGCATATGAGAAGAAACGAACCCGGGGAACGTCTGAGGGGAATGCTGCCCAAGGTAGGCATCCGGCCAACCGTCGACGGCAGAAGAAACGGCGTGAGGGAGTCCCTTGAGGAGATCACAATGGAGATGGCCCGGCAGGCAGCCAGGCTCATCACTGAGAATTTGAAATATCCCAACGGCTTGCCCGTTGATTGCGTCATCGCTGACACATGCATTGGCGGGGTGGCGGAGGCTACGGAATGCGCCGAGAAATTCAGAAAGGAAGGGGTCGGTCTTACCTTGACGGTGACCAGGAGCTGGTGCTACGGTTCAGAGACCATGGACATGGACACCCACATGCCAAAGGCCGTATGGGGCTTCAATGGAACCCAGCGTCCCGGAGCGGTCTATCTGGCGGCGGTCCTTGCCGCCCACAACCAGAAAGGAATCCCGGCTTTTGGTATCTACGGAAGGGATGTGCAGGACATGGACGACATGTCCATGCCGGAGGATGTCAAACAAAAAATTCTGAATTTCATCAAGGCTGGATTGGCAGCTGCATACATGAAAGGGAAATCCTACCTCTCCTTCGGGTCTGTTTCCATGGGGATTGCTGGATCCATCGTCAATGAGGCATTCTTTCAGAAATATCTGGGGATGCGCAACGAGTATGCGGACATGTCCGAATTCATCCGCAGGATGAACGAGGGCATTTATGATGAGGACGAATACGGACAGGCAATGGAATGGGTAAGAAAAAACTGTCCTGAGGGAGCGGATATGAATCCTCAGGAAAAAAGGCGTTCCAGAAAACAAAAGGACCAGGACTGGGAAACCTGCGTGAAAATGGCACTCATTGCCAGAGACATGATGACTGGAAACGATTGTCTCCGGGAAAAGGGATTCGGGGAAGAGGCCCTGGGAAGGAATGCAATTCTTTCGGGATTCCAAGGACAGCGCCAGTGGACGGATTTCATGCCCAACGGGGACTTTCTGGAGTCCATCCTCAATTCCTCCTTCGATTGGACGGGCATCCGACAGCCTTACCTGGTGGCCACCGAGAACGATTCCCTCAACGGTGTGGCCATGCTGTTCGGCCACCTGCTGACAGGTTCGGCCCAGGTCTTCGCTGATGTCAGGACCTACTGGTCCAATGAAGCGGTGAAGAGCGCCACAGGCAAGGAACTGGAAGGCATCGCCAGAAATGGCATCATCCATCTCATCAATTCCGGAGCAGCGGCTCTGGACGGGACGGGGTGCATGGAGAAAGACGGTGTCCCCTCCATGAAACCCCATTGGGAAGTGAGTGAAGCAGAGATGGAAGCCTGCCTGCGCAGCACCACATGGGGACCTGCCAGTACCGAATATTTCAGGGGAGGCGGATTTTCCTCCACTTTCCGGACACGTGGAGGCATGCCGGTGACCATGACGCGCCTCAACCTGGTGGACGGACTGGGGCCCGTGATGCAGATTGCGGAAGGCACCAGCGTGGACCTGCAAGATGAGGTGCATGACATATTGAACAAGAGGACGGATCCCACTTGGCCCACCACCTGGTTCACCCCCAACCTCACGGGACAGGGCGCGTTCAAGGATGTGTATTCCGTCATGGCCAACTGGGGAGCCAACCACGGCGTCCTTTCCGGCGGGCATGTGGGGGATCTGTTCATCACCTTATGCTCCATCCTCCGGATCCCGGTCTGCATGCACAATGTGCCAGTGGACAGAATCAACCGGCCCAGTGCATGGAGCGCCTTCGGAACGGGGGATCCTGAGGGAGCCGATTTCAGAGCCTGCAACAACTTCGGTCCGGTTTACAAATAGCGAATTGCCATACAGGGGACGGCCATATGGCCGTCCCCTTTTTTGATGTGCCGGGAGTTGTGCACCGGGGGATGATATAGTAAAATATGGATGGGAGCATGATCAATTGAAGAAACTACTGGACATTCTGTTATTGGACCGGAACCTTTACAAAAGGCCTGTGAGAACAAGGACTGGACTTTTTGTGCTTATACTTGCAGCAGGTCTCGTCATGGTGGCCGGACATTTCATCCGGACTGGCAGGGTGCCGGACATTCTGGCCCTGGTGATTGGCCTGGGGCTGGTACTGTTCACCGGTGGATTCGCCGTGGTGGCCTGGGGCTGGCCGGCGGCGGATTTCCTGTGTTCCCTGGACCCGGAGGTGGAGAAGTTCCAGTTGAGGACCAAGCGGCTCAAGCTGGTCAAGGGGTTCCTGTACGGGGTCATCCTCACCGGTACCCTGTCGGGGCTGTTGGAGTTTATCATTGTCCGCTGGACGGATTTCAATCTTTCCCGGGTGCTGACTTCTCTGGTCGCAGTCATTTTCACCCTGTGGGCAGGAGGCATTGTTTCCCGATGCGCCTTCGAGGTCTTTGAGATGGCCCACACGAAAAAGAAGCTGGTTTTCATCCTTCTGTCCGTCTGGTATTATATTATTGTCAATCT
>JAWOHX010000027.1:0-10085 GCA_046484975.1 Clostridia bacterium
CCGGCTGGACGAGACGCTGGAGGCCTGGGAGACGGACTGCAGGCTCGCGGGTCTGGACACGCCGCTGCCGCTGACGATCGTACGCGAGAGCTGGCTGGCGGCGGCAGAACCACCAAACACTATGTCGACCACGTTGTCCATAATATGAGTAGGAGGGTATTTTATATGACCAACTGTATATCGTCCACTCTCTTGGTCAATAACAATCTGAATGCCCCCAACATCTTTAAAGCCAAGTCCAAGCAGTCCTGTGGAATTGTCTCCAAATGACCAGAGCCTATTCTGTTCATCTATGATGAAGCCAACGGTTTGTCTTCTGGTAACATAGGGAAGTGGCTGCCCTCCCCGCAGTTCTGCAGCATGAAACTCCGTGAAATCTGTTATTTGCGGAAGAGGGGTTTCAGAAGGGACTCGATTACTCCCAGACATACACCCGGAAAACAGCAGCAGGCACATTGCCATCAGAAGGATTGCTTTTGCTTTCTTCATTTCTTCATGCACCTCTTTCATCAGTAATGCAGACCAACAACCATATTCTATCATATGTCATGACAATTGTCATAAACAGACATTCATTGGATGTTCAGTAATGGAACCGGGTCGTCATCCCGATGTCCCGGTTGACACGGTCCAGATGTTCGTTGTATCCCTTCCCGCGCATGAGAACCCTGTATTCCTGGATGAGTTCATTGGGATCGATGCTCTCATGGCCCAGTATGAAATTGGCCAGGAACCTGATTCCTGAGCGGCTGTCAAAATAGTGGTTCCGGTTCTGGAAAGGGAAATTGAGCAGCGGTTTGATGAAGCCCACTGCATCCTTGTCCGCAATCTCCATTTGGTAGCGGGAGGTCTGGTCATAGGTGATGACGGTCCCATGGGGTGTGGTCAGCATCTTCCGGGTTTCCAGGCCGAGGTCGATGAAGGGGGAAAACATGGAATAGGAAAAAAACTCTTCTTCCAAGTCGGAAACAATGATGATCCTGTCCCCGGCATCCGTGAATCTTTCGTTCTCCAGGCCAACCAAGCCGTAGAGATATGCTTCATCTGGATCATAAAAGATATTCACGAACCTGTTGACGGCATCCCTGTCAACATCAGGACTGGCGGGCAGCATCCAGAAGCTGTCCATCTGTCCTGGCAGGACCGGGATGTATTTCTCCGTCCTCATCCCACTGACCCCGGGCAGGTTGTAGAAGCTGTCATTCTCAGCCGCATACTGGTGCCAGGCGGAAAAACCCGTTCCTGCCTTCATGTCCTCGAAGATATGGACATGATAATCCCAGTTGTCCTCAGCCCTGTGACCCATCCCGCTCTGCAGCATCATCCGGATAAACATGAGGGTATCCGGCATGTTGGGGCTGATAAGACCGTCCTCGTACGTCCCTGTCCCGATATCGTAGAGGATGGTGGACAGGGCCTCCTGGACCATGCATCCGTTGGCATAATAAAAGTCGTTGAACCCTACTGCGAAAACATCCGGTACCGCATAATAGACGAAGGCAGGGATGTTTTTTTCCATCGTCACATGGAAAAACAGCTCATACAGCTCCTCCAGGGTGTTGGGCATCCCCAAACCGGTGGCATCCATCACCTCCTTGCTGATCAGCCTTGCCCTCAGGGAGTTGCCATATCGAGCGGGAATGCCCCATATGTTCCCATCCCCGTCCATATAGGATTCCATGACATGGGCAGGCAGCCGGTTCCATGCCGGGTTGTCTTTCAGGATTTCGTTGAAGGGCATGATCTGGCCGGAATCTCTCAGCAGGAAGATATAGCTTGCGTCCGAGGCATGCATCCGGATGAGGTCATTGGTGTATCTGCCGGAGGACACGCTCAGTGTCGCCAGGGTGCTGTATAAGTTTTCGTCGGAAAAGGAGATGCGAATATTGTATTTCTCTTGGATATAGGTTGTCCATGCGTCGCTCATGAAATGCTCGTTCAGGCTGCTCCCCCACAGGCGCACTGTGAGTTCCACTTGTTTTTGTTCCGCCCAGCCCGGGGGCACATCCCGGTTCTTTTCCCCGGACGAGGAGCAGGACATGAGCAGGACCACCGTCATCAAAAGTGCAATGATCTTCTTCATGAGAAACACCCCCTTTCAACGATATAGAAATTTTATCATATAAAGGGGGTGTATTTGAATTTGTTCACAAAATATTTACATTTTACTTCTGACCGTAGGATTTGGTGGCCCCGTGCTTCCTCAGGTAATGCCTGTCGATGAGGACCGGATTGATGCTTTCGGCATTCTTGTTCAGCAGCAATGTCCTATAGGCAATCTCCGAGACATTCTCCAGAACCCTGGCATTCTCCACTGCGTCCTGGGCATCCTTCCCCCAGGTAAATGGCCCATGGGAAGCCACCAGCACCCCGGGGACCTCGTTCTCATTGATGTTCTTGAATGTCTCGATGATGACTTTTCCGGTCTCGCCCTCATATTCCCCGTTGATCTCGTCATACGTCATTTCCCGGGTACAGGGGATGTCTCCCCGGAAATGATCGGAATGAGTGGTTCCCAAATTGGGAATGTTCCTCTTGGCCTGGGCGAAGCTGGTGGCCCAGGAGGAGTGGGTATGGCAGATCCCTCCCAGGTCCTTGAAATGCTTGTAGAGCATCAGATGGGTCTTTGTGTCGCTGCTGGGTTTCAGCTTGCCTTCCAGCACATTCCCATCCATGTCCAGCACCACCAGGGATTCGATGGTCAGATCGGCATAGGGTACCCCGCTGGGTTTGATGATCACAATCCCCTCTTCCCGCTTGATTCCGCTGACATTCCCCCAGGTATAGTTGACCAACCCGAACCGTTCCAGGTTCTTGTTGGCTTCCAGAACTTCTCTTTTCAGTGTGTACAACATTGCCATGTCCGGTCACCTGCCTGCATTTTTTTTGATTTCCTTGAGCCTTTTCATCACATCGTTGCCTTTTCTTCCGAAATGGTCATGCAATATCCGGTATTCACCATACAGCATCTCATAAATCCGGACATTCTCCGGATTCGGTGTGTAGACCTTGTCCTGGATGCCGCCCATTTCCCTGGCGGCCTCGAAAATGTCATTGTATCCGCCTTTTCTTTTCCCAGCCGCCACAGCACCGAACATGGCGCTTCCCAGGGCCGGTGACTGAGGAGATTTGGCAAGCTTGATGGTCATGCCTGTTACATCGGAATAGATCTGCATCATGAGGTCATCCTTCATGGCGATTCCCCCTGCAGCGAAGAGTTCGTGTACCTCCACCCCGTTATCCCGGAAGGATTCAATGATCATCCTGGTCCCGTAGGCAGTGGCTTCAATCAGAGCCCGGTAGATGTCCTCGGGCCTGGTGAGCAAGGTGCATCCCAGGATCAGCCCCGTCAGGTCCGCATCCACAAGGACGGAACGGTTCCCGTTCCACCAGTCCAGGGCGACGAGGCCGCTTTCCCCGGGTTTCTGCCGCTTGGCTTTTTCCCGCAGGAATTCATGGATGTTCATGGCCATGGCATTGGCCTGGGCTTTGTATTCCGTGGTCACGCAGTTATTGACAAACCAGTCAAAATGGTCCCCCACACATGACTGGCCGGCTTCGAAACCGAAAAATCCCGGCATGATACCGTCTTCCACCACCCCGCACATGCCAGGCACGATCTTTTCTTCATTCCCGAGGACCATGTGACAGGTGGAGGTCCCCATGATCATCAGCAACTGGCCTGGTTCGGTGATGCCCACCGCAGGTACGGCCGCATGGGCGTCCACATTGGCCACCGCCACTGCGGTTCCTTTTTTCAAGCCGGTGAGCTTAGCCGCATATGAGTTGATTTCCCCCGCTTTGGTCCCCAAAGGATGGATATCGGTGGACAGCTTCTTTTCCACCAGGTTCTCCAGTCTGGGATCCAGGGCCTTGAAAAAATCATCAGGGGGATAGCCGTCTTTTTTATTCCACAATGCCTTGTATCCTGCCGCGCAGCTGTTTCTTTTCTCTTTGCCGGTGAGCTGAAGAACCACCCAGTCCCCGGCTTCCATGAACCGGTCTGCCTGCTCATATGTCCCGGGGTCCTCATCCAGGATCTGCATGATCTTTGGAATCATCCATTCGGAAGATATACGTCCGCCATATCTTGCAAGGAAGGTATCCCCCCGCTCCGTTGCAATCTCATTGAGCCGGTTGGCCTGACCCTGGGCGGCATGGTGCTTCCACAGCTTCACATAGGCATGGGGATTGCCGGCGAATCCTTCTTTCTCACAGAGGGCTTCCCCGGACTTGTCCACGGGAAGCATGGTACAGGCCGTGAAATCGATGCCAACACCGATGACATCCTCCTTGGTGACACCGGAACATGCAAGGACACCGGGAATGGTCTCCCCAAGGACTTCCAAATAATCCATGGGATGCTGGAGCGCCCAGTCATGTCCCAGCCGGGTCTTCCCGTCCGGCAGGAACTCATCCATCACACCGTGGGAATAGTCTTTCACGGCTTCAGCCACAATCTCCGAGGTTCCCACCTTGATCAGCACGGCCCTGGCCGACAGGGTTCCGAAATCCACCCCTATGCAGTATTTCATAAAACAAACCTCTCTTTGAAAAGTCTTTTTGCCAATGCAATTATATCACATTCATCTTCAGTTATGGAACGATGCCCCGCCATATGGGTCCTTCCACGTCAATGATGTCCATCATGTCTTCATACGGAACCTCGAAAACAAGATGGTCTCCCAGCACATGCGGGACCTCGTAAAACACCAGGAGATGGTCGATGAACAGGACAAAACCCGCTGTCCCGGGTGCAAGGTAATCGAAAAGCAGGAGGTCAAAATCGCTTTCATACTTGCTGTACTGCTCCGACTGCATGACAAACTCCCGGATGCGGGCTTCATGGTCTTCACCGTCCGCAAACAGGTCGGAAAGGACCAGCCTGTCCCCTTTGGCCAGGCCGATGGTGAGGCCCTTCAGGATGAAGCCCGGATGGGCCGCATGCTGGTGGTGCTGGTATCCCCGGAAAAGGACGCTGACCATCCGGCTGTTCAGGAAAGGGACGTCATAGAACAATTCGTAGGAAACATACCCGTCCTCCGGATAGGTCATGACATCCTCCATCGCCATGTCCCGGATGCTCCCGTTGATCATGTCAGAAAGTTCCCCGTCAGCCATCCCGGTGATCTCCGGATACTGCACCATGATCCTGCCGCCTTCCGGGGCATGGACCACCTTGACGGTCTCCACGGCATCCGGCTGGAACCAGGGATCCGGCAACGGGGTCCCAACGGGTTCCCTTTTTGCGCAGGAAGAAAGCAGCAGCAGCAAGCTCATCCATATGATGGTTTTCCTTATCTTGTCCATGTGCACCTCTTCATAGCCTTAGGATGTCCGTCCTTGCAACGTTTCCTCCAGGATATTCGTCTCCTCCCATCGGTCCCCGTTGACCAGGAGGGTTTTCAATTCATGTTTTCCGAAGGAAAGTCTGGCTTCCAGACCCGTCAGCCGGCTCCTGGCCACGCATTCGGAAGGTTTTGGCAGGGGATTGTAGAGCCGCACGACATATCCTTCCCGGGTCTCCGCCTTTTTGAAGGCCTGCAGCAACACTTGCCCCCCGTCAATCTCCAAAAGCTGTCCAGGCATGTTGCCGTGGCCGGAGGGATAAGCGGTAATCACCAGTGGCTTCTCATTGAAAGCATGGGCCTTCCTGTCCACGGTCCCCATCACTTCTTCCATGTCCCCTGCGATGATCCTGAAGGTGAACAACCTTTCACCCTGGTCAATCCTCGGATAGTAACGGTCCTCTGCGATGAGCTTGTCACCGATGGGATGGCCGGAATAGGCCGGTGACCTCAGCAGGGTCAGCAGGATGTTCCCATCCATGAGGCTTTGCCCGTAGAAACAGTCGCGGATGACAGAGACCGCCAGGTCCCCGTCCGTGGCGGCCACCCATTTCTGGGCTACCGTTTCCTTGCCTCCGGATTTCAACTCCTCGGTCCCGCAGGCAATCTGCCCCATGAACCTGGCGTTCTCCATGACGGTGGGAATGGATATCTTGAGCATCCTGTCCGTCTGGTTCCAATAGACACGGACCTTGACGGTGATCTCGGTTCCCTGCTTCGGAACAAGGTAGGAAAGCACCAGCCTTGAGTCCTGGTATTTCATGTACGCTTCCACCAGGACACGCACCTCCCCGTCGTCCACCACCCGTACCGCGTCGAAATTCCCCTCGGGTACATTGGCGAAGGCCGTGGCTTCGGATTC
This sequence comes from Clostridia bacterium, assembly GCA_046484975.1. GTDB lineage: Bacteria > Bacillota > Clostridia > DUPQ01 > DUPQ01 > JAWOHX01. The sequence goes on from JAWOHX010000027.1 coordinate 6,211, forward strand.
TGTCATCAGCCTGAAACTGTCCAGGACGTCGTTGAAGCTGTCCACCTTCATGCCCCAGGCATCCGGATTGTCCCTGATGACCAGTGGACGCATCGCTCCTTTTTGAAGGACTGGCCTGCCATTGACCTTGAGAAGATCCATCAGTCCTGTATCCTTGGCGATCTTCACTTCCAGGTCCCTGGTCCGGATGTGGATGGCTCCTTCCCTCTCATATGCACCCATAGGAGGCTTGCTGTCCTTTTCCTCCAGCACCAGGTCGAACCGATTGATGCTGCAGGGATCCAGGGTCCCCCGGAAAGCCACTTTCTTCCTCCAGTCGAATCCGTGGAGGCCGCTGGCTTCCCGTTCATCCTGGCAGGGCACATCCTCTCCGTTTCTGGTGATCCGGGGCAGGCCGAATTTCTCCTTTGTATTGGTGAATTCATTCATGAATTCACATTCAAAGATATCCTCCACCGGGTAAGGATGGGGGTTGTAGATGAAAATGGGGAGCTCCCCGTCTTTTGCCTTGGGCTGGCCGGCCAGCATCATGTAAAAGGCCTTTGCCTTGAGCTCCGAAGCAATCTGGATTCCCCGGCCCATCTGCCGCAGGGCGTCCTCCTCCGCAACCTGGATACTGGATCCCGGGAGGATGTCGTGGAACTCGCAGAACAAAAGGTCCTTGAGCGCCCTCTTCGCAGATTCCCGGTCGTATGCCGACAGACCGGCCAAAGCAGCATGGGACATCATTTTCTCGGCTGAGTAGAGCATGTTCTCCAGCTCAATGTGCTTTTGCTTGACCCGGATCTGGGAAGTATAGCAACCCACGGCGAAGGGATTCAAGGATTCGCTGAATACCGGGATGTCCTCAGGGACCTCACGGAAATAGCCTTCCGGTGTGGAGTGGATGATGTCCACTTCCCCCTCCTTTTCCCGGATCAGACAACCGATCATGTCCAGGTCCACCCTGGAAGGTCCGCCCCCGTGGTTCCCGATGCCCCAGAGCAACAGTCCCGTCTGCCGATGGGGATGCTTTTCCATGTAATCCCGGATCTTGTCCGCTGCCTTTCCTTTCTGGGAAAGATAGAAGCGATAGGAGCGATGGGCCTTGATCCTGGACCCGTCCACCCCCTCCCATATGAAATCCTCCCCGGGCAGCTCCTTCAGGGAGCTGTCGGGCCGGCAGAACAGGTAGGAGGTGTAGCCCGCCTTGCACATGATCTGCACCAGACCCCGGGTATGGCCGAAGGGGTCGAAATTAATGGCGGTTTCCGGCGCCTTGCCGAATTTCTCCATAAAATATCTTTTTCCATAGAGCATCTGCCGTGCGAAGGACTCCCCGCTGGGCATGTTGCAGTCAGGCTGGACGTACCATCCCCCCATGATGTGCCACTTCCCCAGGGAGACAAGATCCTGGATTCGTTTGAAAAGTGCAGGGTCGTGTTCCTCCACCCACTCATAAAGAAGGGCCTCATTGTGGTTGAAGATGAACCCGTCCTCTGCCTCGCAGAATTCCGCGGCGATCCGGAAGGTGGACAAGGCCTCCCCCAGCCCTTCCTCCCATTGCCACAGCCATACGGGGTCTAAATGAGCATTGCATACCAGATGGATTTTTTTCATGTGAAGTCTCCTTGTCGTCTGTGAAATAACCGGATTCATTATACCATAATCCCCCCCTGTTGGAACTTGTCGTTCTCGGATTTCGTCCAATAAAATGGAGATTTTCACAGGCAAGAAAACATTATATTATTCTTATGCCATATGATATGATAAAGACGGATTCGAAATCAAATACAAGGAGATCATACAAATGAGTAATCTGATGCAATTAATGAGAACCATCGATATTTCCGGAAAAGTAATCATCGCCATCATCATCGGCGTATTTGTCGCGGCTCTGTTCATCAATCTTTTCATTAAATTCAAATATATGGGCATCAGCAAGCAGCTGGCCAGCAAACAACAACGAAGGACCGGGGTGTTCAAAAATGACCTGCTGAACAAGGTCGTCCAGGAATACAAAGCGGCGGCGGCCAACAACTACAGCGCCGTCAACACCCAGGCCATCATAGACAAGATCTTCATGGAGAACCTGCGGTTCGGGTTGCTGGGCGAGAATTTTGTCAAGAAAAGCATCTCCATGCTCATCGTCCTCGGTCTTTTGGGGACCTTCATCGGACTGACCATCTCCGTGAGCGAACTGGTGAACGTTCTCATCACTGACAGCACCACATCCTTGGATTGGGTCGGTATCCTCAACAGCCTGTCAGGCGCGGCAAGAGGCATGGGTGCCGCTTTCATCACCAGCCTTGTCGGCATCCTGATGTCCATTATCCTGAACCTGATCCTGGTGGTCAGCAATTGTGAAGATGAACGCGAAAGCCTGATGGTCAACATCGAGGAATACCTGGACAACACCATCGCCGTGGCCATCTCCAAGGACAAGGAAACCGAATACACCATGCTCAACCGCATCCTTCGGGAGACCTTCATTGAATTCGGCAACAAGATCGAGACCAGCCTGAAGGGAACGGTGGAGGAGTTCGGCGAGAAGCTCTCCCATGTGGTCATGGATGTGTCGGTGTCCTCCAAAGTCCTGGATTCCACCGTGGACCGTTTCGAGGCCTGCCTGGGAACGTTTGCCGAGAACATCAGGGATTTCACCGATTTCAACCAGAACCTGCGGAACAACATCGAAATGATGGACGTAAGCTTCATCAAGATGTCCGAGTCCCTGAAGAGTTCTTCTTCTTTGATCGGCGACAATTTCGATGCCATCAAACAGTTCTCCACCGATGTGAAGGATGCTGCGAACCAGATGTCAAGCTTCAACGAGGGGGTTGTCCGGGACATGGAGACCCTGATCCAGCAGATCGACCGCTCCGTTTTCTCCATCAACGCCATGTCGGAAATGCTTAAGGAAAGTGCGGACACCAATTCCGCCACCATGGATTCCATCCAAAGCTCATTCCTGGATTCCATCGGCAAAATCAACCACCAGATCATCGAACTGACGGAGAAGACACAGGACTCCTTCAACCGCACCATGACGGAGAGTTCTGTGCTCATTTCATCCCATCTGCAGCAGGGTATCAAGTCCGCCATCGCCAACCTGGACGCCGTGGTGGAGAAATTCGATAAGAACCAGCGGCTTTTGGCCACCACAGTGGCTTCCCTTCCCGAGCAGACAATGGCATTCAACAAATTAGCCACGGAAAGAGTCGAGGCCAAGCTGGAAGAAATCAAGAACACATTGTCGGAATAAGTCCCATTGGAGGAGTCAAACAAATGAAGAGAAGAATTAGAGGATACAAGAAATTTCAAGAGAGCGACAACTTCTGGCCGTCGTTCGCCGATGTGATGTCCACCATCGCCCTGGTCATGTTGTTTCTCGTGATGATCGTGTTCATCAAAAACATCATCATGTCCATCAGCCTTGACGACGAGCGGGACAAACTCAGCGCCACACGTCTTGAGCTGGAGGACAAGGAAATCATCCTGGTCATCGCAGAGGAGGAGCTGAAGGAAAAGGAAAGGCTCATTGCCGTCTTCGAGGAGCAGCTGATCAACCTCACGGATCTTCTGTCCCAGACGGAAGAGCAGATGAGCGACAAACAGCAGATCATCATTATCCTGGCGGAACAGCAAAAACAATTGGAAAGCATCATCCTCATCAACACCCGTGAACTCCAGGACCTTCGGCTTAAGCTCCAGAGCATTGCAGTCCTGCGCGCCAACATCTTTGAGAAGGTCAAGAACTCCATCGAGGCCGCCATGGGGAAAACCAATGAGAAGGGGGAGGAACTGGTCATCATCGGGGACAACGCCAACCTGTACATCAACGAGAGCCTGGTGTTTGATTTCGGTTCCGCGGACATCAAGCCCCAGGGGTTTGA
>JAWOHX010000097.1:0-3469 GCA_046484975.1 Clostridia bacterium
TATTTTCCTGGTGGACCTGGACATTCTGGATATCTCCGGATGGGGATAACCGTTGACGTCGATGACATTGTCAAGGAAATGAACGGCTTTCCGAATGCATTTCTTCAGTTTTTCATAATCGAACCCTTCCGCCGGGTCTTCCATGAGCATCTTGTAAAGATTGATGGATCCCAGATTGCATGATTCATAGGAAAGGAGAGGCTGTTCCCCACAGGGATTGGTGCTTTCAATGTCCCCGGCTCCGGGAACGGTGTTGTCACTGTTGATCCTGTCCAGGAATATGATTCCAGGCTCTCCGTTGTTCCAGGCGTTCTCAACGATTAGGTCAAAGATGTCCTTTGCTTTTTCTATGCAGGTTGTTTGTTTGGTGACTGGATCGATGAGTTCGTATTCCTGGTCATCCTCCACGGCCCTCATGAATGCTTCCGTGACCCCGATGCTGATGTTGAAATTGGTGATGTCGGTGTTGTCTTTCTTGCAGGTGATAAACTCCCTGACATCCGGATGGTCCACACGCAGAATCCCCATGTTGGCGCCCCTGCGCGTCCCTCCCTGCTTCACGGCTTCCGTGGCAGCATTGAACACTTTCATGAAGCTGATGGGACCGCTTGCAATTCCACCAGTTGTCCTTACTTTCGCACCTTTCGGCCGGATCCTGGAAAAACTGAAACCCGTGCCTCCGCCGCTTTTATGAATCAATGCGGAGTTCTTCACGGTCTCGAAGATTCCCTCCATGGAGTCCTCAATGGGTAAGACAAAGCAAGCTGCCAGCTGTCCCAGGGGACGTCCTGCGTTCATCAGGGTGGGGGAATTGGGAAGGAATTCAAGATTGGCCATCATGGAATAGAAATCCTTCTGGTTCTTTTCTATTTCCTCTTCACTGAAAATCCCCTTATCGGCCTGGGCGATGGCCTTGGCCACTCTTTTGAACATGTCGTCGGGGGTCTCCAGCAGGTTTCCATCCGCGTCCTTGGCCAGATATCGTCTCTCCAATACGGTTACAGCATTTCTTGTTAAATTCATGATTCCCCCCCAAATATACAATATTTAGTGTATATTGATTTCTTCAAGTACTGTATATTGTACCACTACCAAAATAAATGTCAATGAAATAAAAGAAGAATCATGGCTTTCCCCTATGTTATAATATTCACATGAATAAAACCAAAAAACTCATGAAAGAACTCTTCACAATGATCCGTTACGGATTCGTGGGAATCATCAATACCACCGTGACCGGGCTGATTTTCCTTGGCCTGAGACTCCTGCATTTCTCTTATCCCCTCTATACCTTCATCGGGTATTCCGTTGGAATCACGGTGAGTTTTTTCCTCAACAGGCATTTTACATTCAGGAAAAGGAATGCGGACATCAAAAAACAAGCGCTGATGTTTTTTGCCGTCACGGCTTCCCTTTTGTTGTTGACCATGTTGCTCCAGTACATCCTCATCGATCTGATCGGCATCTCAGAGACAATCGGTGTCATCACGGGCATGTTGTTCTATACCGTGATGGGATACTTGATCAATCGAAATGTGGTATTCAGATATACAAAAGAATAAGGAAGACGGGGAGCCTCATGAGGCTCTTTTTTTCATGTATCCTGGAAGTTGTTCTTTTTTCGACATATACGCCATTCCCATGCAAAAAGTGATATGATATGAGTGGATTGAGTGTATGACAAAAGATGAACCAACGCTGGATATAAGGAGATGCGATGATGAGAAACGAGAATATCAAATGCTCGAACTGCGGATACGAGATACCTGTTGAATACGCTTTGATGAAACAGGCCGAGACAAAGATGAAACTGGAATACGACAAGAAATATGAAGAACAGGCCAGGATTTTCAAAAAGCAGAAGGAACAGCTGGAGAAGGACAAATCTGCCTTTGAGGAACAGAAGGCAAATACAGGGATGCAGCCAGAGGAAAAAGGCCTGAAAGAGGCGGAAGATAAGATCAGGCAGCTGGAACTGGAGAAACAGAAGGCCCTCACGGAAGTCGAAAAAATGAAACAACAGGAATCTGCCCTGGTTGAAAAAGAGAAGGAATTGGCGGACAGGCAGGAGGAAGCGGAAATCCAGGTGCAGAAAAGGCTGCTGGAGGAAATCGGCAGGGTCGAGGAAGAGGCAAGCAAAAAGGAACGCGGGCGATATGACCTCCTGATCAAGGAATACGAGAAGAAAATCAGCGACCAGAAGAAACAGATCGAAGAGATGAAAACAAATGCCAAACAAGAACCGGTGCGGGCTTATAAGCCTTTAAGTGCCCTTGCTGTGGGAGACCTGTTGAAAGCTGCATTCCCGGATGATGACATCAAACCCGTTGATGACAAGACAACGGATTTAGTCCTGTTGCAGATCGTGAAAAACAACCGGAAGCAGCCCTGTGGCAACATTGTATTCCGAATTGGTCAAGCAAAGGATTTTTCAGGAGACTGGGTAAACCAGCTCAAGGCCGACCGGGAGAATGTCAACGCTTCATTTTCCGTCATGGTCACAGAAGTATTCCCTGATGACATTGATGGGTTTGGATGTATGGATGACATCTGGATTTGCGGGCATCAAGAGATAAGGAACCTGGCTTTCATCTTCAGAGAAATGCTGATGAGGGAGCATGCGGTCTTGCAATCAACGACAAGCAAAGACGAAAAAGGTAAAAAAATGGACAGCTACCTTTCAAGTGAGGAGTTCAGAGACCGGGTTGAGGGAATCGTTTCCGGCTTTTCCTCCCTGAAGGAGCAGATCAGCAAAGAAAAACACGCCATGCAGAATTTATGGACGCAACGGGAAAAACAAATTGAGATGGCTGTTGAAAACACAATTGGGATGTATGGCTCCATCAAGGGCATCGGTGGCGAAAAAATCCACGATATCCCCTTGTTGGAATTCCCCAGTGATCCGGACGAAGACAACAAGAAAAAAGGTTGACAAGCGCATCCGTCAGGTGATTTTTCACCACCAATGAATTGGACTCCATTTGCGATTGCCTCCCTATTCAACCGTTGCACCTGTCTGATGCTGAGGTTTGGAGACTTGCCACCTAAGAGTTTAAACCGTTTGTCCAATGCTTCTTCAATGATTCTTATTTTTCATCCTCCCCTTTTATATTCTTGTGGAAAGGTGACATTTTCCCTGAGGGATGTTGTGGCTATTTGCGTTCATGCGTGCGCTTCCTCTCGCGCTGATCCTGTCCGTCGCCGTGCAGCGGGCGGATGCGCACGATCCGCTGGTGACGTTGTTGGTTGTCAACATTCCGGTGCTGGTTCTGCTACGGCACTTCTGGCAGCACAGACTCGCCGGAGACGTTTTGAGCGGCTATCTGCCGTTCATCGCCGGAAGGCTCGCAATGGTTGTGAATCTGGGCGTGCTGCTGGTGGTACTGCTCTTTTTCGCGCTCAACACCACCTATCCCGACTTTGCACAGGTCGCGTTGCGCGACGCGATTTTGCACGAGGCCGGCCGACA
>JAWOHX010000061.1:0-14919 GCA_046484975.1 Clostridia bacterium
GGATGATAAAGTCGCTGCCGTGGACGATTGGCGCAGGTACGGTCCCGCTGTACGGGAAGGTGGTCACGCCCCACACATCCTCGTTTTCGGCGGCCTCCATCGCGCGTTGGTAGAGAGGGATGTCGGCGCTCGATCCCAGGACGAAGAGCGCGCGCCGCGCGGCGAAATGCGCGCTCGGTGTGCCGGTGACGGTAGAGGTGATGCAGCCCTCGTCGTAGAGGTCCTTGAGATACGTCATGGCCGCGACGACGGACGGAGTGTTATAGGCGTACCCGTCGCCATCCGCGTTGAGGACCGCGCCGCCGGCAGGCGACACACCGCCAAAGGCAGCGGCCCAGGCTAAGATTGTCGCCCTGGGAGATTCCCTTGGCATTCCGGTTGTTGCCACCTGCGACGCACATTTTTTCAATGAGAGGGACAGCATCTATCGCAAGATCATGATGAACGGACAGAAATATGAGGACAGCGAGCACCAACCCCCGTTGTTTATGCGGACTACTCGGGAGATGCTGGATGAATTTGCCTATCTTGGACCGGAAAAAGCCCATGAGGTCGTGGTGGAGAACTCCAGGGCCATTGCCGGTCTCATTGAAAAGCTTTCACCCATTCCCGAGGGATCCCATCCCCCGGTCATCTCTGGGTCGGATACAGAACTCAGGCGCATTTGCGGGGACAGGGTGCGCCAGATCTACGGGGATGTTCTTCCCGACATCGTAAAGGAGCGGATGGAAAGGGAAATGGATTCCATCATCTCCAACCGATTCTCCGTGATGTACATCATCGCCCAGAAACTGACGGCTAAATCCATTGCGGAAGGCTATCTCGTGGGTTCCAGGGGCTCGGTTGGATCATCCTTCGTTGCTTACCTGGCGGGCATCACGGAGATCAATCCCCTGGAAGCGCACTACATCTGCCCTGGCTGCAAATCCTTCATTTTTGTTCCAGGCATGGATTGCGGGATCGACCTGCCGGACAAGGACTGCCAGCAGTGCGGTACCCGGATGGACAAGGCCGGATACGACATACCGTTCGAGACATTCTTGGGTTTCGAGGGAGACAAGCAACCGGACATCGACTTGAATTTCTCCGGTGAATACCAGACGATGGCCCATAGGCATGTGGAGGAACTCTTTGGAACCAGCAATGTATTCAAAGCGGGGACCATATCCACCATCAAGGAAAAGACGGCCTTCGGTTTTGTCAAAGGATATGCGGAAGACAAAAACCTGAACCTGCCAAACGCCGAGATCAACAGGCTTGTCCGAGGAATCAGCGGGGTCAGGAAAACGACAGGACAGCATCCAGGGGGGATGATCGTTCTGCCCAGCGAGCATTCCATTTATGAATTCACCCCGGTGCAACGACCGGCGGATGATGAAGGCAGCCCTGTGGTGACCACCCACTTCGACTTCCATTCCCTGCATGACACGCTCCTGAAGCTTGACCTGCTCGGTCATGACGATCCCACGGTACTAAAAATGCTGGGAGTCATGACTGGAATGGACCCGGCGAAGGTGGATATCGCAGACGACAAGGTCCTGCAGCTTTTCAAAAACACAGAAAGCTTGGAGCTCCAGAAGGTAATCCCAACCAGCCTTGGCGTCCTGGGGATCCCTGAGTTCGGTACGAAATTCGCCAGGGAATTGCTTCAGGGCACTCACCCCACCACTTTCTCTGACCTGGTGAAAATCTCCGGGCTCTCCCATGGTACGGATGTCTGGCTGAACAATGCCAAGGATTTGATTGACAAGGGAACCGCCACACTGAAGAACATCATCTGCACCCGTGACGAGATCATGAACACCCTCATTGGCAAGGGGATGGACAAGAAGACGGCCTTCGACATCACGGAACGGGTCAGAAGGGGAAAAGGGCTGACAGAAAGTCAGGAGACCGCCATGAAGGAACAAGGCATCCCCGGGTGGTACATCAAGTCATGCAAGACCATCAAGTACATGTACCCGAAGGCCCATGCCGCGGCTTATGTGCTCATGGCCCTGCGGATTGCCTGGTTCAAGGTGTATCACCCAAAGGAATTCTATGCCTCCTATTTCTCCATCCGCGCCGATGACTTCGACCTGGAGATCATGAACAGGGAATATGATGTTCTCATGAATGCCCTCAGGGACATGGATGTGCGTTACAAGGAGCTTTCCGACAAGGAAAAAAACATCTATACCATCCTTGAGGTGGCCATAGAGATGAAGGCAAGGGGTATCGTGTTCCTGGGGATTGACCTTTACCGGTCCCACGCCGTGCATCACCTTGTGGAAGAGGAAGGGATCCGCCTTCCGTTCTCTGCGATGACCGGCATCGGCAAAGCGGCGGCAAACAGGATTTCCGAGGAAGGCAAGATCCGTCCATTCTCCTCCGTGGAGGACTTCAAGAACAGGACAGGCGTGACGAAAACGGTGGTGGAAAAATTGAAGGATTATGGCGTACTGATGCACTTGCCGGACAGCAGCCAGTTGTCGTTTTTTTCCTGAATCCCGGAGGGCTCGATCTCGACAGACATATGCAACGGCAGCAATGCCACCGTATGGCCTTGAAGCATTCAGGCATTTCACATGCAGGCAGGGAAGGCGATTGCGGTCATTTCCCGGTTATAAAGTTTCCCCAATAACATTGACTATTGCCTGCACAGGTGCTATAATTCATTAGCAGAGATTAGTGTGTTACTTAAGAGTGGGTTGGACCACTCTTAACTTTTGTAAAGGAGAGAACGAAATGTCTGTGAAAATCGTGGCAAAAGCCCGTGCAATTGCAGAAGAGATTGTCAAAAGACATGGCGTGGAGCTTGTGGACGTGGAATTTCTCCGGGAGAATAACCGGAAGATCCTGAGGGTATATATCTACAAGCCTTCCGGAATCACCCTTGAGGACTGCAGCAAAGTGCATCTGGACATCAACGGTGTGATTGACGAGCATATCGATCTTGAGGATCCGTACGACCTGGAGGTATCCTCCCCCGGGTATGACCGGGCATTGAAGACCGACAGGGATTTTGAACGGGTCATGGGGACGAAGGTCAGTGTCAAGCTGTATGCTCCCATGGATGGGGAAAAAATATTTGAAGGCATATTGAAACAATACAAAGACGGAGTAATCACTCTTGAGACAGACCGGGGTGTCATGGAGATTGAAAAGGAAAAGACCGCAAAAGTAAAAAGAGTTTTTGAGATTTAAGGAGGACGGAACATGGGAACAGAGCTTTTGAGCGCCATCAGGCAGATTGAGCGTGAAAGAGGAATCGATGCGGAAATACTGATCGTCGCGCTGGAGGAAGCACTGGCTGCGGCATACAAAAAAAATTATGGGAAGGTCAATGAGCTTAGCATCCGGATCGACAGGGAAACCGGGGAAACCCATGTGGTCATCATCAAGCAGGTTGTTGAGGAAGTGACTGAGCCGGGATCTGAGATCTCTTTGGAAGAAGCCAGGATCCATGACCAGGATGTGGAGGAAGGGGACTGCCTTCAGTTCGACGAGGAACTCATCCCAAAGAACTTCGGAAGAATCGCCGCTCAGACAGCGAAACAGGTTATCATGCAAAAGATCAGGGAAGCTGAAAGAGACAAGCTGTATGACATCTATGACAACAAGCTCAAGGATATCGTTACGGGGATCATCCGAAGGATAGAACACGACAACGTGTTTCTGGACCTGGGGAACACTGAGGCCATCATGGCACGGAAAGAACAGGTCAACAGTGAGCATTACGCCTTGAATTCACGCCTGAAGGTTTATGTGACGGAAGTCAAGAAGACCAACAGGGGCCCGAGGATCTATGTGTCACGGACCCATCCTGAACTGGTGAAACGCCTTTTTGAAATGGAGGTCCCCGAGATACAGAATGGCATTGTGGAAATAAAGGCCATCGCCAGGGAACCAGGTTCAAGGACAAAAATCGCTGTATATTCCTATGACGAGAACGTGGATGCATCCGGGGCCTGTATCGGCCACAGGGGCATACGCGTGACAGCGGTGGTGGATGAGCTTCGAGGGGAAAAAATTGATATCGTTGAATGGAGCTCCAATATCGTGGAATTCATCAACAACAGCCTAAGCCCTGCCGATGTCATCAGAGTGGACATGTTTGAAGGAGACGAGGAAAGCAGCGCCAAGGCCAGGGTAGCCGTTCCGGACAACCAGCTATCCCTTGCCATCGGGAAAGAAGGACAGAATGCCAGGCTGGCGGCCAGGCTGACCGGATGGAAAATCGACATCATCTCTGAAAGCAAGCTCAGAGGCATCGTGGAAGAGCAATTGGTCGACACCAAGATGATTTCAGGCAACAAAGGAAGAAACGCAATGGAGGAACTGAACTCATTGTTCATGGATAGCACGGATTCCGAAGAGGTTGTAGAAGATGATATTGCATTGGATGATCAGGCGGAACAGGTGATTGATGAAGAGACCCCGGCCGTTGCTGAGTCTTTGTCGCAAGAAGATGAGACCGGCCCGGAAGAAGGGATCGCAATCGCTGATGCGTCTTTGTCGGAGAATACGGACGATGAGACAGTCGAGGAGAAGGAAGAGCAGGCGGAGGAGTAAGTTTTGAAGACAAGGAAAGTCCCCATGCGCATGTGTGTCGCATGCAGGACAATGAAATCGAAAAAAGAACTGGTGCGTATCGTCAGGGATACGGAAGGCATCGTCCATGTCGACAAGACCGGGAAAAAGTCGGGGAAAGGCGCATATGTATGCCCTGACATCCTCTGCATGGAAAAAGCAAGGAAGCACCGCTCTCTTGAGAGGGCGTTGGAAGCCACCCTGCCTGAGGGTATCTATCATGAACTGGAGGCGATGATCCAATCACGGAAATAAAGGGAATATATCAGATGCTAGGGTTGTGCAGGAATGCCGGTCAATGTGTGAGCGGCTCTGATTCGTGCCTGCAGGCCTTGAAGAAAAACAAGGTGTCCCTCATGATTGTTTCCCGGGATGCTTCTGATAATACAAAAAAAAGAATGCAGGCGGCATGCAGGAACGCTGGCGTACTTTGCATTGAATTCGGGGAGAAGGAAATGCTGGGTAAGATGAGCGGGAAAGAACAAAGAAGCACCATAGCCGTATGTGACGGGAATTTTGCCAGGGGGATCATGGCAAAGATGGAAACACTTCAAAATGGAGGAATTGCTGAATGAACAAGACGATAGGGGAAATCGCAAAGGAACTGGATATAAAGCCTGTGGAGATCATCAAGAAACTGAAAGATCTCCAGATCGACAAAAAAACCGTAGGTGCGGTACTTAGTGTTGAGGAACAAAACAGGCTGTATTCCATCATGCGTATCAATAGGGGGATGAAAAAGCCCAGCCTCATAAAAAAAGATGAAAAACCTTTGGAAAAAAAGCCAGGCCTCATTAAAAAGGTTGAATCCAAGGAAGGACCGGAAAAACCTGAAAAGCCCAAAGCTCCGGGTGAAAGACGCACCATCGTGACTGTCATCAAAAAAGCCAAACCGGAACCTGAAGTGGAGGCAAAGCCCGAGGACAAGGAATCGACGGCTGCTGCGCCGGTGGAACCACCGGTCTTGAAGGAAATTGAAGAACCGAAGCCGATTGATATGGCAGATGCAAAACCTGAGGAAAAGGAAGAAGCACAAACAAAAACAACGGAGGAAAAGCCCTCTCCCCAGACGACGCAAAGACCGGAGGGACAACGAACCCACCTGGACCAAAGACCCCTCCAGAGGGACGGCGGCAGGATTCCTCCGAGAAGAACGGATGGTCCTTTGGACAACAGGCCCAGGCATCCGCAGGGCGGAAGTCCTCCGCGGCCATTCGACAGAAGGCCTCCTCAGCAGGGTTTTCCGAAGAAAGAACTGGCAATTCCCAAGCCTGATGCGGTTGTAGTGGAAAAGAAAGAAAAAAGCGACCAGACATGGAAAGGCAAAAAGACAAGCCACAAGAAAGACCTTGAGAAGAACATCAAAAGGGAAAACAGGAAAGAACCTGCAAAAGCACCGTTTGATGCAGTGAAAAATGAAAAGGCGGAGACCAGCAATGTCATCAATACCGGAAAGGTCCACCTGAAGGAAGCATTGTCAGAAGAGTTCATACTGAATGAGTTCTACAGCGACAACAACGTCAGAAGGACCAGGAGGAAAAGGAAAACAAGCAACAAGCCCATCATTGAGGTTCTCCGGCATGTACAGCTGCCGGAACAGATGACGGTCAAGCAATTTGCGGAAACAATCAAAAAGCAGATTTCCGATGTCATCGCAAAACTGATGTCGCTGGACATCCTTGCGACCATCAATGATGAGATCGATTATGACACAGCCACCCTCATTGCAGAGGAATACGGGATCACCACGGAGCTTGCTGCCACCGTGACGGAAGAGGACATTCTTTTCCATGATGAAACAGACAGTGAAGGCGAACTCAAGACGCGGCCTCCCGTTGTTGTTGTCATGGGACATGTCGACCATGGTAAGACCAGCCTTCTGGATGCCATTAAAAAGACCAATGTGGTGGCGACGGAAGCGGGAAACATCACCCAGCATATCGGCGCTTACATGGTCAGGACAAAAAAACGCGACATTACATTTCTGGACACACCTGGCCATGAGGCATTTACGGCAATGCGCAAAAGGGGAGCGCAGGTTACTGACGTTGCAATCATCGTTGTTGCAGCCGACGACGGCATCATGCCGCAGACCGTGGAAGCCATCAATCATGCGAAAGCCGCCAATGTCACGGTCATTGTAGCAATCAACAAGATTGATTTGCCTTCTGCGAATCCGGACAGGGTCATGCAGGAACTCACGGAGCACGGGCTCGTTTCGGAAGCCTACGGGGGGGATGTCATTTGTGTGCCTGTATCGGCGAAAACCGGGGAGAACATCGACCACCTTCTGGACATGATCATTCTTTCGGCGGACATGCTGGAATTGAGGGTGAATCCGAACAGGCAGGCCAAAGGGACAGTCATCGAATCCAGGATCGACCGTGCCGGTGTCATGACAACACTCCTGGTTCAAAGAGGCACCTTGAAAGTAGGCGAATATGTCATCTGCGGCGTCGCCACAGGCCGCATCAGGGCGATGAAGGATGACAAGGGAAAGGAAATCATGGAGGCGGGACCGTCGGTTCCCGTGGAGATCATGGGACTGGATGTCACTCCGGAAGCCGGTGAGACATTCTATGCTGTCCAGAACGAGAAAACCGCCCGTTCCCTGGCGGAGAGAAGAAAGCATGAGATCAAGCAGGAGAAGACCGTGAGAATTCCATCAAATCTGGATGACCTGTTTATCCAGATACAGGAAGGGAAGATCAAGGAACTCAACCTGATCATCAAGGCCGATGTACGTGGTTCCGTGGAGGCACTTCATGACTCCCTCCAAAAAATCAACAATGAGGAAGTGAAAGTGAAAGTCGTACACTCGGCGGTGGGAACCATCTCCGAAAGCGATGTCTCGCTGGCGGAAGTCTCCAATGCCATCATCATCGGATTCAATGTCAGGCCGGGCAACAATGTGGTGGAAGCAGCCAAGCATGCGGATGTGGACATCCGCCTTTACAGGGTCATCTATGACGCCATCGATGACATCAAGTCAGCCATCAAAGGGATGCTCTCACCCAAATACACGGAAGTCGTCACCGGGCATGTGGAAGTCAGGCAGATCTATAAGGTGTCGGGTGTGGGTACAATAGCCGGTTGCATGGTGACGGACGGAAAAATTTCCAGGAATTCGGATGTCAGGCTCCTGAGGGACGGCATCATTGCATATGAAGGAAAATTGGCATCCTTGAAAAGATTCAAGGATGACGCGAAAGAAGTGACGGCCGGATACGAATGTGGTATCTCCATCGAGAAATACAATGACCTGAAGGAAGGAGATATCATTGAAGGATATGCGGTCCAGGAGGTCGCTCCGAAATGAAAAGTAAAAGAAACAGCAGAATCGGTGAAGAACTGAAAAGGGAAATCAGCAATATTTTTCTCTACGACATCAAGGATCCCAGGCTTCAGGGAATGGTCAGCGTGCTCAATGTCACGGTGACCAATGACCTGAGCTATGCCAAGATATTCATCAGCATCATGGGTGGTGACGAGGAGAAGAAGGAATCCATGAAGGCCATAAAAAGTTCCCTTGGATTCATACGCAAGGAAATAGCAGGCAGGCTGAACCTACGGCATGTGCCGGAGCTCAGGTTCGTCTATGATGACTCTATTGATAAAAGCTTTCAGATCAATAGCATCCTGGAAAGCCTGAAAAACGGGAAATGACATGGAAAGAGACGCCTTCATCGATTTGATCCATGAGAAGATCACCATAGCGGAAACCATCAACATACTGCCACATGTCTCAGCGGACGGTGACGCATATGGTGCTTGCGTCGCATTTTCGCTGTATCTGCAGGGATTGGGGAAAAAAGTGAGACTGGTGGCGGAGGAGATATATCCCGATATCTACCAGTTCATATGCGAGAGGGATTTTTTCGAGGTTTTTGATGAGAACAAAGACTATGCTGCAGATCTCAATATAGCCATGGATACCGGAGACATGTCCCGCTTAGGAAAAAGAAAGACTTTTTTCTTTCAAGCAGAATCTGTCAATATCGATCATCATAAGACGAACTCTTCCTTTGCCGACTTCAATTTCATTGATGTGGCTGCCTCCTCCACAGGAGAGATCGTATATGAGATCCTCAGCAGGAGTGGTGCCATCATTGACAAGGACATTGCCACGTGCATTTATGTGGCCATCGCAACGGACACGGGAGGCTTCAGATATCAGAACACCACCATCAGGTCTTTTGAGATTGCCTCGGACCTTGTAAAAAAAGGAATCGAGATCTCAGACATTTCAAGAAGGATATTTGAGAGCATCACACTGGACAAGACAAAACTGATGTGCATCGCCATCAACAACCTTTCCCTGCACAAAAAAGGTCATTTGGCCATGATCAGCCTTCGGAAAGAGCATTTCGAGTCCTTGTCCATCACGGAAGACATGTTTGAAGGGCTTGTCAATATCGCCAGGAACATCAAAAACGTGAAGGTTGCCGCCCTGGTTCGGGAAAATGGAGCAAATGAGATCAAAGTTAACCTCCGGTCCAACGATGACATCTATGATGTGGCAAAGGTGGCCCAGGAATACAAGGGAGGGGGTCACGGCCGTGCAGCCGGATTCATTGTCCGCTCCCAGGATTATCATAAATTCGTGAAGAAGTTAAAGAAGAGGCTTGGAGAACTGATTGACTGATGGAAATCAATGGAATCATCAATTTATACAAAGAAAAAGGGATGTCATCCTTTTCCGCCGTCAACCAGGTCCGGAAAATCATCGGGTTGAAAAAAGCCGGGCACACCGGGACATTGGACCCCATGGCGGAGGGCGTCCTTTTGATTTGTCTGGGAAAAGCCACCCGGGCATCCGGTCATATCATGTCGACGCAAAAGGAATACCGGGCCAGGATGCTCCTGGGTGTATCGACGGATACGTACGATCTTCAAGGTGAGCTCCTGGGAATCAGCCCTGCCAGCGGAATCAGCGAGCCTGACATCCGTGAATGCATCCATACCTTCATCGGAAGGCAGATGCAGTACCCGCCCATCTATTCAGCAAAAAAAGTCAAAGGAAAAAAGCTTTATGACTATGCCCTGAAAGACCAGAGCGTAGAGATCCAGCAGAATGAAATTGATATACAAAGTATATTGGTGATGGGGATCCGGGATGAGTTGCTTGAAGGGATTCCGGTAAAAGCCATCGATTTCACGGTTCAGTGTTCTAAAGGGACGTATATCAGAAGCTTATGCCATGACATTGGGGAAAAACTGGGGAGTCACGGGACTCTGGCCGAATTGATTCGAACCAGGAACGGGATGTTTTCATCAGAAGATTCCTGCTCGATAAAAGATATTGAAAAGGCAGTTGCCGATGACACATTGGACAAGATGGTCATACCAGTTGAGGACGCCCTTGAAATGGACAGGATCGTGCTGGACCGTGATGACTCCCTGCGTTATGAGAGAGGGTTGTCCGTCTGCCGTGTTAAGGAATTGCCTGACAGGAGTTATTTGGTTTTTAATCAGGACACAGCCCTCCTGGGCATTGGCTGCCTGGATGCGCAAGGGTTCCTGCGAAGCAAGAGGAGGTTGGGATGAATGTTCTGTTTGATGACGATATAAAACAAAAAGACAAGCTGAACAGGGGCATCGGACTTGGCAATTTCGACGGCATCCATATCGGGCACAGGAAACTCATCGATGTACTTGTGCATGAGTGCCGGGAACGGGACATTGTCTCCATGGTCTATACCTTCAACAACCATCCTGACAAGATATTGGAAAAGCAGAATGTCAAGCTTCTCACCTCCAACGAGATGAAACTGGAGATCCTTGCCTCATTGCATCTCGACAGCATATGCCTGAAGACCTTTGATGAGGATTTTGCCAATCTTGAACCCGAGGATTTTGTCAGGGACATCCTTGTTGGAAGGTATGGCATGAAGGTGGCCGTCACCGGATTCAATTACAGATTTGGCAGGCTTGGCAGGGGAGATATCCCGCTGCTCCGGAACATGGGTAAGACATGCGGATTCGAAGTGATTTGCGTCCCTCCCGTGAAAGCCGGGGAAGAAATCATCAGCTCCACCGCCATCCGGGAGCACATCAGGAATGGGGAGATGCAGGAAACCAGCCGTATGCTGGGACGACCCTATTCAATCAGGGGGAAGGTGGAACATGGAAACCGGATTGGAAGCGAAATCGGATTCCCCACTGCCAACATCATACCCGTGGATGATTATGCCATGCCTTCAAACGGTGTATATTTCACAAGGACAACGGTGGATGATGTTTTATTCAACAGCATCACGAACCTGGGAACGAAACCCACATATGGCAATGACAGCAGGCGGATCATCGAGACACACATCTTTGATTTCAATGGATGGCTGTATGGCAAGGAAATCGATGTCCATTTCATCAAAAGAGTACGGGACGAGTTAAAATATGAGAATGCAGAGGAATTGAAATCCCAGATTGTTCGGGATATCATATCCGCAGTGGACTATTTCAACAAGGAGAAAAGCTAGGATAGAGCTGTTGCAGGCATGCATTCATTGTGCTAAAATGACTTTAACAATAAACAGGGGGTTTCCATGAGCACAATATCATTTCCGAATCTTTTCGGAGGACTAGACATCAAGGTTAGCAGAATCGCCTTTACACTTTTCGGCATTGAGGTGTACTGGTACGGATTGATCATCGGCATCGCATTTTGCCTGGCTGTGCTGCTGGTCCTGCGGGATATCAAGAAATATCAGATCAAGGAGGATGATATCATCAACCTCCTGTTGTTCGCTGTCCCTGTTGCCATCATCTTTGCACGTCTTTTCTATGTCTTGTTTTTCTCCGGGAAAACCTGGACATTTGTTGAAATGCTGAATATCCGGGATGGTGGGTTGGCCATATACGGGGCGATCATAGGCGGTCTTCTGACCGGTTTCATCTACGCAAAAATTAAAAAAATTAATTTTCTGGACATGGCAGACCTCGCATTGCCGTATCTGGCCCTTGCCCAGGCCATCGGACGGTGGGGCAATTTTGTGAACCAGGAAGCCTTTGGTACAAATACAACGCTGCCCTGGGGAATGACCAGCTTAAGCATTCAGAATGAAATTGTCAGACTGAATGCTTTCGAAGGGATGAGCCTCAACCCGAACATTCCCGTCCATCCCACGTTCCTGTATGAGTCCCTTTGGAGTTTCGCCGTTTTCATTCTGTTGTATGCTCTGAGCAGGAACAGGAAATTCAGGGGACAGATTTTCTGCCTTTACATGGCGACTTACGGCATTGGGCGGATGTTCATCGAAGGACTGCGTACGGACAGTCTGATGCTCGGAAACATCAGGATATCCCAATTGCTGGGATTGGTATTCTTCATCGTTTTCGGCGGTGTTGTGGCATATATTTACCTGACTGGACGGAAAGTCAGGAAAGAGACTGAAGAAACCCAGGAATTGGAGACTGGCAAATCAGAGTATTCCGAGATTCTCAGCAAGAAAATTGTGCTCAGCCCTGACGAAAAAAGACCGGAAACTGAAGCCGAACCTAAGGATGAGACGGATCAGGAGACCGGGAAGGAATAAATAGGATCTTCAATCAATCGAAGCGCCGGACAAATGGACGGCGTTTTTTTTATATCGGCAGCATATCGAATGGAATAGGGTTGTTCATCAAGGGAAAATACAGTACAATAAATGCATCATTGAATTTTTGTATTTTGAATGCAACAGAGTTGGACAGCATGTATGCACGATTTTATGCTTAAGAAGGAGGAAATTCAAATGAAACGTTTTCTGGCTGTATTCCTGGTGGTTGCTATGGTGGCCGCTCTCTGCGGATGCTCCCTAAGGGCTGGAATCGGGGACAGGGTGGATGATGGATCCAAACCTGAGGATCCGGGGTCATCCGTGAACGGTGGTGAGGTTGCAGGTCCAGGGGAAAGCGAGTCCATAGGCAAGGCATTCCACAATACTGCATCCGCTTATGAACTGGCCCGGCTCTTCAAAGAACTTCACTACACTTACAAATCAACGGATTCCGATGACCAGACGAAAGAGACAAAGTATGAGTTAAAAGTCCTTGATGAGAAGACAGTGGATGGAAAGCCGGCTTTCTCGGTTCATTTCAAGTATTCGGATGGAAGCAAACAAGGCGAGATGATCGCATTGATCAATGAGAAGGACGTGCTCGAAGCCACAATCAATGGAGAAAAATACGAAGGAGATTATAATTATGCCTTCGTCACCCTGCAGTCATACATGATGCCTTTTGTTCCACAGGTCATGTGGTCGGAGGTATTGACCAAGACGCAGATGCAGACCGTATTGCGTTGGAACTTGAAGAATGAAGATAGAAAAGCCGCCAATCTTGGTGGAGGAACCCTGACCATAGCCACTGCTGAATATGAAGTCGCAAATGAGACCATGTATTTTGAGATGACCAATGTCGGGAATAAAAGCGTATTTGTCTATACAAGACAAACGGATGATGAAAAATTATATGAGTTTGCCATCACCCGGATGATCAAGAAATAGCCCCGGTACACACATGGGGAATTAACTTTCACGACTCAACTGGCAGAGAACCGGCGGGGAACATCCCCGTTGGTTCTTATGTGTGTTCGTCATTGCCTTCAGGGCGCCTTGGAGGCAATTTCCTTGTTTTTAGATAGTTGATGCATCTGTTTATTTTAATGCAAGAAAAATTATCTTGTTTGTTTTGCTATTGTGCCTTAATCTAATATAAGGTTCACTGCAGGGTTTTGGATCGATGCCACCTGCTGTATCAATAATGAGTACTGCGAGTGCCTGAATGTTTTTGCGAAACCGTGATATGGACATGTGCAGCGGTCCGCTGTTTAGAAAAATACTGGTGTTCGCTTTGCCTATTATGGCAATGAACATCTTCCAGCTGCTTTTCAATGCTGTTGACATGGTTGTCGTAGGAAGGTTTTCCGGCAGCCAGGCCCTAGCTGCAGTTGGAGCGACAGGCGCCCTGATCAGCTTGATTGTCAATTTGTTTATGGGATTGTCTGTAGGCACCAGTGTTGTTGTTGCTCAGGATTGGGGTGCGGGCAAGCCTGCTGCTGTAAGCCGGTCCGTTCACACCTCAGTCACCATCAGCATCATCCTCGGCCTGATTGTTATGGTTGCAGGATTGTTTCTGTGTAAATCATTGCTGCACATCATGGGGACGCCTGGGGATATCATCGACATGTCGGTGCTTTATATGAGAATATATTTCATCGGAATACCTGCAAGCATGGTTTACAATTTCGGGGCAGCCATTCTGCGTGCCACAGGTGACAGCCGGCGTCCGATGTACTATCTTACCGTTGCAGGAATTGTGAATGTCATACTGAATCTGTTTTTTGTTGTTGTGTTGAAGATGAGCGTCGCCGGTGTGGCATGGGCCACTGTGATTTCCCAATACATTTCGGTTCTGCTGATTATGCTCTGCCTTTCAAGGAGCGATGGAGCCATACGCTTCATTCCCCGGCAGATGCGCATTGATGGCCACAAGCTGAAGAGCATTGTGATGATTGGACTGCCGGCAGGACTCCAGGGGTTGTTTTTCTCAATATCCAATGTGCTGATTCAGTCTGCTGTCAATTCCTTCGGGTCCACCATGGTTGCAGCCAGCGCTGCCGCAGGCAATGTGGAGGGTTTCATCGGTACCACAATGAATTCATATTATAATGCGGCAGTTACCTTTACCGGGCAGAATATGGGGGCAAGGAAGTATGACCGGATTGACACTGTTGCCAAGGTGTGTACGGTATTGATCTTTGGCACATGGATTTTGGTTGGTGGAGCCACCATGCTCTTTGGCAGACCGCTGATTGGTATATTCACATCAAACCAGGAGGTTGTTGAACTTGGGATGCTGCGCCTGAACGTCATGATGGTGGCATTTTTTACCTGCGGCATAATGAATGTATTCCCCGGTATTACCCGGGGCATGGGTTCTTCACTGCTCCCCATGCTGTGCACGCTGCTGGGAGCCTGCATCTTAAGGATTGTGTGGCTTGCCACTGTCTTTGCGTGGTATCCCACTGTGACCGTTTTGTTTGCCTGTTATCCTGTCACCTGGACCATTGCAGGGCTTGGCCAGGTCGCCAGCTTCTTTTACATCAGACGCAAGGTCCGAAGGCGTGACATGACGGGGAAATCGAATTTGGAACCGGCATATGATGCCGGGGCTGCAGGATGAGGATTTTCAAGCAACTTCATAATTAACAGGTGCTAATGATGAATCCGCATGATATGTTACTATCTCATAAATCATTCTTATGGGGAGACATTTTATTCAAACATATTCGCAGGGCATTCATACTGCACCCATTCCCACAGCTGGTATGTCTGCAGAAGCCGCATCGTTTTATGAAAGCATCAT
>JAWOHX010000075.1:0-2957 GCA_046484975.1 Clostridia bacterium
ACATGGATATCGGACAGGCAGAGAAAGCCATTGCCATTGCACGGGAAATGGACAATCCCATACTTTTATGCGAGGCGAAATGCCTGCTGGGAGGCCTGATGGCTTACAGGGGTCTGACTGGTTTCATGGATGAGAAGGAACCGAAGGGACTCTTTGCCCATTATGGGACCATCCGGGAGGCCTCGGTGCTGGTATATGAAAACATCCTGGAATGGAGTGCGTTGATATTGGGTGAGGGGGAGAAACCCCACAGCCGGGTGATGGATACCGCGGTCATCCTGATGCGTGCACTGGACGGGATGAAACGGCACTTGGAGGGCGCAGGGGTTTTTCCAAATGACAGCCAGCGGGTCCTGGATGTGGGGGAATGGACGGAAAAGGATTTTGGCATGGCAGGACCGGGACTGACCTTTGATGTGACGGGGCTGCTGCAGGAGAGGGGTCCGGGGCTCTACCATGTCTGCCTGGATTTCGTGGACAGCCAGTCGGGGACGGACATCAGGGGGATCCATATCAAGGAAATGAGACAAGACGGCGGGGAAAGAATCGTCGCCAGGGTTGCAGACGACACGAAAAGGCTGTCCATGTGGGAGGCCTGGGTGGAATACACCATCACGGTCAAGGGCGTCCTGCCGGAACACAAGTATGCACTATGCCTGGATGCGAACGGACCTGCGGAATCCGGACAGACCTGCAGGGGGATGGCCGGACTTCGGAAACTGGACGGACTGCCCGGCCTTTTCTGAGCATATCCTTATCAAAGCATGGTTTTGCGGAGTTCTCCGGCATCCAGGGGGGAGAGAAGGCCTGGGGCCACATCGAAGACGGTCTTGCATCCATATATGCCTTCCTTGCTCATCCGGTAGGCGGCCCTGGCATATGCGACCATGACCGATGCGGTGAATTCCGGATTGGAATCCAGCTTCAGGCTGTACTCGATGATATGGGTGTTCTCCATGCCCGCACCGGTTTTTCCGATGCGGATGACAAATCCGCCATGGGGGATGCCCTCGTGGTCCCGTTTCAATTCCTCTTCTGTGATGAAATGCACGATGGTATCATAGTCCAAAAAATAGTTCGGCATGGTTTTGATGGCTTTTTCGATCACTGAATGGTCTGCACCATCCTCCGTGACCACGAAGCATTCCCGCAGGTGCTTTTCCCGGGTGGAAAGGACGGGGTTCTCCCCCTTGCGCACCGACCGGAGGGCAGATTCCACGGGGATGGTGTATTGCCGGGCATCCTTGACCCCTGCGATCCGCCTGACTGCGTCTGAGTGCCCCTGGCTGACTCCTTTGCCCCAGAAGGTGTAGTCCTTGCCCCGGGGCAGGATGGCGTTGGCATACAGCCGGTTCAAAGAGAACATGCCGGGATCCCAGCCGGTGGAGATGACGGCGGTCTTTCCGCTTTTTCTTGAGGCCGCATCCACGGCATCAAAATGCCCGGGGATGTCCGCATGGGTGTCGAAACTGTCCACCACATTGAACAATCCGGCGAATTCCGGAGTCTGAATGGGAAGGTCTTTGGCGCTTCCGCCGCAGAGGACCATGACGTCGATGTCGTCCTGCATGCTCCCCGCTTCTGAGATAGAGCGGACAGGAACGCCTTTGGCAAGAATATGAAGCTTCCCGGGATCTCTCCGGGTGAACACTGCCGCAAGCTCCATGTCAGGTGACTGGAGGACCTCCCGTTCCACCCCTCGTCCAAGATTGCCGTATCCCAGGATGCCGATTCGTATGCGCATGGTGAAATCTCCTTGGTTTGATATGGATATTTTAAGATAAGCCACTCCCCATGGCAAGCAATTTATATTGACAGCATCATGAATCCGGGGCCACGTCGAAGAATGCGACCTCCTTGTTCTTCTCCATGGTCCTGTTGAGGGTCCACTGGTCCAGGAAAAGGATGACTGGCCTCTTGAGTTTGTCCTCCACCAGCAGGGTGGTGTTCCCAAAGCCCAGAAGGTCCCGGCTAATTGAGGGAGCCTGGACCCAGCGGGCCAGGGAGTAGGGGAGGCGTTCCATGCGGATGTCCACCCCGTATTCGTTTTTCAGCCGGTATTCCAGGACCTCAAGCTGGAGGACGCCCACGACACCGATGGTCAGTGTCTCCGTCCCGCTGTTGGGTTGTTTGAACACCTGGATGGCCCCCTCTTCCGCAATCTGCCGGATTCCAGTAAGGAACTGCTTGCGTTTCATGGCATCCCTTGTCCTGACCACGGCAAAATGCTCCGCAGGGAAAATGGGGATGCCTTCGAAATGAAACCTGCCCTTCCCGGAACAGAGGGTGTCCCCGATATGGAAAATTCCAGGATCAAAGACCCCGATGATGTCCCCTGCATATGCCTGCTCCACCGTGGAGCGTTCCTGGGCGAAGAATTGCTGGGGTTGGGAGAGGCGGACAGGCTTGCCGGTCCGCATGTGGTGGACCTGCATGCCTTTTTCAAATTCCCCTGAACAGATGCGGATGAAGGCGATCCGGTCCCGGTGTGCAGGATCCATATTGGCCTGGATCTTGAAGACGAAACCCGAAAAATCCGGGTCAAACGCAGAAATGCGTCCAATGGTGCTCATTTTGTCGGCGGGGTACGGTGCCATCCTGAGGAATTCCTCCAGGAAGGGCTCCACTCCGAAATTGGTCATGGCGCTTCCGAAGAACATGGGGGTGAGGTCCCCGGATTGCACTTTTTCCAGGTCGAATGCCTCTCCCGCCATATCCAGCAGCTCGATGTCATCCCGGAGCTGCCTGGACAGGAATTCACCTAGGATTTTGGCGAAATCGCCACCGGCGTCCGTCCTGCTGGAGCGGATGATGTCCTGGCCGTGGCGGCCGCCGGCCTCGAAGAGCTCGAGGCGGGACAAGGAACGGTTGTAGATGCCCCTGAAGTCCGTGCCCGTGCCGACGGGCCAGTTCATGGGATACGCCCTGATGCCCAGGGTGGACTCAATCTCCTCCAT
>JAWOHX010000095.1:0-27426 GCA_046484975.1 Clostridia bacterium
GGGCGTGGGAGATACCACGGACATCGTGCAAAAGGAAATGTATACCTTTGAAGACAAAGGCGGACGGTCCCTGACCCTGCGGCCGGAAGCCACCGCAGGCGTCGTGAGGAGCTATATCGAGAACGGCATGTCCTCCCTTGTCCAGCCTGTCAAACTGATGTACAACATCACCGCCTACAGGTACGAGAATGTACAAAAAGGCAGGTACCGGGAGTTCAACCAGCTTGGAGTCGAGGCTTTCGGCTGTGAGAACCCGGGCATGGATGTGGAAATCATTAGCATGTTGAAGGTGTTCTTCGACAAGTTGGGCCTGCAAGCTCTGCAGCTCAACATCAACAGCATCGGATGCCCCGCATGCAGGGAGGCATACAACGGAATCATACGGGAATACTATAAAGACAAGACAGATGGGATGTGCGGGGACTGCAGGAAACGTTTTGAGAGGAACCCCCTCAGGATCATCGACTGCAAGGAACCCGGGTGCGATGCCCTGAGCCGTGATGTGCCATACATTCTGGACAACCTCTGCCCGGAATGCAAAAAACATTTCGACAAGGTGAAGGAAGGATTGTCCGGACTCGGGATTGAGTTTGCGGTCAACAAGAAAATCGTCCGCGGTCTGGATTATTACACAAAAACGGTATTCGAGTTCATCTCGGATAAAATAGGCGCCCAGGCGACAGTATGCGCAGGAGGTCGGTATGACGGCCTGGTGGAATCCCTGGGGGGAGGGCAGGTGCCAGGAATCGGTTTCTCCATGGGGACGGAGCGTCTGCTGATGGTTCTGGAAAGCGGCAACCTTGTCAAGAATGTGGAAAAAACACCGGTCCTGTACATTGCAACCATCGGGAACGAGGCATACAGGTTCGCCTTTGATTTGGTCTACCGGCTGAGACAGAACGGCATATACGCTGAAACGGACCTGATGAACCGGAGCATCAAGGCGCAGATGAAGTATTCGGACAAGAAAAACTCAAAATATGTCATCGTCCTTGGGCAAGAAGAACTGGAAACGAACAAGGCATTGATCAGGATCATGGCCACCGGCGAGGAAAAGCAGGTCAGCGTGGATTCAATTTTCAACAGGATCAAAGAGAATAAGATATAGGGAGAGCACAGATGACGGATTTTATGAAGGGCATGAAAAGAACGGGACTTTGTACCAGATACGGGATGGCTGACCAGGGCAAAGAAATCACTGTGATGGGGTGGGTAAACAAAAGAAGGGACCTCGGCGGGGTCATCTTCATAGATTTGCGTGATGTCTCCGGTATCATACAGGTGGTATTCCGATCCGAGAAAAATTCTGAGTCCTTCAAAAAGGCGGAGACTCTCCGAAGCGAATATGTCGTTGCCGTAAGAGGGAAGGTCATCGCAAGGGAGAAGGCAGCCGTCAATCCAAAACTGCAAACAGGGGAAATTGAAGTGGAGGGAATGGAGCTTAGGATTCTGAGTGAGGCGAAAACACCCCCCATCGACATGGACGAGGACAGCGACACCAACGAACTGACACGCCTCCAGTACCGTTATCTGGACCTTCGGAGGCCGGACATGCAGAAAAACCTGATCATGCGCTCCAGGCTCTACAAATCGGTGCGGGATTTTTTCCATGGGAACGGATTCCATGAAATTGAAACACCGGTACTGACGAAGAGCACGCCCGAAGGCGCAAGGGATTACCTTGTCCCGAGCAGGGTGAACAAAGGAACTTTCTATGCCCTTCCCCAGTCACCCCAGATTTTCAAGCAGCTGCTGATGGTCTCCGGCTTCGACCGTTACATGCAGATCACGAAATGCTACAGGGATGAGGACCTCAGAAGGGACAGGCAACCGGAATTCACCCAGATCGACCTGGAAATGTCTTTCGTGGATGTGGATGATGTTCTGGAAATCAATGAGAGGTTCCTGAAGAACCTTGTCAAGGAAATGAAAGGAATCGACATTGCCATCCCATTCAGAAGGATGACATACAGTGAGGCCATGGACCTCTATGGATCCGACAAGCCGGACACGCGGTTTGGGCTGGAGATTCACGACCTGACGGACATTTTTACAGGAAGCGGCTTCAAGGTGTTCTCGGAAACAGCATCCTCCGGTGGAAGAATCAAGGCGGTTAACCTGAAAAACCATGCGGACAGGTTGAGCAGGAGGGATCTTGATGCCCTGGTTGAAATGGCAAAACAATCCGGTGCAGGGGGGATGTCCTGGATGGTGGTGGAAACCGACCAGGTCAAGTCTCCAATCCTGAAGTTTCTAGGAGAGCAGGAAATTAAGGAAACCCTCACATGTACGGATGCCTGTCCCAATGACATCCTGTTCCTGGTTTCCGAGGCCAACGACACAGCCAACAAGGTGCTGGGCAATCTGCGCCTTCACCTGGCAGGGAAATTCGGACTGATAAAGGACATGGAGGCATTGGCTTTCCTCTGGGTGACTGATTTTCCCCTTTTCGATTACAGCGAGGAAGAAAACAGATATGTGTCCATGCACCATCCTTTTACCTCACCGAATGATGACCAGCTCCATCTGCTCCAGACAAAACCGGAAACGGTGAATGCCAAGGCCTATGACATTGTCTTAAACGGAAATGAAATTGGAGGCGGGAGCATCCGGATATACAACAGGGAAATACAAAGACAGGTGTTCAACCTGCTTGGATTCAGCGATCAGGAGGCCTATGAACGATTTGGGTTCCTGCTGGACGCTTTCGACTATGGTGTGCCACCACACGGCGGAATCGCTTACGGGTTTGACCGCATCGCCATGATTTTCGCAGGTTGCGACAACATCAGGGATGTCATTGCTTTCCCGAAAATCCAAAACGCTTCCTGCCCCCTGACCAATGCACCATCCAAAGTGGATGTCAAGCAGCTGGCTGAATTGGGAATCAAAACCGTTTCGTGAAGGGAGTATGATCACGCATGAATCAAGGTATACCTGGAAAGAGACAAAATAGAATGGTGCGCAGAGGCATTCAGGCGATATGTGCCTTGTGTGTTTCCATGGCGCTTCTGACCGGCTGCATCTTCAAAATACCCGTCAACCTTCACGGGTTCATCGACAGGGAAGGAAACTGGCTTCAGGAACCCTTTTTCCATAGTGCCATACCTTTCAGCGAAGGGTTGTATGCTGTCCGTGCAGGAGAAGAAGCCTATGGGAAATGGGGATTTGTGGACAGGAACGGAGAACAGGCCATTGGTTTCAATTATGATGCCGCAGGATTCTTCAGCTTCGGAATGGCACCTGTCATGGTGAGAACAGAAGACCGGCAGGAATGGTTTTTCATTGACAGGGAGGAAAACAAACTGTTTGGGAAATATTTTTTATCTGCATATCCATTCTCGGAAGGATATGCCGCAGTCCAGTCTGCCGATGATGAAACCTATGGAAAGTGGGGATTCATTGATGTTTTTGGAAATTATGCCATAGAGCCGCAGTTTCTGGGGGCCGGTTCATTTTCAGAAGGGCTGGCAATGTATGTGGAAGGTGTGGGGATTGCCGGTATCTGCGGTTACATCGACCAGCAGGGCGAGATTGTCATTCCCGCCAGGTATTCGTATGGAGGCCTGTTCTCGGAAGGTTTGGCCGCAGTGAAGCTGACGGCAAACATGGACAACCCGGACTGGGGATACATCGACATGAAGGGAGAGGTGGTCATTGATTTCCAATACACCTACGCAAGGGCGTTTTCAGAAGGTCTTGCACCTGTCATGACAGGCGCCACAATATCCGGAACCTGGGGCTATATTGATCAAGATGGAGAGACGGTGCTTGAAAGCATCTATTACGACGCATTGTCCTTCAGCGAAGGCCTGGCTGCGGTGAACAGGACCAGAAGCGACATCGATGGATGGGGATATATCGATACGAAGGGTATGACCGTCATTGACGGCAACTATTCCTCCGCATCAGATTTTAAGGATGGGACCGCGCCGGTTTCCATCGTGGAAAGAAGATGATGGCGGAGAATTGGATCCTGCGGAACAGGAAAGCCGATATCCGGGGCATGTCAGAAAAATACAACCTCACTCCGCTCACATGCCGGCTCATGGCGAACAGGGGAATTCTGGAAGAATTCGATATCGCCTCCTTCCTGCAACCTTCTATGGACAAGCTCCATGACCCTTTCCTTTTGAAGGACATGGAGAAAGCGGTGACCATCATCCAGAATGGAATCCTTGCAAACAAGAAAATCCGCATATCGGGGGATTATGACCAGGACGGCAATGCAGCCGTCCTGACGCTGTACAAAGGCCTGAAACGATGCGGCGCACAGGTGGACTATATGATTCCCCACAGGATTGAGGACGGTTACGGGATCAATGAGAGAATGGTGGAAAGCGCCAGGGATGAAGGCATGGACATCATCATCACCTGTGACAACGGAATAACGGCATTCGAGGCGGTGGAAACCGCCAAAAGACTGGGAATCCAGACCATCATAACAGATCATCATGACCTGGCAGCCGAGCAGGATGAAGCAGGAGGAACCAGCTTCAGGCTTCCCGCCGCAGACGCGGTCATCAATCCCAAAAGAAATGACTGCCAGTATCCCTGCAAGGACCTCAGCGGAGCGGGGGTGGCCTTTAAATTTGTTCAAGCGCTTTACGACAGGATGCGGATAGACAGCGGGGAAGCCTTGGAATTCCTGGGCTTTGTTGCCATGGGAACCGTTTGCGATGTGGTGAACCTGACCGGTGAAAACCGCATCATCGTGAAAGAGGGTCTGATTGCTATCCAAAACACCAGGAACATCGGTCTTCGAGCCCTGATCAATGTCACGGGCCTGGCAGGAAAGGAAATCACTGTTTTTTCCCTCGGGTTCATCCTCGGGCCCTGCATCAACGCCTCCGGAAGGCTTGACAATGCCCGGATCGCTGTGGATCTCATGCTTACACAAGATGCAGTTACAGCCAATGAATATGCATTGAGACTCTATGCCCTGAACGAGGAGCGCAAGGCCATCACCCAGGCAGGATATGAAAATGTCCTTTCCTCAATCCAGGGAAGCCCAATGGAAGGGGATGACTTACTGGTCATATATGAGGCTGACCTGCATGAAAGCATTGCAGGCATTGTGGCGGGAAGAATCAAGGAAAAATTCTTCAGGCCGGCCATTGTCCTCACGGATTCCTCCGAAACCGGCATCCTCAAGGGATCCGGAAGGTCTCTGGAAGGCATCGACCTGTTCCGGGTATTGTCGTCCTGCGGGGATGTTATCGAACGATTCGGCGGGCATCCGATGGCGGCGGGACTGTCGCTCAAAAAAGAAAACCTCGGAGCGTTTCGGGAAAAAGCCAACTGCATTGTATCGGAGACGGTTGACAGGCATGTTTTCGAACCCCGCCTGGAAATCGATGCCCGGCTTCCTTTGGGAGGGATCAGCTTCCGCCTGGTGGATGAACTGAAGATCCTGGAACCCCATGGAAAGGGAAATCCCAGGCCGGTATTCGCGGAAAGGGACCTTTCTGTCAAAAGAATACGCGTCATGGGAAAAGACAGGAAGGCAATCGGAATGACCCTCCTGGATAAGAAAGGAAAGGAGGCGAATGCCGTATATTTCGGGGATGCACAAGCTTTCCTTGATTATGTGAACGCAAAGGCTGGAAACTGCCAGTTGGATGCCGCCTTGTCAGGCAGGCCCAACAATATCCTCCTGGACATCGCCTTTTACCCTGCTGTCAATGAATACAAAGGACAAAAAAACCTTCAAATCATCGTCAATTCATACAGATGACTGACGCCATGGGCATTTGTGAGGTATAATGATTGATACAACAGGTTTAGGAGAGAGGAAATGGACAGACCATTCGAGCTGCTGGTTGCAGACATCAGGAAATATAATCCTAATTCCAATTTTTCCCTGATAGAGAAAGCCTATGAATTTGCCAAGAATTTCCATACCGGGCAGATGAGGGATTCAGGGGAGCCTTTCGTCAACCATCCTGTTGAGGTTGCAAGGATTCTTGCGACCCTGGAGCTCAACTCGAAAACAATAGCTGCTGGAATCCTGCATGATGTCATTGAGGATACCAATGCGACTTTTGAGCAGGTCGCCAAGGAATTCGGCCTGGAAATCGCCCAGATGGTGGACGGGGTCTCCACCCTGTCCACATTGCATTTTGCCACCAAGAAGGAACATCACATCGAGAACATCAGGAAAATGTTCCTTGCCATGTCAAAGGACATCCGTGTCATCATCATCAAGCTGTCGGACAGGCTGCACAACATGCGGACCCTTCAGCATGTCTCAGTGGAGAAACAGCTTGAGAAATCCAAGGAGACCCTGGAGATTTATGCACCAATCGCCCATCGGCTGGGGATGTCCGCGTTCAAGTGGGAACTGGAGGACCTGTCCTTCAGATACCTGCACAAGCAGGAGTATTATCAGCTTGTAAACGGCATCGCAGCGAAACGCAAGGAACGGGAAGAATACATCGACGACATCATTCTTGAAATCAAGCAGAACCTCAAGGAAAAAGACATTTCCGCCAATGTGGACGGACGCGTCAAGCACCTCTACAGCATATACAAGAAAATGCAGGAACAGGGCAAGGAACTGGAAAACATCTTCGACCTTTTCGCCTTGAGGATCATTGTGGATTCCATCAGCGATTGTTACTCGGCCCTGGGACTGGTGCATGAGCTGTACCGTCCTGTTCCGGGACGTTTCAAGGACTACATCGCCATGCCGAAAAACAACATGTACCAGTCATTGCACACCACCTTGATCGGCAGCAAGGGGATTACCTTCGAGGTGCAGATCCGCACATGGCAGATGCATTCCGTGGCAGAATTTGGCATCGCTGCACACTGGAAATACAAACAGGGCCTGAAGGAAACCACGGATGCTGACAACAAACTGGCCTGGCTCAGGCAACTGGTGGAATGGCAGAAAGACACCAATGATTCCGATGAATTCTATGACACCCTCCGGATTGACCTGTTCGACGACGAGGTCTTCGTATTCACTCCAAAGGGTGATGTGATCAATCTTCCTGCAAAATCCACATCCATTGATTTTGCCTATGCCATCCACAGCGCAGTGGGCAACAAGATGATCGGGGCAAAAGTGAACGGAAAGATCGAACCCTTGACCTACCGGTTGCAGAACGGCGACATCATCGAGATTCTCACCTCCGCTTCCTCCAGGGGTCCGAGCATGGACTGGCTGAAGATGGTGAAGAGTTCCCAGGCGAAGAACAAAATCAAGCAATTCTTCAAAAAGGAACGGCGGGAAGAAAACATTGAGAAGGGCAAGGACATGGTGGAGAGGGAGTTGAAAAGACAGGGGATTTCATTCCAGGAACTCTTCAAGCCCCAATATTATGAGGAGATGCTCAAACGCTACAATTTCATAAACCTGGAGGATGCTTTCTGTGCCATCGGATATTCCGGGATTTCCTCCAACAAGGTCATCACGAAGGTCAGGGAGGAATACAAGAAGCAGAACAAGGAGGAGCAGGAGCCCCTGCAGCAGGGAAAACTGGAACATGAACACCAGGCAAGGAAAAGGAGCGAGCAAGGAATCGTCGTCAGGGACATCGATAATTGCCTTGTGAAAATCAGCAGGTGCTGCAATCCGTTGCCGGGGGACGATATCACCGGATACATCACCCGTGGAAAAGGTGTTACCGTACACCGGAAGGACTGTATCAATGTGCTCAACAATCCACAGTACGAGGCAAGGCTCATCGAGGTGGCATGGTCGGATGAGATCAAAGAGACCTATCAATCTGAAATTTCCATCAAGTGCTATGACAGGAACAATATTCTTGCTGAAATCACGAAGACCATCAATGACAGCAAAGTGCCCATCAATGCCATCGAAGCAAAAACGTCGAAGGACGGAACCGCAATGATACGGATGCGCCTGCAGATCAATGACAAGGACGAACTGGCGAACATCATCAAGAAAATAAAGAGAATCAGTGGTATCATTGAAATATCAAGGACGAACAGGAGAGTAAAAAGCAAGTGAGGGCAGTGGTGCAAAGAGTCAGCAGCAGCAGTGTCTCGGTGGGAGGCCAAAACGTCGGGACAATCTCGAAGGGAATCAATGTTCTCCTTGCCGTAAGGCAGGGGGATGACATTTCCGATGCCGGGAATCTTGCGGACAGGATCATGAGACTGCGGATTTTCCCGGATGCTGAGGGCAAGATGAATCTTTCAGTGCAGGATATCAAAGGCGGAATCCTGGTCATCAGCCAGTTTACCTTGTACGGGGACTGCGCAAAGGGAACCCGTCCGAGTTTTACCGAGAGCGCGGATGCAAAGACAGCCGAATTCCTGTACGGACAGTTTCTCGGCCATCTGAAGGAGCATTATGCCAACCGCATAGAAAGCGGCGTTTTCGGAGCGATGATGGAGGTGGATATACAAAACGACGGCCCGGTGACTTTGATCCTGGAGAGCAGGAAATGATTATTGAAACCATTGCCCGGGGCATGTTGGGAGCCAATTGTTACATTGTCATCCATGGAAACACAGGCGTCGTCATAGACCCTTGTGTGAAGGAGGGGCACATCGCATCCCGGATGGAAAAATATGGCTTGACCATTCCATGGATCATCATCACCCATGCCCATGTGGACCATATCCTGCATTTGGAGGAGACTAGGAACCTGACCGGCGCAAAAACAGCCATCCATGAGCTGGAGGATGATTTCCTGGGCAATCCACTGCACAACGGGTCCCTGTTGTTCGGGATGAATAAAGTGTTCCCGCCGGCGGATATGATTCTACGGGACAACGACATACTGAGAGCAGGGGACATGGAGATGGAGATCCGCTGGACACCGGGACATTCCCCCGGAGGGATATGCATACTGGTGGATGGGCATGTGTTTACAGGGGACACCCTGTTTTACGGATCCGTGGGGCGAACGGACCTGGGCAACGGGTCACAGGATGATCTGATCCGCTCCATACGGAACAAGCTGATGGTGCTTCCCGATGATACAGTGGTGCATCCTGGCCACGGAACCGCCACCAGCATCGGCCGCGAGAGAAAACACAACATTTACATATGAATGAAAGTATGTTATAATTTTGAAAATTTACAATATGAAGGGGTGAAAAAATGGCTAAGATCTATAGAACCATATCCAGGACATTCAATGAATACCTGCTGATACCAAACCTTACGGACTTGGACTGTACCATAAAGAACGTGGATCTTCGAACCCCGCTGGTCAAATACAAGACAGGGGAGGAACCGGACATATGCCTGAACATACCGGTCACTTCCGCCATCATGCAGTCGGTTTCCAATGACACCCTTGCAATTGCCTTGTCAAAAACAGGAGGACTCTCTTTCATATACACCTCGCAACCCATCGACAAGCAATGCGAGATGGTCAGAAAAGTCAAGAAATTCAAGGCGGGATTCGTCGTCAGCGACTCCAACCTGCAACCGGAGAACACCCTCAGGGATGTGGTGGAAATCAAGAACAGCAGCGGGCATTCCACCATTGCCGTGACCGAGGACGGTACTTCAGGGGGCAGGCTTCTTGGCATCATCACCAGCAGGGATTACCGTCTTTCCAGGGATTCCATGGAGAAAAAGGTCAGGGAATTCATGACACCGTTCCATAAGCTCATCGTGGGAAAGGCAGGCATTTCGCTGACGGAAGCAAACGACATCATCTGGGACCATAAACTGAACTGCCTGCCCATCATCGACAACGAGGACCGCCTCCAGTACCTGGTCTTTCGGAAGGACTATGATGATCACAAGGAGAACCCGATGGAGCTCCTGGACCATGAAAAAAGGTACATGGTGGGGGCGGGAATCAATACCAGGGACTACACCGAGAGGGTGCCGGCCCTTCTGGAAGCAGGAGCCGACGTGCTTTGCATCGATTCCTCCGACGGCTATTCCGGATGGCAGAAGGAAACCATCACCCACATCAAGGAAAACTACGGGGAGCATGTGAAGGTCGGTGCGGGGAATGTTGTGGACAGCGAGGCATTCCATTATCTGGTGGAAGCAGGTGCTGATTTTGTAAAAGTCGGGATTGGCGGAGGTTCCATCTGCATCACAAGGGAACAGAAGGGCATCGGAAGGGGACAGGCCACAGCCGTCATCGAGGTGGCGGAAGCCCGGAATGAATATTGTCGGAAAACAGGAATCTATGTCCCCATATGCTCCGATGGTGGCATCGTCCATGATTACCACATGACCCTTGCCCTGGCCATGGGTGCGGATTTTCTCATGATGGGAAGATATTTTGCACGGTTTGATGAAAGTCCCACGAAAGTCATCAAGGTTGGCAACAATTTTGTCAAGGAATACTGGGGTGAAGGCTCCAACAGGGCCAGAAACTGGCAACGATACGATTCGGATATGGAAAACCTGAAGTTCGAGGAAGGTGTGGACAGCTATGTGCCATATGCAGGAAAACTGTCGGACAATATGGGTAAAACCCTGAGCAAGATGAAGTCCACCATGTGCAGCTGCGGGTCAACAACCATCCAACAGCTGCACAACACCGCAAGGATTTCACTGGTGTCATCCACCAGCATCATCGAGGGCGGGGCACATGATGTGATTCTGAAGGAAAAATCAGATTATTGAACATGAAAAAAACGGAACAAATGTTTGATTCCTGCTTTTATTTATGCTATAGTTTAAATAAAAGGATTGCTCATGAGTAAATTTATCGTCGTCAAAGGCGCCAAAGAACATAACCTTAAAAACATCAGCGTCAGCATTCCCAGGGACCAGCTGGTGGTCCTAACCGGCCTGAGCGGGTCAGGGAAGTCCTCCCTTGCCTTCGATACCATATACTCGGAAGGGCAGAGAAGATACGTGGAAAGCCTTTCCTCTTATGCGCGTCAGTTTCTTGGTCAAATGCAAAAACCTGATGTGGAGTTCATAGAAGGACTGTCACCTTCCATTTCCATCGACCAGAAGACAACCAGCAGGAATCCCCGCTCGACGGTGGGAACCGTCACCGAGATTTATGATTATCTCCGGCTGTTGTATGCCAGGATCGGTATTCCCACCTGTCATCAGTGCGGGAAAAGAATCTCCAGCCAAAGCATCGACCAGATTGCGGACCAAATCCTTTCCTATGAAGAGGGGAGTCGCATCCAGATCATTTCCCCCCTTGTAAGGGGCAGGAAAGGCGAGTTTGGCAAACTTCTGAAGCAGATTGCCAAGGAGGGGTTTATCCGTGCCCGTATCGACGGCCAATCCTATGACCTGTCGGTGGATGAGGTGAAACTGGATAAAAACAAAAAACACGACATCTCCATCATCGTGGACAGGCTGGTGGTGAAGGAAGGCTTGCAGAAACGGCTGACGGATTCCCTGGAAACTGCTCTGGAGCATGGGGAAGGGGTTGTCATGGTGGAGAGAGGCGGGGTGGAAACCATGTTTTCCGTGAACCTCTCCTGCCCTGACTGTGGAATCAGCATGGAGGAGCTGTCTCCGCGGATGTTTTCCTTCAACAGCCCTTTTGGTGCTTGTCCCGATTGCAGTGGCCTTGGCGTCCACCTCGGGATGGATCCCGACCTGATCATACCGGACAAGTCGCTGAGCCTGGTTCAGGGAGCTGTGAAGGCGGCCGGGTTCAATCATGTGAAAGGAAGCTACTTCAGGACATTCCTTGTCGCATTGTCGCAAAAATATGGGTTTGACCTGGACACACCTGTGGAAAGGCTTCCGGAAAACATCCTTCGAATCATTTTATACGGATCAGGAAAGGATTCCCTCCGCATTGACTATAAAAACGAGAAATATTCCTTTTCATCGGAGGAAGCCTTCGAAGGAATCGTCAGGACCATGTACCGCAGATACATGGAGACGCGTTCCATCCACATGAAAAGATATTATGAAAGCTTCATGAGCGCCAACCCATGCTCCCGATGTGGCGGGGCAAGGCTGAAAAAGGAAAGCCTGGCGGTGCATCTGGGCGGCATGAACATCCACGAGCTGACCTGTATGTCCATACGAGAGATTCTCTTCTTCCTGGAAAACCTCACATTATCCGATTCGGAAAAGCTGATATCCCAGCAGGCACTGAAGGAGGTCAGGGAACGATTGAATTTCCTCATCGACGTGGGACTGGATTACCTGACCCTTTCCAGAACAGCGCAGACCCTTTCCGGGGGGGAAGCCCAGAGGATACGGCTGGCCACCCAGATCGGGTCCGGTCTGACAGGGGTTTTGTACATATTGGACGAACCCAGCATCGGCCTCCATCAGAAAGACAATATGAAGCTCATCGGATCACTGAAAAAGATGCGGGACCTTGGGAACACCCTCATCGTCGTTGAACATGATACGGAAACCATACACGAGGCGGACCATATCATCGACATGGGTCCGGGCGCAGGGATCCACGGTGGAGAGATTGTCGCCCAGGGATCATTGAGGGACATCATGGAATGCGAAGACTCTGTCACGGGGCAATACCTGTCCGGGAAACTGAAGGTGAATATCCCTGATGCCAGAAGGTTGCCCAATGGAAAGCACATCACCATTTTCGGGGCTGAACAAAACAATCTGAAGAACATCGATGTCTCCATTCCCCTGGGTGTGTTCTGCTGTGTAACCGGCGTATCCGGTTCAGGGAAAAGCTCCCTGATCAACGAGATCCTATACAAGGAACTGGCTTACCGTATCACCGGGAAGAAAGTGAAAAGCGGACGGCACAGGACCATGGAGGGCATCCAGTACATCGACAAGGTCATTGACATCGACCAGTCTCCAATCGGAAGGACCCCTCGATCCAATCCCGCCACCTACACAGGGGTGTTCGACCATATCCGTGAAGTGTTCGCATTGACCAGGGAAGCAAAGGCACGCGGATACAAGAAGGGCAGGTTCAGCTTCAACGTGAAAGGCGGAAGGTGCTCGGCCTGTGCAGGAGACGGCATCAAGAAAATCGAAATGCATTTTCTGCCTGATGTTTTTGTGCCGTGTGAAGTCTGCAAAGGGAAACGCTACAACCGGGAAACCCTCGAGGTGCGTTTCAAGGGTAAAAATATTGCCGAGGTGTTGGACATGACGGTGGAAAGCGCACTGGAATTCTTCGGAAACATCCCGAAGATCCGATCAAGGCTGCAGTTCCTGTTTGATGTTGGACTCGGATACATCAAGGTTGGCCAGTCCTCCACAACCCTTTCCGGGGGTGAAGCGCAAAGAATCAAGCTTGCGGCTGAATTAAGCAGGCGCAGTACGGGTAAAACACTATATATACTGGATGAGCCGACCACGGGACTGCATATCGCGGATGTGGACAAGCTTCTTCAGATTGTGAAAACCCTTGTTGATGCCGGCAACAGCGTCATTGTTATAGAACATAATCTGGATGTGATCAAATGTTCCGACTATGTCATCGACCTGGGGCCGGAAGGAGGAGAAAAAGGAGGATTTGTCATCGCCATGGGGACACCGGAGGAAGTGGCAGATTCCCCTCATTCCTATACCGGAGCTTATCTGAAGTCCATATTGGCTCCATAAAAATTTACAGTTTGTTCATTGACATTTCAGGAGGGGGAGAATATCCTTTATAATATCCTGAGGAAAGGAGATTGCAATGAGAATTTGCGATATATGTAAAAAGAACATCGCTGTCATATTCGTTACAAAGGCCACGGATGAGAAAAGAATCAACCAGGGGATTTGCATGGAATGCGCACAGAAAAACGGCATCGAGCCATTGACCCATCTCATGAAACAGTCGGGCATGACGGAAGAGGATATGAACAATATCAACAAGCAGATGACTGAGATCATGAACAACATGGACATCGATGAGTTTGTTCTGCCCAACAGCGACCAGGACGAAAACGAAATAGACAAGAATGCAAACCCCTTTATCAATACATTCAAAAACATGTTCCAGCCGCGAAATGAGGATGATGCAATCGGGAAGGAACAGAAAAGGCTTGTGAAGACAAGGGAAAAGAAGGGGGACAAGAAGAAAAAATACCTGGATTCCTTTGGCATAAACCTCAACGAGAAGGCAAAGGAGGGAAAGATTGACAGGATCATCGGAAGGGAAGCTGAGATTGAGCGAACCATGCAGATCCTGAACCGGAGAAACAAGAACAATCCCTGCCTCATCGGAGAACCCGGGGTTGGGAAAACGGCCATTGCAGAGGGGCTCGCACTGAAGATCATCAACGAGGATGTGCCTGCAAAACTGCTGAACTATGAGATTTATCAGCTTGATATGACAGGCATAGTTGCCGGAACCCAGTTCAGGGGACAGTTCGAAAGCAGAATGAAAGGAATCATCAAGGAAGCCTCCGACCTGGGGAATATCATTTTGGTCATCGACGAGGTACACAACATCATGGGCGCAGGGGAGGCGGAAGGTGCAATGAATGCGGCCAACATCCTCAAGCCCGCCCTTGCAAGGGGTGAGGTACAAGTCATCGGCGCAACCACAATCAAAGACTACAGAAAATACATTGAGAAGGACAGCGCCCTTGAAAGAAGGTTTCAGCCTGTCATCGTGGAAGAGTCCTCAGTGGAGGACACCATTGCCATCCTGGTCGGCATCAAGGATTATTATGAGAAATACCACCGGGTTTTCTTCAGCGACTATACACTGCGTATGGCCGCAATTCTTTCCGAACGGTACATCAACGACCGCTTTCTGCCTGACAAGGCCATCGATGTCATCGATGAGGCTGCGTCCAGGGTGAACCTGAAAAACGAGGCATTGGTCAAGCTTCAATTGGTCAAGAATGAGCTGATGAATGTTCAGCAAGAGAAGGAGAATGCTGTTTCGGCAGATTCCATGGAAGATTACCAGAAGGCCGCAGAATTGAAAATCACCGAATGTCGACTGCTTTCTGAAATTGAGGAACTGGAGAAAAAGAACAGGCCGAAGGAAGTCACCGTGGATGATCTGGCCAGTGTCATTGAAAGCTGGACGAAAATCCCCGTACAGAAAATCACAGAAATTGAATCCGAGAAGCTATTGCATCTTGAGGAAAGCCTGGCCAAGCGCATCATCGGACAAAAGAATGCAATTTCAGCAGTCTCAAGGGCCATACGAAGGAACCGTTCGGGAATCAGGAACAGAAGACGGCCTGCGTCCTTTGTCTTCGTCGGCCCCACCGGGGTGGGAAAGACCGAACTGGTCAAGGCCCTTGCAACGGAACTCTTTGAATCAGAACATGCAATCGTCAGGTTGGACATGAGCGAATACATGGAAAAACATACCGTGGCAAAACTCATCGGTTCGCCCCCGGGATACATCGGGTATGACGAGGGGGGGCAGCTTACTGAAAAAGTCAGGCGGAACCCTTACAGCATCATCCTTTTCGATGAGATTGAAAAAGCGCATCCAGACGTGCTGAACATCATGCTCCAAATCCTGGAGGATGGAAGATTGACCGACAGCCATGGGCGTGTCGTGTCTTTTGAGAACACCATATTGATCATGACATCCAATTCGGGAACCTCGTACAAGACGGGGGATTTCGGGTTCACTTCCGAATCCTCTCAGAATGAACAGCAAAACATCAAGGACTCATTGAAGGAGATCTTCAGGCCCGAGTTTCTCAACAGGGTTGACGAGATCGTTGTATTTTCATTCCTGACGCAAACTGAGCTGAAGGATATCGCATTGTTGCTCATCCGCCAGTTCCAGGAGGACCTGAAGGAAAAATCCATCGTCCTTGACATCACGGACAGTGCGGTGGATTACCTGGTGAAAAAGGAAAGCAATGAGAAATTCGGCGCACGGCCTTTGCGCAGGGCAATCCAAAACTGTATCGAGGACATCCTGTCAGAAAAATACATCCGTCAGGAACTGACGGACGGTATGAAAATCACCATCATTGAGACCCCGGAAGGATTGGACTATATCACGGAATGAACCGGGAATTTAATGATGAATTCAGATCCTTCACCTGGAATGCTTGCGACGGATACAGTACCATTGTAGAGCATCACAATGTGTTTGACGATGGATAATCCAAGGCCTGTTCCCGGTATAAGCGAGGAACGGCTTGTATCCACACGATAGAATCTTTCAAACAAACGCTCCAGGTCCTTTTGCTCGATGCCAATACCGGTATCCTTGATTGATATGGAAAGGATCCCTTCTGATATGGCGGATGTCAGAATGACGGAGCCCTGCTCCTTATTGTATTTGATGGCATTGTCAAGAAGATTGATGAAGAGCTGCCGCATATGGTCCGGATCGGCCAGGATGGTTATACCGGAATCGGTATTATTGTATATTTGAATTTCTTGTTTCAG
Source organism: Clostridia bacterium (assembly GCA_046484975.1). GTDB lineage: Bacteria > Bacillota > Clostridia > DUPQ01 > DUPQ01 > JAWOHX01. The sequence continues at coordinate 16,235 of JAWOHX010000095.1, forward strand.
GGCATTTGCATTCATGAGACAGATGACTTCGTCTACAGTATTGTGCAGGTCAATTTCTTCTTTTCCGTCCAAGGGCAGCATGGATTCCATTCTGGACAGGGTCAGTATGTCGTGGATGAGGTTCTTCAACCGCTGTGTTTCAATGTCGATGATATCCAGGAATTTTCCTGTCATGTCCTTGTCTTTCTCCTTCAGATGCTTGAGGGTCTCCACATATCCCTGGATGGAAGTGAGAGGGGTGTTGAGTTCATGGGTCACATTGGAGACGAACTCAAACCTGATGTTTTCCAACTTCCTGATCTGTGTAAGATCAGTCAGGACAGCAAGGGCACACTGCCTCCCGTTGGTTTCAAAGCCGATGGTATAACAAAAGAATGTCTTGCCGCCAGTCAATATTTCCTCTGATAATTTGATGTCATCCTGTTTTGACCGGAGAAGCATTTCCACAATTTTGGTGTTTTTTATGTGATATACGGATTCACCGGTTTTAATTTTATCAATATCCAGACATTCCGAGAAAACCTTGTTCACCATCATGATGTTGTCTTCTTCATTGATGGCAACAAGTCCTTCATTGATGCTGTCCAGCATGGTATCAATCTGGATGTTTTTCAATTTCAGATCATTGAAAGAGGTCTCCAGTTTCCCGGTCATGATGTTGAGGGTGTCGGACAGGCGCAGGATCTCATTGGATCCTCTTGTGGCATGAAGTCGTTCTGAAAAATTGCCATCAGACACTTTTAATGCGTGCATGGTGAGGGCTGTAACGGGTTTGGCAACATAAGAGGAAAGGCGGTATGCAAAGATGATGCAGATCACCAAAGAGGCCATAAACCCGATGGATATGGCAAGATAGAGTCTCCCGACCAGAGCGTTTATTTCATCCAAAGATACGGAAAGGCGCAGAATCAGGTCCGGGTTGCCGGTGACTGGTACGGCGAGATACATGAAACTTGCGTTGGTGGTGGCGCTTTTCCTGATGGTTACGGTAGGATATCCTGCCAAAGCAGACTGGACTTCCGGACGGTACAGATGGTTGTGCATTTCCTCAAAATATGCATGGGTTTCTCCTAGAACGGCACCATCCGATGTGATGATGGTAACTCGCAAGTCATGGTTGCTGATTTCATAAAGATTGTATTGGGAACGTATATCACTGGCCATCAGGTTGTAGTCGTTGAAATCCGGGGTGAAAAAGCCTTGCGAAAGGGCTGCGACAGTATGAAGCTGGTTGCTGATATGGTCCTTCATGGAATTTGATATGATATTTGTGGCGATAAGACCTGATATCATCAGGGCAAGAAGGACCAGCATTGAAAAATACAGGAATATTCTGCGCTTCAGCATTTCAACTTGTACCCCACACCTCTCACTGTTTCAATGTACCGGCTTTCCCCATCGGCATCCCCAAGGCTTTTCCGAAGATACCGTATATGGACATCCACTGTACGGGTATCGCCATAATAGTCAAACCCCCATACCTTCTCAAGAAGGACCTCCCTTGTGAATACCATCCCGGGGTTGCTGATGAATGTTTCCAACAGACTGAATTGCTTCAGGGGAAGGCTGACTGGAATTCCGTTCCTAATAACAGTATGGCGCGTACTGTCCAGGACCAGATCCATGTAATGGTGGACCGCCCCGCCCGTTTCGATTTCACTCAAGTTTCCCCGTCTCAATACGGCATGAATTCTTGCAACAAGTTCCTTGATGCTGAAAGGTTTTGTAATATAGTCGTCGCTGCCAAGCTCAAGTCCCAGAACCTTGTCCATCTCGCTTTTCCTGGCGGTGAGCATAATCACGGGGATGTCCTTGTATTCTACATTGCTCTTTAAGGATTTCAATATGGTCAAACCGTCACTCTGGGGAAGCATGATGTCCAGCAGAATCAGGTCAGGTATCAAGGTCTTCAAGCCTAAGAAAAAATCATTCCCATTCGTGTGGCAACTGACCTTGAAGCCTGCGGATTCCAAATTGAATTGGATCAACTCCAGTATGTTCCTGTCGTCTTCCAACACGGAAACGGTTTTTCCTTCCATGATGCCTCCTATTGTTTTATTCTATGCAAATCAGTCTGTCCTGTCAAAGGGATTTCTGGTCAGGTGTTCCTTGTGGTAGTGGCTGGCAACATGGGAGTGTTCCCCTGTGATTGAATAGATCACCCATTCACCGATGTTGGTGGCATGGTCAGCCATCCTTTCCAAATATTTGGCAATCAGCAGGAAGTCGATGACCTGGTCCACCGATTCGTTGTTTTCCTTGACAATGGCGATAAGCTCGAACTTGATCCTGGAAAAAAGCTCATCAACATAGTCGTCACTGGCACATGTTTCATAGGCAAGCTCGAGATCGCTGTAGATATATGAAGTGATGGCCATATCCACCATTTTTCGTGTCATAGCCGCCATTTTCGGGATGTCGATGAGAGGTTTTATGTACTTCTGGCCTGCAAAACGAAGTGTCAGCTCTGAGATATCCGCAGCATTGTCTGCAATTCTTTCAAGGTCTGTGATCATTTTCAAAGCGGCAGTGATTCTTCGCAGGTCCTTTGCCAGGGGTTGCTGCCTGGCAATGAGATTCAGACATAATTTTTCAATGTGCGCTTCAATGTCATCAATGGCGTCATCTTCCTCGAAGACCTGCTTTGCAAGAGCCATGTCCTTGTTCTTCAGAGCCGTGATGGATTTGTCGATGGCTTCCTCCACAAGTGTTCCCATTTTGATTAGATTTTCGTGCAACTCCTTGAGTGCCTGGTCTAGTGCTGATCTTGTCATGGTAAATTATCCTTTCTAGCCGAATCTGCCCGTGATATAGTCTTCCGTCCTTTTGTCCACCGGAATGTTGAATATTTGTTCCGTGTCGCCATATTCTATCACTTCACCCAACAGGAAAAATGCTGTTTTGTCGGAGATGCGGCCTGCCTGTTGCATATTGTGGGTGACGATGATGATGGTGTACTTTTCCTTCAGTTCATTGACCAGGTCCTCGATCTTCAATGTTGCCATGGGGTCCAATGCTGAAGTCGGCTCATCCATGAGCACGACATCCGGTTCAACTGCAAGAACCCGTGCAATGCAAAGCCTTTGCTGCTGGCCGCCTGACAGGCTTAAGGCACTCTGCCTGAGCCTGTCCTTGACTTCCTCCCAAAGGGCTGCATTCCGAAGGCTTCTCTCAACCACCATGTCCAGTTGTGATTTTGACCGCATCCCATGGATCCGCGGCCCATATGCCACATTGTCATAAATGGACATGGGGAAGGGGTTTGGCTTCTGAAACACCATCCCCACCTTCTTCCTGAGTGCAACGATGTCGCAGTTTCCATAGATGTCCTCGCCGTCTATAAACACGTCCCCGCTGATCCTGACGGAGGGGATCAGGTCAGTCATCCTGTTCAGGGTCTTCAGGAATGTTGATTTGCCACAGCCGGAAGGGCCGATGAGGGCAGTGACCATCCTCTCACTGACATCAATTGTAACATCTTTCAGGGCCTGGGCGTTCCCGTAGAACAGATTGAGATTCACCGTCCGTATCTTTGGTTGTTCTTTCATTTTCAACTGGTCCATCTTGTTCTCCTTGTCTAGTGTCTTTTGACTTTTTTTCTGAAATATATCCGGAGCACATTGGCCATCATGTTCAGAATGACGATCATCACCACAAGCACAAAGGCAGTGCCGTATGCGATGGGCCTCACCGTGGAGATGGAATGATGCTGTGTCGCCATAATGTATAGGTGGTAGGGGAGGGCCATGAACTGACTCATGACTGAGTCCGGAAGGAAAGGAAGGAAGAAGGCTGCTCCCGTGAACAGGATGGGTGCTGTTTCCCCGGCGGCACGGGAAAGACCCAATATGGCTCCGGTCAGCATCCCAGGTAGCGCTTGCGGCAGGACGATGGTGCCGATCATCCTTGATTTCGTCGCTCCGAGTGCAAGGGATCCCTCCCTGTAGGAATCAGGTACGGTCTTGAGCGCTTCTTCACTGGAGGTGATGGTGACAGGCAGGGTGAGAAGGGCCAGGGTAAGGCTGGAGGCAAGCAACGAAGGGCGCAGTCCCATGTATTGAATGAAAAAGGCCATACCGAAGAGTCCAAAGACAATGGAAGGGACACCGGAGAGGTTCCGGATGGCCATGCGGACAATCCTTGTGAAGACACCCGGCCTGGAATATTCATTCAGGTAGATGGCGCTGAATACACCAAGGGGGACGGAGAACAATGTGGTGAGCACCGCCAGGTAGAAGGTGCCAAGGATGGCGGGGAATATCCCGCCCTGGGTCATTCCTTCCCGCGGCATTTCGCTGAGGAATTCAAAACTGATGGATGAATACCCCTTGCTGATGATGTCAAACAGAATGTAGGACAGGATGAGCACCACAGTGACCATGCATAGACGCAGTAGTAAAAACCCCAGAGCCTGTGGGATGGCTCCTTTCCTGGTCTTGGTAGTAAAGCTCTTCATTCGTGGATATTTCGATATATTCCCACGCATTTTATGTCCCCCCCTTTTTCTTGTTCAGGATGAGGTCGGACGTCAGGTTCACCAGGAATGTCATCAGGAAGAGGACCAGTCCCAAGGCGAACAGGGCATAATAGTGGGTTGTGTTGTACGGAACTTCCCCCATTTCGATGGCAATGGTGGCGGTCATGGTCATGACAGGATCAAGGATGGATGAGGGCATTGCACGAACATTGCCCGTTACCATCAGGACGGTCATCGTCTCACCGATGGCCCGCCCCATACCAAGCATGGTGGAGGCAATGACCCCGGATTTTGCAGCGGGCAGGGTGACCTTCACCAGTGTCTGCCACCTGCTTGCACCCAATGCAAGGGATGCCTCCTTGTATTCAAGCGGAACGGCATAGATTGCGTCCTCGGATATGCTGATGATGGTGGGAAGAGCCATGATGGCCAACAGGATGCCGCCATTGAGAGCAGTCAGACCATGGGTCAGATTGAACATCCGGGAGATGATTGGATTGAGGACCACCAATCCGAAGAAGCCGATGACAACTGACGGAATACCTGCCAGGATTTCAAGGAACGGCTTCAAGACCTCGCGGGTCCTGGGGGCGGCGACCTCTGCCAGATAAGCGGCGCAACCGACTCCCACCGGTATCGCGAACAACAGGGACAGTCCAGTCACAATCAATGTCCCGACAACCATGGTGCGGATGCCATATGTGTTGGATACATAGGAAGTCGGATTCCAGAACTGATCGGTGAAAAAAGCCTTCAATCCGATTTCCTGGAAAAAGGGGATGCTTCTGCTTGCAAGCAGCACCAGGATGGCCACCAGGACGAATATGACGAAAATGCCATTCATGGAGAAAAATATCTTTATGATGCGTTCCTTCGGACTGTTCATGAACTATCTCCTTCCGCATTCTCATGACATGTGCCAGCCCCTGCATGTTTCAACAGAGGGCTGGCATCAGTCGATTGATGTTGAGGAATATTATTTCAGGTTCTCGCTGTTTTGCTTGTTGTACTCATCCGTGATGGGGAAAAACCCGGATTCCACAACGACTTTCTGGCCGTCATCACTGAAGACAAATTCCAGATAATTCTTCAGGGCGCCTGACGGGGTCCCGTCGGTGTAATGGTAGAGGGGACGAACCAGCGGGTAGAGTCCGCTTGTAATGTTGGCCATTTCAAGTGGGGTGGTTGGGGTCTTGCTTGCATCCTCTGCAACCATGAGGACTTTCAATCCCTGCTTGGCATTCCCGCCTTCTGCAGCATAACCGATGCCGACATATCCGATTCCTGCAATGTCTGCCATGACGCCTTCCACGATGGCGGCATTCCCGCTCATCATCTTCTTGTCATTGGAATAATCCGCCTTGACCACGGTATCCCTGAAGTAAGAGAATGTCCCGGAGGTGCTCTGGCGTCCATATGCGGATATGGCCATGTCATTGCCGCCAACTTCTTTCCAGTTTTTGATTGCGCCGCTGTAGATTCCTCCGATCTGTGCGAATGTCAGGGATGTGAGAGGATTGTCCTTGTGGACGATGATGGCCAGCCCATCCTGGGAGAAGACAAAGGGGACCGGGTTGACGCCATTGTTCTTGGCCTGCTGGATTTCTGAATCTGACATTGCCCTTGAGGAATTGGCTATGTCAATCTGTTTGTTGATAAGGGCTGCAATGCCTGTTCCGGATCCTCCACCGGTGACAGCGAACTGGACCTTGGGATGGATTGCAGAATACACTTCCGTCAGACGTTGGACCATGTTCACTTCCGTATCGGAGCCACGGATCTGATAGGAACCGGTCAACTCAGAAGCCGGAGTGGGGGTTGTGCCAGGGCTCGTTGTGGGCTGATCCACTGACCTGTTGCATCCTGTGAAGGCAAAGAGAAATGTAAGTGCAATAACAAGTGCGATTATTTTTTTTACGTGAGTCTTTTTCATATTTTCCTCCAATTCATTTACGATTCACAACAAAGATACAACATTCCCTTTAAAGGAAGATTAAGCGGGTGTTAAATTCATGTTAAAGTGAAGGCATGCATGGAAAGGCAAATGAAGAGGGGAGGCTGGATGAGGAAACCGGAGTCATACGCCATAGATCCTGGCCATTTCCTTGATCCTGTCCGTGATGGGGAGATGCTGGGTGCATTTTTCCTCACATATCCTGCATTCTATGCAGTCCCTCAGGTTTTCTGCCGGGATTCTCCAGTGTACCCTGAGATTGCTCTTCATATCCTGTTCCGAGGAGAGCATCATGATGTTGTAGTTCTGCATGTATTTTGATACCTCTATGTTCTGCGGGCAAGGCTCGCAATAACGGCATCCGGTGCAGAGCGTGTTGAATTGATCCGTGGATTTTTCCAGGAGTTCCTGAAGGAATGCTTCCGAAAAGGAGGGAGGGGTGTCCGCGTAGCCTGCATTCATCATAACATGGTCCATGGAATCCATCCCTGTCAGCGCACAGGTGATTTCCTTGTGGGAGATGTTGAAATTGATGGCGGCTTCAATGATGTCTGTGTGGTCCTTCACCATGTAGGCGAAAGCCTCCGGATTCCTGGGCAACAGGCCGCCGCCCAGGGGGTTCATGGTGACCACCCCCAGCCCGTTTTCATAAGCCGCACGGATGCCCTTGTTCCTGTATTTGAAATTGATGATGTTGTACCCCACCGTCATCCCGTCAAAAAGACCCCTTGATACGATGTCGGCAATCTCGTCGTCGTTGCAATGGGTGGAAAAGCAGATATGGTCGATGAGCCCCTCATCCTTTGCCTTCAGGCATGCATCATATGCCCCGTTTTTTTTCGTCCTGTTGTTGAAATCCTCCATATTCATCACGCACCAGATGTGAAAGAAATCAATCTTGTCGCGGTTGAGGCGTTTGAGGGAATTCTCCAGGCTTTCCCTTACCTTACTTCCATCCGAGGAAGCGCATTTCGTGGACACATAGTAATTTCCCTTCATCTCCTTGAAGGCATGCCCGAAGATGGATTCGCTCTGGTCATCGTTGTAGTAAGGTGCGGTGTCAAAGTAGTTGATACCCAGCTCAAAGGCTTTTTTCACCATCCCTCCACACAGGTCATAATCATATTTCTTGTCAATGGATGGGAACCGCATCCCGCCGAATCCGACAACGGATATTTCCTTGCCTGTTCTTCCATATTTCTTATACTTCATCCCAAACCTCTTTCTATGTCCTGTAATTGGCATTGATTCTGACATAATCCAGGGAAAAATCGCAGGTCCACATGGTGTCGCAGACATCCCCGCTGTCCAGATCGATATGGACATCCACCGCATTGCTGGATAGAATTCTTTTTGCCTCCTGCTCTTCGAAGCCTAAGGCCTTTCCTTTTGAAAACAGAAGCAGGGGACCGATGGCGATGCTGGCTTTACCGGGATCGAACCGCACACCGGAATAGCCCATTGCAGTCAAAATCCTTCCCCAGTTTGCATCCTCACCGAAAAAGGCGGTTTTGACAAGAGGGGATTTTGCCACCGCGTTGAGAATGGAATGGGCATCCCTCCGGGTTTTTGCGCGGGTGACATGAATGGATATGAGCTTTGTCGCCCCTTCACCGTCTTGTACGATCATTTTCGAAAGCTCGACGGCCACCTGCTTCAAGGCCCCGACAAATGCCTGGTATCCGATTGTCCCCTCCAGAATCTCCGGGCACCCTGAAAGGCCGTTGGCCATCACGATGTATTTGTCGCAGACACTGGTGTCTCCATCGACGGATATCCTGTTGAATGATGCGTCGCAGGACTCCTGGACTGCCTTTCGCAAGGCTTGTTTTTCGATGGCCGCGTCAGTGGTGATGAGGGAAATCATGGTTGCCATGTCTGGATGGATCATCCCGGAGCCCTTTGCCATCCCGCCGACCACTACACTTCTGCCCTGAATGTCCACCATGATAGAATACTCTTTCGGGAAGGTATCCGTGGTCATGATGGCCCTTGCGGCGTCATGGCTGTTGATGGAGAGCTTGCCGCAGGCATCACGGATGCCGGCGGATATCTTTTCCATGGGAAGGGGATGCCCGATGACCCCAGTGGAGGCTGTGAGGACATCCGAAGGGTTGAGGGACAGGAGAAAAGCCGTTTCGGAGGCCATGCGCAGGGCATCCCGGTCTCCTGCAGGGCCGATGCATGCATTGGCGTTCCCACTGTTGATGACGATGGCCCGGGCTTCCATGTTCCTTAGGTTTTTTCTGGTCAGCAGAAGGGAATGGCCCTTCACCCTGTTTTTGGTATACACCCCGTAAGCCCTGCAGGGGGCGTCCGAATAAACCAGTGCAAGATCAAGACCGTTGGTTTTTTTGATCCCGCAACCAACCCCAGCCGCCAGGAACCCTTTGGGGGCAGTGACTCCTTTTTCCATGGATGATTTCCCACCTTTTCTTTTCATTTATCATAACATACCACCAGGGATGTTTCCATTTGAAAAATCCCGTGTCTTTGCTGCAGGAAATATAATATAATGTTTTAAAACAAACAGCAAGGAACCGGCATGAAAAAACAATTGCGCGCAGACATCATCCTTTTGGCAGTCACCATGATATGGGGCCTGTCTTTCCCGTTGATGCGGAACCTTCTCGCAGATCTGCCCGCCGTGCCTTTCCTTGCCGTCAGGTTCACCCTTGCGGCAGTGATACTCACCGCAGTGTTCTTTCAGAAGCTGAAAAAATTAAACGGCATCATCATCATCCAGGGAGTCATCATCGGCTTCTTCCTTTTCCTCGGGATGATCCTGCAGGTATTCGGCCTGTACAGCACCACTGCCTCCAACTCCGCATTCATCACCGGGATGAACGTCGTCATGGTACCAGTGTTCCTTGCGCTTTTTTTCAGAAGGAAAACTGACAAATACGCCATATACGGCATATTCCTTGCAACCGCAGGGCTTCTTCTTATTTCCGGAGTAATGAACACCTCGCTGAATCCCGGTGATGTACTGACATTCTTCTGTGCCGCATCCTTTGCCTTCCAAATCATTTTCATCGACAAGTTCACAAAAAAGAGCGACCCCATCCTCATCGGCGTGGTACAGATCTGGACAGCTGCGCTGCTGAACCTGGCTGTATGGGGACTGGTGGACAGAAGCCCCATGGTGTACCAGCCCAATGTCCTGCTCATCATCGCCTATACCGGCATCCTGGGAACAGCACTGGCGTTCATGGTACAGACAGTCATCCAGAAAGACACAACCCCTTCCCATGCCGCCCTCATTTTCACATCGGAACCGGTGTTCGGTGCCATCTTTGCCATGGTGATCGCTGATGCCTTCGGACGTGTGGATACCATGTCATGGGTTCAGGTGGCAGGGGCGTTTCTCATCCTGGCTGGCATGGCGGTCAGTGAATTCAAGATCATATCGGAGGCGTTCAAAAAGAAATGGAAAACATCATAAGCCTGAATGATTTTCTGCGGGAACGCTTCGGACGCAAGGTGGCGAAGCTATCCATCGATGCTGGTTTTTCCTGTCCCAACAGGGAAGGGGACGGGAAAGGGTGCTATTTCTGCAGTGAAAATGGTGGAGCAGGTCATGGAGCAGAGAGAAAGTTGTCCATTTCAGACCAGCTGCAAGCCCAAAAGGACCGAATGAGAAAAAAATGGAACCCCGGCGGTTTCATTGCGTATTTCCAGTCTTTCTCCAATACCTATGGCCCGGTGGACTTGCTCAGAAAGTACTACGACGAGGCAATGAAGGGCAATGACATGCTGGGGCTTGCCATTGCCACACGGCCCGACTGCATCGGCGAGGAAGTCCTGCGACTGCTTGATGAATACAACAAGAAGACTTTCCTCTGGGTGGAACTTGGTTTCCAGACATCCAATGAACATACTGCGCAGCGCATGAACAGGGGATACGGCAACCATGTCTATGATGAATGCGTGGAAAAACTTCATGCATGCAACATCCGTACGGTGACACATCTCATCGCAGGACTCCCGGGGGAGAGAAGGGAGGATTTCCTGGCATCCGCCGGACATGTCGCATCACTGCCCTTGTGGGGCGTCAAACTGCATAACCTGTATATCCAGTCCGATTCACCGGCATATGAACCGTACCTGAAGGGAGTGATACCGGTCTTGTCCATGGATGAATATATCGATATGGTATGCGGAGCCCTGGAATGCCTTCCGGAAGGATGCATTGTCCACAGGCTGACCGGGGACGGGGACAGGGAAAAACTGGTCGCACCATCATGGACGAAAAACAAGCTCCTTGTACTTACAAGCATATCAAGGGAATGGGAACGGCGGAAAGAGAATCGAAAAAATCAGGCATGCGGGATCAGGTGATTTCATCGGCCTTGATCAACATAAGATCCCGAAGGCTTTCGATGGCTTGATCGATATAATTCTGTGCATTGGGATAATAGATGGTGTCGTCTGGTGGAATTCTATTAAAAAGGAGGATGGCTTCCTTGTAATCCCCGGAATGAAACAGCTCAAGTGCCGCTTGATATTCCTTCCTGGATTCGTGAACACTCCTTGCTTTCATCCGGTACCAGGAAGTATGGTCATCATGATTGTACAGCATGTCCACCCTTTCCAAGAGGAAAAGAAAGGCATCAAGGCCTATGTCCTGGTTCAGGTAGGAATCATATCCGCAGGAAATCCGGTTCATCACCAGATCGGGGTCAATGTATTGCGAAAAGAACAAAAGAATGTCCAGCCGGAAGGATTCCTCGGGATCAGACAGGAACAAGTCCAGGGATT
>JAWOHX010000050.1:0-18378 GCA_046484975.1 Clostridia bacterium
CACACGTAGTTGCCTTATTTTGCCACCTATAGTCATAGAAACACATCCTTTGTAAATTATTACAGCTACTATCTTAGTATACCAATAGCACTTCTATATTCAATAACTTAAATTGATAGTTTGTGCTAAACTAATGGTTGAATTTGTCTTATCACCAATTGGACATAAAAAGCACCTTTGCAGTACAGCCAATCACTTCCAAATCCATCCAGCAACCACGAATTTTCTCTGCTCCTATATAAGTAAAAAACCAAAAATTCGTAAAATATTATTCTTTATTATATTCCCAATATATGTAATCTCCAGAAGGTGCACCCTTTTTACAACCCCTTGGATGCAAAATTAACATTATTACCCATTGAGCTCATTGTTTTTACTTCAATTTTCACTTGATATTTTTTTCTCTAAACGTCGAAAGCCCCTGTTACCAAGGGCTCTCGCGTCGTATCGACGATTTTGTTTTGGAATGGTGCGGGTGAAGGGACTCGAACCCCCACATCATAAGACACCAGATCCTAAGTCTGGCGCGTCTGCCAATTCCGCCACACCCGCATTAACCAGAAAATTATATTTCCTGCACACGTTATTGTCAAGGAAACCTGGGTTCCGTGATCCCCGGATTCCATTACCCCATTTTCAGGAGGATTTCCGCCAGCTTCCTCTTTGGCACATGCAGTTGGCCTTCCTCATCCAGGTAATACCTGATGTCCCCTTGCGATTCTTCCTGCAGGCTGACCATGTCCCCGTAGCCGACAGCAACCACCGATATGATTTCAAAAAGATTGTCCAATCCTATGATTTCCCCTATTTCCTCCCGGTCCACAGCCCCCAGCCAGCAGGTGTCCAGGCCCATGACGCATGCGCCAAGAAGAATGGTCTGGATGGCAGCGCCTGCATCCAGCAGGAACCCATCCTTCGCGATGCTTGTGTCATTGAGGACCAGAATGAAGGCCGGAGGCCTTTGTTCCATGGAAGGGGATCCCCTGCCTTTGAGATAACCCGCCCACCTGGTATGGGAGAAGACATCGGCGGCCTGTTCCGGCTCATCCACGATGACATACTTCAGGGGCTGCCTGTTCATACCGGAAGGCGCCAGCCTGGCGCAATCCACAAGTTTCACCAGCATGTCCCTGGGGACTTGCGTCCTTTTGAAACGCCGGATGGAACGCCTGGCATATGCTGCATCAAAAACATCCATGTCAACACCTCCATGGGCATTATATCATAACCCGCCCCGGGAATGCCCCGGGGCGGGCAGTGTGGTTCTTATCAGATTGCGGCAATGGCCGTGATGATTATATGAAGGGGTTTCGCCTAGGCTTTCCCGACGGTGTTGGTCAGCCTGCCAAGGGATCCGATCTCCACCGTCACCTCGTCCCCGTCATCCATGGGGCCCACACCGGAAGGCGTTCCGGTGATGATCACATCGCCTTTGTCAAGGGGCATGGAACGGGAGATGAAACTCACCAGCTGCCAGGGGTTCCAGATGAATTCCTTCAAATTGGAATCCTGGACGATCTTTCCGTTGAGATAGGTCCGGATAGGGGCATCGGACCAGTCGAAGTCCGTGTCGATCCAGGGCCCGACTGGACAGAAGGTGGGATAATTCTTGCCCCGGATCCATTGCCCGTCCTTTTTCTGGACCACCCTCTCGGTGACATCATTGGCGCAGGTGTAACCTAAGATGTGTTCCCTGGCCTCCTCCGGACCGATGTCAAAGCAATGCTTTCCCATGACAACGGCAAGTTCGGCCTCGTAATCCACCCTCTGATAGCCTTTGGGCAACAAAATGGCGTCCCCGGGGCCGATGACCGTGTGGGAAAGCTTCACGAACAGGGTGGGATTTTCCGGAACATCCCGGTTCCCGAACTCCTTGATGTGGTCCAGGTAGTTCAATCCCACGGCGATGATCTTTCCGGGTTTCACGGGAGCCAGGAGCTGCAGGCCTTCCAGCCGGCTCCTTTCCTTGAATGTCCCGGAACATTCCTTTCCGTCCTTGAGATATCTTGCGTGGATCATCCGCATCGTCTCCTATTTAAACAACTCATACAGCCCCAAGGCCGTAAACAGATTGTATTTCTGGAATATGGATACCGCAATCAGGGAGACCACGGACATGATTTTGATGAGAATGTCCAGGGAAGGCCCCACGGTGTCCTTCAACGGGTCTCCCACCGTGTCCCCCACCACCGTTGAGGCATGGACGTCCGTGCCCTTGCCATGCCCTTCGATGCCCCCGGTCTCCACGTATTTCTTTGCGTTGTCCCAGGCGCCGCCTGAGTTGGCTGTAAACAAGGCCAGCATGATGCCGGAGATGAGGGTGCCGATGAGAAGGCCTCCAACGAATTCCGCGCCGAAGATGAATCCGCCCACCAGGGGAGGCAGGATGGCAATCATGGCCGGGTATTTCATGGCTTTCAACGCGCCTTCTGAGGAGATTCCGATGCATTGCTTGTAGTCGGGCTTGGTTTCCCCGGTCAGGATGCCTGGATTCTCCCTGAACTGCCTCCTGACCTCCTCCACCATGTCGCCGGCGGCCTTGGCCACCGCCTCAATGAGCACTCCGGAGAAATAGAACGGGATGGCCCCGCCGATGAGGGTACCGGCCAGGGACAGGGGATTGATGACATTGAGAAGCAATGTGAAGGTGGAAGCTGTGTCTGCGCTCACCTGGGAATACAGGTAGGATGCCAGCAGGGACAGTGCGGCGAGTGCGGCGGAACCGATGGCGAACCCTTTTCCGATGGCGGCGGTGGTGTTGCCCACAGAATCCAGCTTGTCGGTGATCTTCCGGACTTCCGGGTTCAGTTTCGCCATCTCACTGATCCCTCCCGCATTGTCTGCGATGGGGCCGTAGGTGTCAACAGAGACTGTGGCGGCCACGAAGGAAAGCATGCCGATGGCCGCCATGGTCACGCCATAGATGCCTGCGAAATAGTAGGAGAAGATGGTGGCTGTGGCCAGCACGAATACAGGAAGGAAGGTGGACTTCATGCCGGAGCTGAGGCCTGTGGTGATGGTCAGGGCCGTTCCCCTCAGGGATGCCCTGGCGATCTTCTTGGTGGGATTGTAGTCGTAGCTGGTGTAGTACTCGGCAATCATGCCGATGAGCACACCGCTGACGATTCCCGTGACGGCTGCGATCCAGGGGGAAAGGCTTCCCAGTTTGAAGCTTACATTGGCCAGGGAGCCTTCCTGGCGGAAGAAGAAAAAGGAGAAGATGCCGGTTGCAACGATGGTCAGAGCCGCCGATACCCAGACGGATATGTTCAGTTCCCTATGGGGTTTGTCTGAGACCTTCTTGAGAATCAGGAACAAAATGCCCCCGGCGCAGGATATCAGCCCGATGGAGGCGAATATCAATGGGTAGATCATCAGTTTCTGGATCAGGGAATCGGAAATTTCGTTGGCAGTTCCCTTGAACATAAAAAACATGTAGGCGGAGAGGGCGATGCTGGAAATGATGGCTCCCACGAAACTTTCCAGCAGGTCTGCGCCCAGGCCTGCCACGTCCCCCACGTTGTCGCCAACATTGTCGGCGATGGTCGCCGGGTTCCTGGGATCGTCCTCGGGGATCCTGGCTTCTGTCTTGCCAACCAGGTCAGCGCCCATGTCTGCGGCCTTGGTATAGATGCCTCCGCCCACCCTGTCGAACATGGCGATGAGGGAACATCCCAGTGCATATCCTGAGACAGTCATGGCAAAGGCAATGTAATTGATTCCGATCCAGTTGGTTTTCAGGGTCAGCGACGCGGGATCCAGCTGCCCCAGGAGCTTTCCGAACACGACGAAGATGATCAGCAGCCCCAGCATGGCGAATCCACCCACGCTCAACCCCATGACGCTTCCTCCCTGGAAGGCCACTTTAAGGGTCTTGCCCAGGCTCTTGGTCTCCATTGCTGTGTTGGAGACACGGACATTGGCCAGGGTGGCAATCTTCATTCCCACGAAACCCGCCAGCCCGCTCATGGTGGCTCCCAGCACGAAAGCCACCCCGACATACCAGTTGACCAGGACGGCCAGGAGGATGGCGATGAAAACAGCGATTTTCACCATCACCTTGAATTCGTGAAGAAGGAAAGCGTCAGCACCTTCCTGAATTGCCTGGGCGATCTCCCTCATGAGAGGAGTTCCAGTGTCCATTTTCTTGACTTTCTTGAAATTGTACGCGGCAAAGAGCAATGTGATGGCCACGGCCGCTCCCATGACAATGAATCCTGACATATACCGATTCCTCCGTTATGTGCATCAAATATTTATTATTAATGTACAGTAAAGGGTTTTTACTGTCAACTGGAATCGCTGCCCCAAGTACGCGGATGCTCATCTGGCGGAGATCCACTCCTTCATGCCGGAAAAGCGTCCTTCCTTGATGCCCGGCACCTGCATGATGTCCTCTATGGTTTCAAAATCACCGTGCTCCTCCCGGTGCCTGATGATGTTCCCCGCGGTGGCTTCCCCTACCCCCGGGATCAGGCACAGAAGGTCCATGCCGGCGGTGTTGATGTTGACGGTTCCCCCTATGATTCTGCCGTCCCGGACCACCATGCCCTGTCCGATTCCTTCCACCACGGTCTTACCCCGGGCATGGATGACGACTGTCATGTGGCTTTCCACGGGATATGCCAGGTTGATCCCGGGATCGGCCCGTTCCGTCAGTCCCCCGCAGGCCTCGATGCAGTCCATCAGTGTGCTTCCCTTCTCCACTTCCACCATGCCCGGACGGAGTACCTCCCCTGACAGATGGACCTTGACGATCTGTCTGGACGGCTCACGCCCCCCTGCCGGGATGCGCTCCACCGATTGCCCTTCCCTCACAAGGTGGATGGCGAGGACAACAAGCAGCATCAGGCAGCTCAAGCCGGCAGGAACAAGTATTTTCCGGATGAATGGCTTCTTGTCCATATGCCTCAGGTCCTTTTCGTTTTAAGGGCATTTTACCATATCTGCCATATCACATCCATATATTGCCATATATTTCATTCATGCATCGTCTTGTTTTTTTGGTATACTTGTAATGATGAACCATGAAGAGGTATACATGAAGAAACTCGCTGTGCTGTTGATTTTCCTGCTTCTGCTCCCCTGTACGGTTCCGGCTCAGTCATCTGTTGTGCCGGAGCCCTCCTATATCATCATGGACAGGCATACGGGGGAGGTTTTGCTGTCCTCCGGGATGAACCGGCGGATTTTCCCGGCCAGCACCACGAAGATACTCACTGCGTTGGTCGCCCTGGAGAATGCAAGGCCCACCGCCTCCTTCACCGCCAGCAGGAAGGCCGTCTCAGCTTATGAATGGGGAGCCGTGCTGCTTCCTATCAAGGAGGGCGAGGAAATGCTTCTCTATGACCTGCTCAACGCCCTGATGCTCCGCAGCGCCAATGATGCGGCCAATGTCATCGCCGAAGGTGTCGGGGGAAGCGTGGAGCATTTCCTGGACATGATGAATGAAAGGGCGGTCTCCCTGGGAGCGCTGGATTCCAGCTTCAGCAACACCAATGGACTGCATTCTGAAGCCCTGTACACCACAGTCAACGACCTGGCCCTCATCACCAGGGCGGCCCTCAACAACAACATCTTCAGGACCATCGTCTCCCAGTCGGAATACAACCTCTCCCCCACCAACATGAGAGAGGAATACATCAAAGTGGTGAACTCCAATCCCATCCTCGGCATCAACCCGGGGTATGACTTCATCGTCCTCGGCGTCAAGACAGGCTACACCTCAAAAGCCAACCATGTCCTGGTTTCCCACGCGGAGGATAACAACGGGCGGGAGGTCATCTGCGTTGTCGCTTCCGTCCGGACAAGGGAGGAGATCGCAAGCATGTCCCTCAACCTGATTTCAAGGGCCTTCAGGGAATTCGGTTTCCATTCCGTTGCAAAACCCGGTGATGTGGTATCCGAGACAGTGGTGGAAGGGACCAGCATCCCCCTGGCCGTTTCAAAGTCCATCTCCCACCTTCTGCCCAACGATGTCACCCGCTGGGTCTTCAACAAGGAAATCGTACTCTACGAACCCTTGGCCACGGACATTGAAAGAGGCGACATCCTCGGGGAAATCACCTACTTGTACAGGGACAGGGAGATCGGGAGCAGTTATCTGGTGGCTACCGTGGATTATACACCCGAGACCGGGGATGGCATCCCGGGTGGGGATATCCCCGGTGAAAAAGCCGGAATGGAAGTTTCCATCTATTTCATTATTTTCTCTTTAGGTGCTATAATGGTCTTGTACATCGCACTGGAACTCGGCCGGATCGAAAGAAAAATGCAGGAGGACCGGACCATATGATTTATGAATATTTAGGGAATCTGGAAGTCGTCATCATGGGTTTTCTGATGTTGAGCCTCCTGGTGTTCTTCACCCTCATGCTCATCATCTTCTTCCTTTCCTATCGGGAAAGACGGAATTTCAAGCCCGTGCTCCGGACAGAAGGCAGCCCCGAGGAGCTCATGTGCGCCCTGGAACATGTCCGTGGTAATTTCGAGGCCTATGTCAAAAACATCTGCTACCTGCAGGAAAGCAGGAACCAGTCCCCAGACCTGATGTCCCAGAAATACATCGGCATGCTCTGCCTGAAGAACTACGGCAACTCGCCGGCCCTGGACATCGACGTCACCGGCCTGGCTTCCTATATGGTCTCCGACGGCCCCGAGAAAAAACTGTTTTCCCTGAATCCGGGCGATAGCAAGGTTCTTTTGTTCTACATGCCCCCGGACACCCTTGCCACCATGTCGGTGAACAAACTGAGGTTCAAGTACAAAAACTGCCTGCGGGAATCCTTCCGGGACAGAATCCTCATAACCAACAGCACCGGCATCGGGTGCAAGCTGGACAACCTGGCCACGGTCATGGCCCTGGTACAGACCTGAGTCAAACTATTATTTCACCACCACGTTCACCAGTTTCCCGGGGATGGCGATGGCTTTCACCACTGTTCTTCCCGCCCACAGGGTGTTGATCTCCGGATCCTCAAAGACCGCTTTTTCCATGGATGCGGCGTCAAGGGATGAATCGACGGTCTTCCTTCCCCGGACCTTCCCGTTGATCTGGATGACAATCTCGACGGTATCCGCCATGGTCTTTTTCTCGTCATGGGTGGGCCATGGCTGCCGGTGCAGATATCCCCCGAACCCGCAGTCCTCCCAGATTTCCGCGGTGATGTGGGGACACACGGGATGCAACAGGAGCAACAGGGCCTTGTATTCCCCGCGGTTGATGCTTGCCTTCTGGTAGAACTCATTGGTCAGGCTCATCAGGGCGGCAACAGCGGTGTTGTATTTCAGGTTTTCATAGTCATGTGTGACTTTCCGGATGGTCCTGTGGACGGCATGTTCCATGTCCCTGGAATATGTTTGTTCTTCCGTGAGGAAATCCGTCATCCGGCAGACCCTGTCCAGGAATTTCCGGCAGCCCTTCATCCCGTTGGTGGACCATGGCACGCTTTTCTCAAAATCCCCGATGAACATCTCATACATCCTCAGGGTGTCTGCCCCATAGGGCTTCACGATGACATCCGTGTTCACCACGTTCCCCCTTGACTTGGACATTTTCTCGTTGTTCTCCCCCATGATCATGCCATGGGAAGTCCGCTTGCTGTAGGGTTCGCAGCCGGGAACCGCCCCGATGTCATAGAGGAACTTATGCCAGAACCTGGAGTAAAGCAGGTGAAGCGTGGTATGTTCCATGCCGCCGTTGTACCAATCAACCGGCATCCAGTATTCCAGGTTTTCCCGGCTTGCCAGCTCCTTTTCGTTGTTCGGATCGGTGTAACGCAGGAAATACCAGCTGGATCCCGCCCACTGTGGCATGGTGTCCGTCTCCCGTTTTGCCGGTCCGCCGCAAGAGGGACAGGTTGTGTTCACCCAGTCCGTCATGTTGGCCAGGGGGGATTCCCCCGTGTCCGTGGGCTCATAGCTTTCCACTTCCGGCAGCACCAGGGGAAGCTGATCCTCCGGGATGGCCACCCAGCCACAATCCGCGCAATGGACCAGGGGGATGGGTTCCCCCCAGTAGCGCTGTCTGGAAAACACCCAGTCCCGGAGCTTGTAATGTACTTTTTGTGCGCCGATTCCCTTCTCCTCCAGGAAACGGGTGATTTTTTCCTTGGCTTTGTCGACGGGAAGACCGTCTATCAGGGGGGAGTTCACCAGGATTCCCGTCTCGATGTCTGTGAAAGCCTGCTTCGAGATGTCCCCTCCCTTCACCACCTCTATGATGGGGAGTCCGAATTTCCCTGCGAACTCATGGTCCCTGTCATCATGTGCGGGTACCGCCATGATTGCTCCTGTCCCATAGGACATGAGGACATAATCGGACACCCACACGGGAATGGACGCACCGTTGACGGGGTTCTCGGCCCGGAGCCCCTTGATCTCAACGCCGGTCTTGTCTTTTCCCATCTCCGTCCGTTCAAAATCCGATTTCCGGGAAGCGTTCTCAATATATGCGGAGACTTCCTCCTCATTTTCAATGCATTCCCGGTATTGGGCGATGACCGGGTGCTCCGGGGAGATGACCATGTAGGTTGCACCGTAGAGGGTGTCCGGCCGGGTGGTGAACACCCGGAGGGCATCCGGGGTCCCGATGATCCTGAAATCCACTTCCGTGCCAATGGATTTTCCGATCCAGTTTTTCTGCTGGACCACCACCCGGTCGATGTAGTCCACCAGGTCCAGGTCCTTGATCAGCCGTTCTGCATATTCGGTGATTTTCAGCATCCACTGGCTTTTCATTTTCCGCACCACCTCGCTGTGGCAGCGTTCGCATTTTCCCCCCACCACTTCCTCATTGGCCAGTCCCACTTTGCATGAGGTGCAGAAGTTGATGCTCATTTCCTTTTTGTATGCCAGCCCCTTTTCGAACAACTTGAGGAATATCCACTGGGTCCATTTATAGTAGGACGGGTCGGTGGTGTTGATCTCCCGGGACCAGTCGAAGGACAGCCCGATGTCCCGGAGCTGCTGCTTGAATCGTTTCACGTTGTCCCTCGTGACCACTGCCGGGTGGATTTTGTTCTGGATTGCATAATTCTCGGTGGGAAGCCCGAAAGCGTCCCAACCCATGGGATACAACACATTATATCCTTCCATCCTTTTTTTCCTGGCCACCACGTCCAGGGCGGTATATGGTCTGGGATGGCCCACATGAAGTCCTGCCCCGGAGGGGTAGGGGAATTCAATCAGCACGAAATATTTGGGCAGGCTCCTGTCATCCGAGGCGCGGAAAGCACCCTGCTTCTCCCAGATGTCCTGCCATTTACTCTCGATCTTCCTGTGGTTGTATGGTTTCATTGTCTTCCTCCCGAAATATAAATAAAAAAGGACCTTTTCGCCCAAGAGACGAAAAAATCCGCGGTACCACTCCCGTTGACGGCATACGCCGTCCACTCGACGGGGATAACGGCCCTTGCCCGGACGCCGCTGATGCCATGTTCACGGCGCCTGCTCCAAAACGAGATTCGGAGGTTCCACCCCGCTGCCTTGCACCTTCCGGCAGCTCTCTGCAGGGGGAAATCCGTCCTACTGCTTTCCTTCATCGCATGTTTACACGATTCTACCACTAATAATGGGAAAAATCAATGGGATTGGAGCATTGCTCCCCATTTTCAGCCTGAAATGAACTTTTTTATTTTCCTTTCGTCTGCCTCCGGGTTCAGTCTTCGCACCTGCGTGGCGATGGCCTCCCTGGCCTCCTGCAGGGATGTCCTGTCTGCTTTCTCCAGCACGGCACTCCCGTAAAACGCATCGGTGGTACAAAAAACGGTGGAATTCCATCCGTATTCCTCCCCCTTCACCGAGGTCTTCCTCCGTCTCCCGCACATGGTGAGGAACATGCGCATCTGCAGTTCCGTCAGGGCCCTGTCGAACCCGACGGCGCCCTCCCCGATGAAACCGCCATATGATTTGATCAGGTGCACCGGCAGGGATGTGTGTTCCTCCACCAGGTCGTGGATGCGCATGGCCGCCTCGCTGAGGGTGCCGTCCCGGTAAGCTTCCCCGGCATGTTCACCTTTCCTGCGCACTGCCAGGAAATATGGCGCCCATTCCCTGGTCAGGTAACCGCTTTTATTGAAAAACAATTTGGCATATGCAATCCAATCCGTTTCCTCCAGCACCCGCATGCGCCATTCCCATGGGTCCCTCTCCCTGTCACCGGTATGCCAGGCGATATCCTCCCCGAAACAGGCGGACAGGGAAAAAATCCCCTCCGCATTGTTCCCCCCCATGGAGAAACCGGCCTTTCCCAGTTCCCCGCAGAAATCCGTGAAGAGGTGGATCTGCCTTCCTTGTGTCATGCCTGTCACCATCCCAGCGCGTAGTTGGTGGGATAACGGGAACTTGCACCACCGGTGATGACTTTTCTGTCCGGGTCATAAGCAACGGCGGTGGTGAAACCCTGGGACCAGTCCCCCGTCTTCTCCACATTATGTCCCTTTGCCTCCAGTTGCTCCAGCGTATCCTGCGGGAAACGCCCCTCGATGAGGATGCGGCCGGGCTGGGCTATCCGGGGATAAAAGGAGCTGGGAAAATGGACGCTCTGGAAACAGGGGAAGTCGATGGCCTGCTGGATGCCCATGCCGAAATGCACGGTGTTGAGAAAAAACTGCAGGTTCCACTGGTCCTGATTGTCCCCGCCGGGGGTGCCAAAGACCATGTGGGGACGGCCGTCCCGGGTGACCAGCGTCGGCGTCAGGGTTGTCCTGGGCCTCTTTCCTGGTTCCAGGGCGTTGGGATGCCTGTCATCCTCCAGCCAGAACATCTGGCAACGGGTACCCAGGCAGAATCCCAGGCCTTCGATGACGGGGGAGCTCTGCAGCCATCCTCCGGAAGGAGTGGCAGAGAACATATTTCCCTCCGCATCCACCGCCCTCGTGCCGGTGGTGCCTCCCTGCCATGGGCTTCCCTTCACATTCCCGGTTTCCGGGATGAAAGGACTGGACTGGTACGGGTATGGGTTCCCGGGAAGCAGCTCCAGGCTTGCTTTGGAAGCATCAACCATCCTGCTTCTTTCCTCTGCATATTCCATGGAAAGAAGCCCCCTTTCAGGCACATCCGCGTGCTCGGGGTCCCCGTAATATTTTTCCCGGTCGGCAAAGGCCAGCTTGGAGACTTCCACCACCGTATGAATGTATTCATGCCCCAGCGGGTCCATCCCGTCAAGGTTGAAATGCTTCAGCAGGTTCAGCTGCTGCAGGAACACCGGTCCCTGGGACCAAAACCCGGCCTTGTGGACTGTGAGTCCCTTGTATTCCACTGAGAAGGTTTCCTCGATCCTGGTCTCATACCGGGAAAAATCCTCCTCCGTCAGCAAACCGTTGGAAACCGTCCCGTTGGCATCCCTGACATGTGTCTTTGCCTGGAAGGCCACGATCCGTGCGGCGATGTCCCCAAGGTAAAAGGCGTCCCTGGCCGCCTGCAGGGCCTTCTCCCTGCCCTTCCCGAGGTTGTCCGCCTCTGCTTTCACCAGGGTCCGGAAGGTCTCCGCCAGGTCTTTGTTCATGAAGAGCTCCCCGGTTTCCGGTACTTTTCCATCGGGCAGGTACAAACGGGCGGAGGAGGGCCATTCATCCCTGAACCTGTCATTACAGGAAGTCAATGCGTCCCGGAACCCCTGGTAGACGGGGAATCCGTTTTCAGCCAGCTGAATGGCAGGTTCCAGCACCTTTGCGAGACTCAGCCTGCCGAAACGGGACAGGGCGGTGATCAGGGCTCCGGGCACAGCAGGTACGCCGGCTGGCAGGAACCCGTCCCCGGGTATCATCAGGATGCCCTTGTCCAGGAAAAACTTCCTGGTTGCAGCCAGGGGGGCAGTGGTATTTCCGTTGATGGCATATGTTTTACCGCTTTCGGCGGAATGGATCAGAATGGGGGCTTCCCCGCCGAAACCGCAGGCTTTGGATTCCAGCAAGGTCTGGCAGAACACCATGCTCACCCCTGCATCAATGGCGTTCCCTCCCAGCTCCCTCATTCTCATCCCCGCCAGGGACGCCAGGTAATGGCCGCAGGAGACCACCATGTCCCGTCCCCGTACATCGGGACGTGTCAGGCTGTTCTCACGGAACTCGTATCCTCTTTCCGTCGTCATGTGTATCCTCCCGACCGCCCTGCCAAGCAGGGCTTATTCATTCCTGGCATTGATGAGCGAGACCAGGTATCTGGAGCGCATCTGTTCGCTGGCCATGAGTTTTTTCGCCGGGGGGAGCCGCAGGATGGCCCCCAGCACCGCCGCCATTGCCCTGTGGCTCATGTGAGCCTGGTTGTCGAAGATCAGGTTCTGGAGTTTCCCTCTTTCTATGGCCATCAGTACCACCCTGTGCACGGAATTGACAGGGGTGATGATGCGGGTATCCCTGCCCTTCAGAGCCAGGGCATTCCGTTTGCATGCCCGGACGCAGACCCCGCATCCCAGGCAAACCTCCTTGTCCACCAACGCTTTCCTGACTCCCGGGGTCGATGTGTCCTCCGCCAGGGAAATGGCCCCCACGGGACAGGCTTTCACGCAAAGGCCGCATCCATTGCAGGGGTTGGCCGAGACCTCGGGCAGGAAACGGGTTGTGCTGATGGTCTGCAGGGTGCCAAAGCGCTTGACTGCCTGAAGGGCTTCACAACAACATCCACAGCAGTTGCAGATGAACGGGACCCCTTCCTGTTCGTTCTCCCCGATCTGCACCAGATTGTGCTCATATGCTTTTTCCAGTAGTGCCATGCATTCTGAAACGGACGCTTCCCTCGCATAACCATGGCTGGCCAGGGACCTGGCGGTGTTGCCGAAGGTCATGCAGATCTCCATGGGGGCGTCGCAGGCCTTTCCCACATGCAGGTTCTTGTGCCTGCAGTAGCAGGTCCCCACCCCCCGGTGGGAGGCGTTCATGATCACATGGCTGGCCCGTTCATAGTCCAGGATGGAAAGGTCTGCGGAGACAGGAACCGTGGGTTCCTGGACGAACACCCGCCCCAGCTTCGTTTCTCCTGCAACGAAGAGTTCCCGCACGAAATCCTCCTCCACGTTCAGGTACTGGAAGAAGAGCTCCGACAGCAGCTTCTGGTCCACGTCGTTGCGGGTCCGCATCAGGGAGAATTCGAAGAATCCCGCCATGGGGGGAGGAAGCATGTAAACAACCTGTCCGTCAGGATCCAGGGCATCCACCAGCAACGCCCTGGAGGCAAGCTCGTCCAGAACTTTCCCGGCTTCCTTCAAAGGAATGCCCATGGCCCGGGCGGCCTTGGCAACTGTGAAGGGTCTGATGGGGAGCAGGGAGATGAGGCGCGCCTCCTTCTCATCCATCAGCACGCTGAGGATTTTGAAAAGGTATCCGGTGGGTGGTGCCCCCTGGGGGAACAGGTTCAGGCGCTGTGAGAGTTCCTCATATCCTGACTTTAGTGTCCGATGTCCCATGTCGCCTCCTTTTGGTGGATGCCGGCATTAGCCATATATCAGCCCGGCCCCGTGCCTTCAATTGAAATCATACTCGACAATGATGTCGATGGTGATGACGTTGCCTTTCTCCGTGAGGACAGAGGCCTTCAGGCTTGCAGTGAAGGTTTTGTAGTTGTACATGGCCTGTTCGATCAGGACCGCCGAGACGGGTCTGGGCTCAATGCTGTCGCTGAAATCAATCTGGTAGGGCGTCTGCGGGTTGTCGATGAGCCTTTGGAGATTGAGGATGTTCAGCCTGGACTGGGCATTTGTCAGGGACTGCATCAGGGCCATGGTGTCATCCGGGTCGAACGTGAAGTCCTCCATGGATGCATCCTCAGAGAAATCGGGATTCTTGAACCAGAGGGGAAAGAGGTCCGTCGGCCTGTCCTTGTATGACTGGCGTTCGGTCTTTTTCATGTCCGGCCTGGCCGGATCCGGATAGGTGTGGGTGTACTCATAGTCCACCCACTCTTCGGAGAGGGCCTCCGGTGGCAGCACAGGGGAGAACTCAAAGACCCCCGTGTCGGGCCGGATGATGATCCTGGACAGTCCCCCCGTACCTGGGCTCCCGGGGACGTCAAGTTCCGGAAGCTCCGGGATGCCCCCTTCCAGGCCTTGCCCGTCCCCGATCTGGCCCATCATGTCCTCCATCTGCTTGATGGACGGGATGAGCACCTTGTCGATGTAATCCTTGAGCTGGGAAAGGCCGGGCACCTCAACCAGCCCATCGGGGGATTCCCCGGCGCTCCCGGCCTCCGGGTCCTCGTACCGGTAGATCCCTGCCCCCTGGGTTGTCTCCTCCGTATCCCCTTTCCTCAGGAAATGCCGGTAGAAGTAATTGATCTCCATCTCCTTGATTTGGTAACGCTCCCCGGAGGCCAGGTATTGGACCGTCTGGTCCCCTGTCCCTGCCGAAGCCTTGACCAGGCTCTCCGAGATGATGGCGGTGAACTGTGTTTTTTCCGAATCCCCGCCCGTGGAGGGGCTCTCCTTGGTCCACCGGAATGTGATGGTTCCCCTGGCTTTGGAAGACGACCCGGAGGTGATGCGGTACTCCACCTTCTCCGCCGTTTCAAAGCCGGTACAAAAGAACATCAGCAGGATTTCATCGATGACATCCAATGACCCGCTGATGTCCACCACATGGGTGGCAGGCTCGAGCTGGATGTTCTCCCATTGCCATTCACCGTTTCGTTTGACAGCGATCCTCATCCCGGTCATCTGGGCATCCCGTTCCATGGAAAGGTTCTGCTGGAAGAAAAGCATCCCCTGGTGGTCCCGGGGGATTTTGATCAGCATGTAGCGGAACCCGGGGGTATCAAAGGACTCGGTCCGCCAGTCGGCTTGGGCATCATCCAGGATGTCCTTCAGCGGCATGATATCCTGGTTCTTGATGCTCACCCTGGCAGACGGGTAGAAGGGCTCATGCGCTTCGAATGTCTGGTTTTCCGGGATTCCCCCGAACAGCGCCATGCCCAGCCTTGCAAAGTCCATGTTGAAGAACATCCTGCCCCCGTGCACATCCTGGAACACCGCGTCCAGGTTCCCGTGCAGCCGGTGGCTGTTGAAAAGATCCCTGACATAGCTGGGTTCCCTGCTTTCCAGTACTTCAGTGATATAGAAGAACAGCTGGTACCAGGTATAGTCCCTGCCATGGCCGAGGGAATAATACTCCACGAAGGGCATCCTGTAGATGCCACCTGTATATCCCAGTTCATAATCATTGCCCGGATACACCTGGTCCACCGCCCAAAGTGCCGTGGCCTCCCTGAGCCAGTCGATCCGGGCCCCTGTCACGGTGGGGAAGGGAGGGATGAAGAGGAGTTCCTCCTGGTATGCATGGAACAATTCATGCACCAGCGAGGCCTCGGTCTCCATGATGCTCCTGTTGAAATCCATGTAGATCCTGAAGATGGTGACAACAGTAAGGTCCTCATTGTACTGCGGAATCAGCGCGGAATAGGAGGAAAAGCATTCATCCAGGCTGACCGGTATGATCTCGATCCTGAAGTGCGGCTTGTCAAAACCCAGCAGGTCAAAGGTTTCCATGGCATCCAGTGCGATGCGCTCCACCTCGCCGCCATGGGTGGTCATGAAGTCAAAGTCGTGTGTCAGGACAACAATCCCCTCTGTGATCACATATTCCATGGGAGGGTACAGCTCCTCTTCGGCCTTTGCCCTCCTGATAAGGGAAAAACCGGTGTCCCCCTGCACGGAGGGGGGGAATCTCTCAGGGAAAAGGACTTCCCTGAGCCTGTCTTGCAATGGTTTGTCCAGGGAACCGTAGCGGTTCACCAGGTTTTGGAGATGGGCCCTCATGTCCAGGGACCTGTCCTCGGGCAGCGCTCCGTTGTATGGGTTCCCCGGGTCACCGGGCCAGAAGGCGGCATAAAAATATGCCTGGCTGACATCATCCTCCGTCAGCTTCCCCTGTGCATAATCCGTGGAAATCCTATGGAATACATGGGTCTTCCCCATCCCGGTCACGGACGACAGAAAACCCGGGATGATGTCCTTCAGCGACCAGACGGCATAGCTGATCCCGGCAAGGACCGCCAGGACAAGGACGACAATCAGCAAAACACGGGGGAAAGACTTTTTTTTCATGGACATGTCCCGCCCTTCTAAAAAATGAAACTCCTGCATCAAGTATATTCCTGAGGGCAGCGATATTCAATGGGATTATTCCCGCCACTCCATCTCCCCTAAGACCCATGCCGTCAGTTCGCTGAGGGACGGGTGGATGACCATGGAGCGGAAAATGGGCATCACGGTCCCGTTGACCATGAACCCCCTGTTCAGCCTTTTTTTCACACTGCATTCCTCCGGGGAATGGTCCTTGCAGGAATAGCCGGCATTCATCAGGTAGACGAAGGCCTGGACCAGGATGTCCGCATGGGGGCCGATGATGTGCATCCCGATGATTTTCTTCTGGGCGTCGGCGATGACCTTCACGAACCCGTCGTCCCCTTCCCCCCTGGTGTAGCCCATGGAGGATCCTTTTGCCACCGAGGAATAGTGCTTTTTCCCCACTCTGATCCGGATGCCCTGTTCCACGGCCTGCTTTTCCGTCATTCCTACGTGGGCCACCTGGGGCCACGTATAAATGGCCCAGGGGACGCTGGTATAATCCGCCGCCTGCTTTGTCTTGTGTCCACCGAACAGATTGCGTGCCACAAGCTCCGCTTCATAGTTGGCCTTGTGGCGGAACTGGAACTTCCCATTGATGTCCCCGATGGCCCAGACCCCCCTGGCGGATGTCTCCAGGAACTCGTTGGTCCGGATCCACCCTTTCTTGTCGGTCTCCACAAGGCTGGCTGAAACATTCAGCTTGTCGGCATTGGACATGATGCCGGATGCCATCAGGATTTCCTCCCCCCGGACGGTTTTCCTGTCCCCTGTGCCCAGATCCTCCAGGACCACTTCCTTGCCATCATCCACTTTGCCGGCGGAAATGATTTTATGGTTTGTGAAGACATCCATGCCACGGCTCCTGAACTGTTTTTCAAGATGCCCGCTGATTTCCTCTTCCTCCGTGGACAACAAACGGGACTGCATGTCCACCAGGCTTACCTTTGTGCCGAAGGCAGAAAAAATGTGGGCGAATTCGGTGCCTATGGCCCCGCCCCCCACGATGATCAGGCTTCCATATGGTTTTTTTGGGTAGTTCTCCCCGAAGAAACTCTCGTAAGTGATATATCCCGTCTCCGCAAGCCCTTCCACGGGAGGGATGAAGGGCCTGCCGCCGGCGGCAATGGCCACCCTCTTTCCTTTGAATTCCTCGGATTGGCTCCCATCGCCGTAGATGACCCGCAAGGTGCGGGGCCCGGTGAATTCCCCCGTCCCCTTGTATACCGTAAGGTTCTCCACTTCCTCCAGGTTTTCTTCGATTCCGTGGTTCTTGTCAATCCATTCCCAGACCCGTTTGGACAAAGCATCCCAATCCAGTTTTTTTAAATCAAATTCCAGACCGATTTTCCCGGCATGGGCGGCTTCCATCACCATGTCCGCAGGATAAGTCATCATTTTTGTGGGGATGCACCCCCTGGTCAGGCAGGTCCCTCCGAATTTTCCGTTTTCCACCAGCGCGCACCGCTGACCGCTTCCCAGCGCTGCTTCGATGAGCATGAGCCCTGCTCCGCTCCCGATGACAACCAGGTCATATTCTTTCATGTGCAACCCACCCTTTTTCCTGTATTATACCATACCGTCAGAAGAAATTCGCAGTGTGGGCTTCCTGATGACCCTGGGTCATCTCATGGAGCCAGCACCAGAAACGGAACCGTGTCAGGTTGGTGGCATTGGCGGTCCTGGATCCCAGTTGCACATGGCGGATGAGGTCCTTGCGCTTTGCGGCAGCCTGTGCCTTGTGCTCATCGGTCAGGCAGCCGGCGTCCCAGTGGGCGAAAATCTCCGCGAAGGCTTCCCCTTCGCTCTCAGAATGAAAGACTTCCCCCAGGGTTTTCCTTCCGAACTCCAGCAGGCTGTCCATGGGCCAATGGGTGAAATGGGAAAATGCCAGGTAATTCAAGGCGGCGGGGATGTGCAGTGCGCTCATGTCCCCGTGGATGCTCACCCCTTCCAGCCCGGAAAGACTGGCCCGCAGGCAGGCCTCCTTGATGGTGCTCACCACCTGGTCGTAGCGGCTGTGTCCCCGCCATTGGCTGCCCTGATGGAGGAAACCCACGCTTTTTGCCACCGGGGGCACCAGTCCCCGGGGCCAGCAGTCGTTGTCGAAGACGCCCTCGGGCACGCCGTTTTCCAGGTAGTCGGTCAGTGGCAGGGGTTCCTGCCGCACCATCCGGGTGAGGGTGAACTGTGTGGTGTGAAGATGCCTGATGTCATCAAAGAGTGCCGGACGCTCGCATCCCATGTACGGTGTCATGGTCATGTTCCCGGCTTCCATCCCGGGGAGGAAGCCTGTGTAGGTGGCCCAGCTGATGAGAAAATCC
>JAWOHX010000051.1:0-4433 GCA_046484975.1 Clostridia bacterium
AAAGTTCGAGACCTTCCCCATCTGGAACCTGCCCCTGGACCACCCGGTGAACATCGCCTATGAAGCCGCCACCGCCGACTTGAAGGACAGGAACATGATCGATCCCTTCCACCGGGAAGCATATGGGGTGGACTGCGTCAACTACAACCGGGATGTGGAGATCTTTCCCGTTCTGAAAAAGATATTCGAAAAAATCACCGGGGACGAGTCCGTATATAAGTCCCCCACGGACATGGGGGTCAACCGGGCGGGTTTTGGCATCACCGACGACTGCGTGGTCCGGGAAGCGGCAAAGCAGGAAATCATCCGCCGATATTTCAAATGCCTGTGCGAATACAAAAAAGGCCTCATTGACAGGGACACCGCCGAGAAGGTGGAGGCCATGATGAAGAACCTGGGACTGGATGCCTCCAACCGGAAGGCCGTTGTCCCGGCAAGGGAAGCGGCTGAGAAAGCCAGGAAGAGACTGAACAATGAGTATGCCTCGGGGGCAGCCATGATCCTGCCGGACGGACAAACCATCTCCGGCAAGGACTCCAACCTGATGAACGCCTATGCAAGCCTCATCCTCAACGCCATCAAGGTCCTTGCAGGCATTGAGGACAAGGTGCATATCATCTCTGCGGGAATCATTGAACCCATCATCAGGCTGAAAAAAGACTCCCTGGGAAGCCGGAATCCCGTGCTCAACATGGAGGAGATCCTGATTGCCCTGAGCATCAGCGCCGTCAGTGACACGAATGCGGCGAAGGCGGTGGAGAAGATGAAGGACCTGAAGGGAGCGGAGGCCCACTCCACCAACATCCTCAACCAGGTGGACGAGACCATCTTCCGCAAACTTGGCATCAACATCACCAGCGACCCGAATTTCCCCACCAAGGAGCTTTTCTATATCTAAGGAGCCCGCATGAACGCAAGAGAACGATTCCAAAAGACATTCCGCTTTGAAGAAACGGACAGGCCTTTCCGATGGGAAACACCGGGGGCATGGCCCGCCACTGTCAAACGCTGGCTGGGGGAAGGACTGCCCCTGGAAGCCAGCGGCCGCTTTGCCGAGTACTTTTGCATGGACAAGCTGGTCTGGCTGCGTTTTCCCGGGGGATGGACCGGAAACCCCTACTGCCCCAGGTTCGAGAAAAAAGTCCTGGGGTCAGATGAATACAACGTCACCCTGGAGGATACCGACGGTATCCTGAAGAAACAAAGGATCCTGGACCCGGACACCTCCATGCCCCAGTTCCTGAAGTTCCCGGTGGAGACCCCCTGTGACTACGAGGAAAAGATCCTCCCCCGGATGGACTGGAGGACGCCGGAGCGTTTCCCTGCCGACTGGGAGGAAATCATTGCGGCCCGCAGGAACAGGGATTACCCACTGGGGATGTTCGTCATCGGCCCCTTCGGGTTTCTCCGCAATCTGCTGGGGGACGAGAACCTCATGTACATGCTCTTTGACGAGCCCGCCTTCATCCACAGGATGATGGCGGACTGGAAGGAATTCTACATGCGTTTCATCCCCCTTGTATGCAGGGATGTGGTCCCGGATTTCCTTATGGTCTGGGAGGACATCTGTTACAGCAGGGGGCCGCTGGTATCCCCTTCGCATTTCATGGAATTCATGGCTCCCGGGCTCAAGGATGTAATCCTGAACGCGAAAAACCTCGGGATCGAGGCCGTGGTGGTGGACACCGACGGGGACTGCTCGAAAATGATCCCCATCTACCTGGAATGCGGCGCCAACGGGTTCTATCCCTTTGAAGTGCAGGCGGGCATGGACATCGTGGAATGGCGGAAACGTTATCCCCGGGAGTTTGTGGTCATCGGCGGCCTGGACAAGAAAACCCTGGCAAAAAGCCGGGAGCACATCATGGAGGAAGTCCGGAAAAAGGTGCCCTTCATGGTCGCCCAAAAAGGTTTCATTCCCATGCTGGACCATACCGTCCCCCCGGATGTGAGCCTGTCGAACTTCGAGTTTTTCCTGGAGGATGTACGAAACATTTCCCGGGGGATATGATAAAATATGGTCATCAATACACGGGAGGATCGTATTTGAGATTCAAGGAAACGGCAATGGAAGTGGTGTTTGCCATCATTCCCGTCACCATACTCATCACGGTGTTGCAATTCACCCTGGTGAGGATTCCCGGTGAGTTGTATCTTCGGTTCCTGTTCGGCACCCTGTTCATCATCGCCGGGCTCATCCTGTTTCTGATCGGGGTCAGGCTTGGTTTTCTTCCCTTGGGGGAGATGATCGGGTCCGCCGTGGTCAAAAAGGGGAAATTGTGGCTGATCCTGCTGGTGGGTTTTCTCATCAGTTTCGTGGTGACGGTGGCGGAACCCGACCTGCAGGTATTGTCTTTTCAGGTGGACATGGTGTCGGGAGGAGCAATCAGCCGGGCCTTCCTGCTGGTCACCGTAGGCCTTGGGGTGGGCATCTTCGTGGCCCTTGCACTTTTGCGCATGCTGCTTCGGATTCCCATCGTGTATATGCTCATCGGGGGGTATGCCCTTGTATTCATCCTTGCGGCCATCGCGCCACCGGACTACCTGGCCGTCTCCTTTGATGCGGGAGGGGTCACCACCGGCCCCATGGCCGTACCTTTCATCCTCTCCTTCGGAGTGGGGGTTTCCGCTGTCCTGGGCAGGAAGTCCTCGTCCGGGGACAGCTTCGGCCTGGTGGCCCTGGCCTCCATCGGTCCCATACTGGCTGTATTGCTGCTGGGGGTGTTTGCAAAATGATGGAATCCCTGTTCGGCGGCATCTTCAAAGTGGCCCTGGACGTGTTTTTGGCCCTCTCCCCACTGCTCCTGGCCTTCATCCTGTTCCAGGTTTTGCTGCTCAAGCTCCCGAAACGCCAGGTCATCCGGATGCTAAAGGGCATGTTCCTTGCCTTCCTGGGACTCACTCTCTTCCTGTATGGCGTCCATGTGGGATTTATGCCTGCGGGGGAGGCCATGGGCAAGGAACTCAGCAAGCTGCCCTGGAACTGGGTCATCATCCCGGTGGGATTCCTGCTGGGGTTCGCTGCCACCTTTGCGGAGCCTGCGGTCCGTGTCCTCGTGGATGAGATCGACAAGGTTTCCGGGGGATACGTCAACAAACGGGTCATGATATTGACCCTGTGCATCGGAGTGGGGGTTTCCGTGGCCCTGTCCATGGTCAGGGTCCTGTTCGGGTTGAGCCTGTGGGTGTTCATCATCCCGGGCTACCTGATGGTGCTGACACTGGTGAATTTCGTGAGTCCAACCTACGCGGCCATCGCCTTCGATTCCGGGGGAGTGGCCACAGGTCCCATGACAGTGACCTTCATCCTGTCCCTGTCAATCGGGGTGGCAGGCGGCATCGAGGGAAGGAACCCTCTTTTGGACGGATTCGGCATGGTGGCCCTGGTTGCCCTCACACCGATTCTGGCGGTCCTGATACTGGGATACCTGTACAAGAGAAAGGAACGAACCAAGGACGGATGAACCCGGCATGCGGTGTTTGCTCCGCCATGAATACATGAATGAAATCGGAGGGAATGAACATGATACTGTGCAGCGAGAATTTCGACCTCATCGTCACCATCGTGGACAAGGGGTTCGCCGAGGAAGTCATCCTGGCCAGCAAGAAGGCCGGTGCGGAAGGCGGGACCATCATCGGGGGAAGGGGATGCGGCATCCATGACAAGGCAAAGATCTTCGGCATGGCCATCGAACCCGAGAAAGAGGTGGTCCTGACCCTGATCCAGAATGAGAAGACCGACACGGTGCTCCAGGCCATCCATGATGCAGCAGGCCTGGCCAAACCGGGCAAGGGGATCGCCTTTGTCCTGGAGGTCTCCAAGACCATGGGCATCTGTCACCTGTTGCCAGGAGACCCGGTGGAAAAGAAACAGGAGGTGGACGGATGAACACCATGGGATATGACTTCAAGGACGTCTTCATTCCCGCCGGAAAGCTGTCCTTCGCCTTTCGGGTGTCTTGCGAGGACACGGTATATGGCCCCCATCCGGAATATCTTTCCATGGAACGCAGCGGGAACAGGACGGTCTGCAGGGTCGGCATGCTCACGGGGGCAGGGGGGCAGATCTCCCGGGAAGGGAGCTTTGAGATCCACATCGAGGAGAAGAAGGACAGGATAACCCTGTGGGCAAAGGCATGTCACGGGAGCAAGAAATGCCTGCGGATGCTTGTTTTGGTGAAAGGGATGGATATCCGGGAGATGGAGTTCGATTCCGTGAACGTAAACAGGCTGACATACGCAAAAGGGCGCGGGACGCCCCGGATCAGTTATCCCGGAAGGACCCCCATGATGCCATTGGTGTTCATTCATGGGAACGATGGGAAAAGATGGTTTGCCTTGTCCAAGGATGCAAAAATCCGGCAGAAGGTTTTCTGCGCCCAGCCTGACCCCATCAGCGGGGAACCCCTGCTGTTGCTCACCCACAGCGAGGA
>JAWOHX010000079.1:0-11125 GCA_046484975.1 Clostridia bacterium
TCCTCCGTCCTCCAGACATGAGCCCTGATTCCCAGCTTGATTGCTACGGTGCAACGGGCGGTGACTTTGATGCAGGGGTTCCCGGCGTCCACCCATATCATATAGGTCAGCCGGTCCTTCCCCCTGTCATATGTCACGGTCGCCGTCCCATGCTCCAAATCCAGTTTGAATCTGCAAAAATCGTACGGAAGATCCGGTTCAATGTCCACCCTGCCGATTTTCAACAGGCGCAGGTCCTCAGAAAATGAATCTGTCTTGCTGATGTACATGCAGATTCTTCCTCCGGCCTCCCCCCACAGTGTGATGCCGATGTCCCCGTTGCCCAAAGGCACGGAGTCCTTGTCACTTGTCCCCGGGACACGGTAAGCGAATGTTTTCATAGTACCTCGCGATTGTTGACCAGTTCCTCATAAAGCTTCCCGTTGAAGGCATTCCTTCTGGAAGGGCAGTTCTTCCGCTGGCATAGCTTGCAGTTGCTGTATTCCCGATCGGAGGGGAAGAGGATCCCCGACACGGATTTCTGGGGAATCATCAGATAACTTTCGGTGAGCTCGATGCCTGTGTTCTCCCGGACATCCCCGATGAGGGAAAACAGGGATGCCTGTTCCTCAATGGGCCATCCTTCCAGGGAACCGGGGTTCATGCTGGAGATCTTGTCAACACCATGGTATTTCCGGATGTCCGTGTAAACCTGGTTGATCATGTCCCTCAGGATGGCCTCCATGATGTTCTCCGCCCAGTACTGCTCATAGACATCGGTGACACCCTTGGACCATTGGTAGACCTCCCTGCCGCAGGTGGCTGCAAAGGGGAACACCCTGTGGATGCCCTTGAAATTCCTGGTCATCAGGCCGCAGTGGAATTCCGTGTCATCGATCAGGACACGATCCTCCTGCTTTTCTTCAATGTAGCTGACCCGGTAGGTGGCCTTGGGACAGGCAACATCCAGGGCGTCCCGGCAATACCCCATGAACTTCTCATGGTCCTCGGAGTTTTTTTCAATCCTCATCAGATTGGCAAGCCAATCCGTGTCGATGAAAGGTTTTCTATTGACAAGTGTTTTCTGGCTCATGGTGAACCCCCCGCCTCCTGTATGTCCCCCGCATTATATCACACGCCAAGCCCCGCTGCATGCATGAATCCTTCCAGTTTTTTGAAAGCAACCAGGGCGTTGCCCCGGAAAACATCCCCGTGGTGTTTCTCCGGAATGATGCCGCGGATGAATTCGATGTATGGCTCCAGAGGGACCAGCGGCCAGTCGGATCCAAAGAGGAGCCGGTCATACCTGTCGATGAACGCCAGCATCTGTGAAAGATAGGCCGTCACCTGCGGATTGTCCTTAAGCTCCTCCGTTTTTTTCCGATGGGAGACGATGAGGCCCGAAAGGTCCGCATACACATTGGGGGCCTTCCAGATCATGGCGGCCGTATCCATGATCCAGGGATCCCCCATATGGGCCAGGATGAAGGTCACATCCCTGAATTTGATGGCTGCCTCATCCACGGAAAGGGGATGGGCATATTTCAGCAGTCCCTTCTCGGAATAGGTTGATCCGGCATGCACCACCACTGAAAGCCTGTATTCCCCTGCCAGCCGGTACAAAGGCTCATAAATCCCGTCATGAGCGTAGTAGGGGTAATAGCCGGCATAGATCTTGATGCCCACCGTCCTGGGATTGGCCATCCCCTCCTCAATCCGGTCAAGCTCCTTTTTCCTCTCTTTTTCCAGCCTGACGGGGTTGATGCCCAGGCAAACCGCCATCTCACCGGGCAGTGCATCCAGGTCCAACCCCATTGGGTTCTGGATCTCCCCGTCAGGGAATGCGCCTGGCGTCTTTTCCCCAAGTCCCATCCCCACGGCGGCGACAACGGATGCCCCCCGGTATTCCCGCTGGAATCCCTCAAGGGAATAGTCCAGCAGGGACACCGTCTCCGCGGCATGCATGAAGGCCTGGAGTTTTGAAAAATGCATGTGGGCATCAATGATTTTCATTTCAAAAACTCCTTCTCGTCAAATCCCAGCCGGATGAGGTCCTGCAGTTCGCCGGCCTGGATGTATTCCCTGGAAATGATGAAATAAACGGGCTGGAGAAAAATCCTCTCTCCGTCCTTTATGTCTTTCCTGCAGGTCGTCTCCACCATGGCAAGGTTGTTCATTACCCCAGCTTCCAGGTTCGTTGCGCCGGGATTGGTATGCACCAGAAGCTTGTTTTCCCTTTCCGGCGAGCCGAACATCACCGGGGTGAGACTGGTCATGAAATATTGCTCGGAACCTGCCTTTAACGTCACGGTTTCTTGATCCATGTTTTCGAAGGATACGGTGCATTTCCCCAGGTCCTCTCCTGCTTTGAAAAAGCACTCGGTATAGAAGCCATTCTCCTTCAGGTACCTGCCGGTGTCCTGCCTGATCCCGGCAAGGAAACAGACAACAGGCGCACCGGGAAGCATCAGGTAGTACAGGTCCACTCCCATGCCCTTGTACAGTTCGTTCTCCTCGATGGCAATGGACATTTTGATTCCCTGCCAAAGGTTCCCCAACCTGTCCCTGACGGTGGTGTGTGAGGTGCTGCGTTTCTCCTGCAGAAGGGAAGACGTGGAGAGCTTGGATATGGAAAAATGGATTCCCCCGGTCCAGGGGTTCCACCAGGCCTTGCTGACGGGTTCCGGGAATGAGGTGTCCAGCCACTCCTCTCCCTGGCATGAAAGGGAGAACAGGTCATAGGAGAAATCCGGGGAAGCCTTGATCATGATGGTCCCGTTGTCTGCCCACAGGACTGTTTTCCCTTTTTCAGTTTCCGTCCCTGTCCGGACATCCTTCCCGTTGGTATAGAACACTCCTTTTGTTTGGGACAGGGAATAGTTTTCTGATTCATAGGACAGTGTCAGTGTGTCGTATCCAACGAAAGGCTTTCGGACAATCTCAAGAGAGGCTTCCTTTTTATGGGCCGCTGTTGTCTCGTCAAAGGCTTGCCTTGCCGAACGAAGGCGGAAACGGATCTCATGGTTCTGGTTCCGATGCTCCATGATGGAGACATTAAAACGTTCCGGAAGAAAGGCACTGCCCCCGTTCACCGAAAACTCCAGGGAACGGACAGGCTCAGGCCTTTCCACCCTGGTCTTTTTCAAAACATATGTCCGGAAATCCTGCCAGCAGCCAAATGTGCCAAGTGCCAGGCTCACAGGACCTGTGGAAACACATGCAAACGGGCCAAGCTGCCCGAGGTCGTGTTCGAAAAACATGTTCCAGACATCGAATCGGATCTTGTTCCCTTCCTCCCAGCAGATTCCCCTGGTCATGCGCATGCCTTGGGAAAACAGCCAGTTCTCAGTGATCTTGTCACTGTCCCAGTTGTTGATCCATCCGGTCACAGAATCCCCCATCTCCACAATGTTTCCATTGTATGGGAAAACGGCCCGGAGGATGTTGAAATTGAAGGTGTCGCTCAGGTAGACAGGTTCCGGGGTCATCGTGCCCGATGTGTTCTCCACCAGGAAATGCCTCTGCAGAATCCCGGAGGGTCCCAGCTTGCAGACCATGGTAAGGATAATGTCAGGGAAAGCCTCGAAATCATAGGCGGCCTTGAAGCCAGCCGTGTTTTCTTCCCGGAAGAATTCCACGTTGCGGGGAGGTTTCCTGGAGAGCTCCGCTGTGAAAGGCCGGCCGATCCTGGGAAAATTCCAGCTCATGGATTCCCCTTCCGCCCTTCCCACGTGCAAGGAGTTGTTCTGTTTGTATAGCCTTGCATGGTAGGGTCCGTTGATGATCTCGCAGAGTTCCTCACTTTCCCCGTGGATGATCCCGGAAATTCCCCGGAAAGGAACATCCAGTCTTTTTTCAAACACCACGATGTCGCTGTTTTCAGGGTGTGCCGTTATTCTGAGCGGCCGGCTATAATAGGCATGGTCATCCAGCTTGTATGAGAGGGCAACGGTTTTTCGTTCCCCGGGTCCCAGATGAAGCCCATATGATTTCCCGCCGAAATCGATCCCTTCCTGATTCTCAGGGGCAAACGAGAATGACGCTGCCACAGGGAACATGTTCTGGACCTCCAGCTGGCAGTCGGACATAAGGCCGACATGGCAATAAGTGCCGGGGACATGGAGGGTCATTTTCGCCGGGTACACCGGTATGATGCCAATCCGGAACAGGACTTTTCTTCCATTGACAAGTATTTCGGCTGTCACCGCCGGATGGGTCTTGTTGGGGTTCTGGTCTTCCCTGACCTCTCCCACGAAAAAGGAGCCGTCCACGGTTGTCTGGTCCGTCACCATGAAGGATGAGGCAAAATCAAAGGAAATGTTCTTGTCGTCCATGCCCTTGATGGAGACATGCAGGGGTTCTCCCGTTTTGTTCACCGCTTCGTACGAGACTTTATAGTGCATTCCAAAAACCAGTTCATGCCTCTCGACGCTGGCGCTGATGCGGTAATCCTCCGTCTCCACCAACCGCATCCCCCTGCCTGTCCGCTCAA
This sequence comes from Clostridia bacterium, assembly GCA_046484975.1. GTDB lineage: Bacteria > Bacillota > Clostridia > DUPQ01 > DUPQ01 > JAWOHX01. The sequence continues at coordinate 4,472 of JAWOHX010000079.1, forward strand.
ACTCCACCCGCAGGGTGCGGCCGTTATGTCTCCATGCATATTCCAGATAGTCGAATTTGTTTTCCCTCCGACCGTCCGGCTTGATCTCGATGGACCTGACGGAATCATTGTACCAGTCGGCCTCTTTGAAAAAATCCTGGATGGCCTCGGTCTTCAGGACGGTGGGGATGAAGTTCATCAGGTGGGTTGTGTCATCCCGCTTCTCCCAGAAAAACCCGCACTTCTTGTAAAGGGGCACCGCCTTGGTGTTTCCAGGCCAGGTGAAAAGATCCAATCGTGGCCAGCCCAGCTCCACTGTCTTTTCCACGGCATGAAGCACCAGCATCTTCCCGATTTTCTGGCCATGGCAGTCGGTCCTGACATTCAGTGTGTTGACATACAGTGCTCCTTCATCCAAGGTGTACTGGTCGAAACTTAAGTATCCGATGACTTCCCGGTCCCTGACTGCCAGAAAGACATGGAGATGGAACGCATTGTCATGTTCGCGGATGACGGTTTCCGGGGTCCTCCCCATGTCATTCCCGTTCCATCCCTCACTGCTCCTGCTCCACATCTCCGAGACCGCATTTGCATAGGAGTGGTCGTATTCCACAATTTTAATCTCACTCATTTCTGTGTCCCCCTGTTCCCATCATTATATCGAATAATCCCCATTTCTTCCAGATACAAAAAACCTATACCTGATTGTTGCCCTTTGCATGTGGAAACGCGCATCCCTGATGCGCGCTTCCTGGTGAGCCATCGCAGATTCGAACTGCGGACACCTTGATTAAAAGTCAAGTGCTCTGCCAACTGAGCTAATGGCCCATTTGCAATTGGCTGGGATGGCAGGACTCGAACCTACGAATGACGGAGTCAAAGTCCGTTGCCTTACCACCTTGGCTACATCCCAATAAAATGGGGTGAATAATGGGGATCGAACCCATGACCTCCAGAGCCACAATCTGGCGCTCTAACCAACTGAGCTATACCCACCATATAGAATGTCTTCCAAAAAAGACACAAAGTCATTTTAAGTTAAGCCACCTGGTTTGTCAAGGAATATTATTACGGCAAACCCGGGCTTCCCCTCACTCATTCATCAGTGTGGCGGCCTCATACAGGCCTTTGATATCCTCCTTTTTCATGCTCCTGTTCACAAGGAATGCGATGAGGAAGATCCCCATCAGGCTCAATGCGAGTCTTGTGAAGGCAAACCGCGGCCCCAGGGCGGAAATCTCGAACAGCAGCATGGGAATCTTGGTGGTGGACCAGGCCCCGATGAAGAGCAGAACATTCATAAAGCCGGCGCCTTTTTTCATGAACACCCCTGCCACCGGGAAAGCTCCATATAGGGGACCTGCCGCTGCAGAACCCAGGAACAGGGAAAGCAGGACTCCTTTCACACCGGAGTCTTCCCCCATGGTCCTCACCATGGCCTCCCGGGGAACCCAGACATCCAGGAGGCCCAGAAGGATGAATATGGGGGGGATGACCAGGGCCATCTCCCTGAGACTGAACAAGACAGTGTCCACGGCCTTGGCCCCAATGCCAGGATCCAGCAGCCAGATGATCAGCAATCCCAGCGAGGAGACAAGGAAGAACAGGTATCGCTTCACTGCTTTCATAACTCACCCATCACCTTTCCGATGACAAAGGCCACAAAGAAGGAAAACAAAAAGGCCAGGATATTGCGGAGGAAAGTCGCCCTTTTTCCAAAGAACCGTATTTCCACCGGGAGGGTCACCACACCAACCATCATCAGGGAGGAGATGAAGGCGCCGATCTGCATGTAGCCGGCTCCGTTGCTGAGCAGAAGGGCTGCAGTTGGAAATGCGATGAAACCCGGGATCAAGGTGACTGCCCCGATGGCGGAAGCCAGCAAAACGCCCCGCCACCCGGAGGAAGCGCCGATGACGCCACTGATGGTCTGCGGGTTCAGTATGGCGACCATGATTCCCACGAGTACAATCACCCCCAGGAACTGGGGAAGGATGTTTTCCAAGGCCTTCCAGGCTTTCTTCAGAGCCATGGCGGTTTTTTCCTTGTTTTTGACATATGAAAAAACCAACAGGCCTGCGGTGACGGAATACAGGATAATGTTCTGCATGTATGCTTCTCCTTCTATTTCGATTCCCCTGTATGTCGGTATGCCTCCAGCAAGACCTCGATGCGCGCTTTTTTCTCAGCCAGTGTGTTGATGCGCATGTCCAGTTCTTGTTTTCCCCGGGAGGAGATCTCATACACCCTTTTCGGGGGTCCCTGTCCCCCTTCTTCCCAGAAGGATGACACAAGGCCCTGCTTTTCCATGTTGCGCAAGGTCCGGTACAGTGTGCTGACGCTCAACTCCTCCTGGGAAAAGCCATAGCGTCCAAGGAGTTCCGCCAGAACGTACCCGTGGGCGGGAGATTCCCGAAGAAGCATCAACAGGCAGGCTTCCATGAAGCGCTCCATCCGGTGGGGCTTGAATCCATGGCATATGCTCTTGGTCATCGTTTGCTCCTCCTGTCCTTCATGAAATGACTATATCCATATCGAATATAGTCATCATGAATATATTAATCGTTTCATTGGTTTTTGTCAACATCTTTTCCGGAATCACTCGTCACCGGGGAGTAAGGCCGGGTCTGGTTGTATGTTCTTCCGTGTTCATATATAATGATTCTAATGAGGAGGATTTCCATGAAAACACTGAAAAAATTCATCATATACATCCTGTTTCCCGCTGCAATCCTGCTGTTGTCCATGCTGGGTGACGCCCTGGCATTGATAGCCGTCATCATTCTCTATATGGCTGTCTTCCTGTTGCTGGAGAAGGAAAATATCCTGAAACTCATGGCATCCCACCAGTTCAAGAAAAAGAACAACCTAAAGGCGCTGAGGTACATATACAAGGCCTACCGGATGAAGCGGTCGGGCATCCATACCGCAGTGACGTTCATCTATTTCCTTCTGAAATCCGGGAAATATGAAAAAGCCGGTGAAATCATCGTGGAAACGGAGAAACGGACGTTGACCCCCCAGGAAAAAAACAGCCTTTCCCTGAACAAGGCCCTTTTTCTCTGGAAGACAGACAGGATTTTGGAATCCCTGGAGCTGTACGGGCAACTGGCCGTGGACGATGAGTCCACTTCCCTGTACAGCAGTTACGGATATGTGGCCACCTTGGTGGATGACCCGGAGAAAGCCTTGGGGGTGAACCTGAAAGCCTTTGAATACAATCCGGAGAGCAGTGCGATCCTGGACAACCTCGGGCTGGTCTATCTGAAAGCAAATGATTTGGACAAGGCCCAGGAAATCTATGACCGGCTGATGGAAAAAGAACCCCGGTTTCCGGAGGCCTACTACAACATGTCTCTTCTCATGGAGCGGCGGTATGACATGGATGAATCCATCTATTACCTGAAAAAAGCGTTGGAACAGGATTTTGACGGCTTAACAACAATATCAAGGGAGGATGTTGAAAAAAAGCTGGCTCACTTGAAGAAGCTGTACGGCAAAGCCCTGTAATCAGGATCCTTTTGAAAACACATCTCCTCTTTGCCGACCGGATGAAAAAAAGCAAGCTTCCATGCCCACAGGGCAATGGGGGTTTTTTCTTTTTCCCCGGAATATTTGACATCGCCGAATATGGGGTGCCCCAGGTTGGACAGCTGCACCCTGATCTGGTGGTGGCGGCCCGTCTGTAGTATCACCTTGAGCAGGGAATGCCCGTTGGCGCTTTTCATGACCTCATAATCCAGCATGCAGAGTTTCGCTTCCTTGGTATGCTCCCGGGTTACCCGTGAGGTGTTTGTCTGCCCGTCCTTCACAAGATAGTCCTTCAGTTCCGCCTTCTTTGCCTTCGGGATTCCCTTGACCACCGCAAGATAGGTCTTTTCCATTTTCCTTTCCCGTATCTGCTCTGAAAGCCTGGAAGCGGCCTTGGAAGTCCTGGCGAACACCATGACTCCTCCTACCGGCCTGTCCAGCCTGTGGACGATCCCAAGGAATACATTTCCTGGTTTTCCATGCTTTTTTTTCAGATAATCCTTGAGTGCCCCCTGCAGGTCCTCATCTCCGGAGGAATCCGCCACCACTGGCATGTTGATGGGCTTGACCACCACGATGACATGATTGTCCTCATACAGGATCTCCATCATGCCTCCCATCTGACGGTAAAACCGCAGGGCAGCACGACATCCTGCCCGGTGGCCTTCAATCCCAGCTCATGGCTTGTCACAGACCCGCCTTTTCCTTTCAGCAGCATGCGGAATATGTTCTCGATCAAAACCGGGGAAACCGAACCCGTGTAGGAATTCACCAGGAAAAACAAGGGTTGGTCTGAGAGCAGGGAGACGCACAATGCAATGAGTTCATAAAGCTTGTCCTCGATTTTCCAAAGCTCCCCTGAAGGCCCCCGCCCATAGGCCGGGGGATCCATGATGATGCCGGCATAGCGGCTGTTCCTCCTGATTTCCCTGTTGACGAATTTGATGCAGTCATCCACGATGAACCTGACCGGCCTGTCCTCCAGTCCGGAAAGCGCCAGGTTTTCCTTGGCGTCGGCCACCATTCCCTTCGAGGCGTCCACATGGCATACCGACGCCCCGGCGGATGCGCAGGCAACGGATGCCCCCCCGGTGTATGCGAACAGGTTCAGAATGGAGGGTTTTCTCTTTTCCCCGGATATTTTCTTCATCATGTAGTCCCAGTTGACTGCTTGCTCGGGAAACAGGCCAGTATGCTTGAAGCCAGTGGGTTCCACATGAAAACGGAGATCCCCATATGCAACTGTCCATCTCCCGGGCAGTTTTTCCTTGAAGTCCCAGGACCCTCCTCCTTTTGCACTGCGGTGATAGACCCCGTGGGCCGCCGGCCATTCCCGGCCAGGGGGCCAGATGGCCTGGGGATCAGGCCTCTTCAGTACATATTCTCCCCACCTTTCCAGCTTCTGTCCATCCCCGGTCATGATGAGTTCATAATCCTTCCACTGGTCCGCAATGATCAGCTCAGCCATGGTGTTCTCCCTCTATTCATCTGTTTTATCCTCTTCCGGTTGGATGTTGAAATAGGCAGAAAAGATGTCTTTTGCCACATAAGCGGTATAGGATCCCCAGACCCCTTTTTCAATCACCACGGCCACAGCAATCTCAGGTTCCTCATATGGGGCATAGGCGATGAAGAGAGCGTTGGAGGATTCCCCCGACTCCCTGCCGGTCTCCGCCGTTCCTGTCTTTCCAGCGACCATAACGGGAAAATCCTCGAAAATCCTTTGGGCTGTCCCATCCAGGACAACCCCCCGCATGCTTGCCTTCAATATCCGGAAGGTATCGGCTTCCCAAGGCACCTGCTGGTAGTTGGGCTGTGTCTCCAGCACCATCTCCCCCGCCTGGTTCCTGACCTCCTTGAGGACAAAGGGAGTGAACCGTTTTCCTCCGTTTGATATGGATGCCGTGTAGTTGGCCATCTGCAACGGCGTAAAGTTGTTGTACATCTGTCCGATGGCGGACTGGGCCGTATCTGCAATATACCATCTGTCGGCAAAGGTGGCATACTTGTACTCCCTGCTGGAGCGGATTCCCTTTTGCTCCCCGTACAGATCGATCCCGGTCGGTTCCCCCAGGCCGAAATGCCTTGCCCAGTAGTCCAGTTCGTCGATGCCTGTCTCCACACCGAGTTTGTAGAAATACAAGTTGCAGCTGGTCTCTATGGCCCGTTGGATGGTCAGGTCCCCATGGACCCAGCCATACCTTCTGTAGGTCAGGCAGTAGAAATCCCATTCGCCGATGACCTCATGTCCCGTGCAGGCGATGGTGGAGTGCTCCGTGATGGCGCCGGACTCCAGCCCGGCCACCGCAACAATGGGCTTGTATGTGGAGCCCGGTGTGTAGAGCGCCTGGATGGCCCGGTTGAACATGGGGGTGGTCGCGGAATCGGTGAGAGCCTTCATTCTGTTCTCCATGGATTGTTCATCTGCCAGAACAAACCAGTTGGGATCATATGACGGATAGCTGGCCATGGCCAGCACTTCTCCCGTCCTGACATCCAGGACCACGACGGATCCCGCGTTGGCGTCCCCGAAGTGCCTTTCGTCCTGTTTCATGGCGGCAATCCTCTCGATATTGTTCCTCAGGGATTCCATGGCGGTCCTCTGAAGCTCAATGTCTATGGTAAGGTAGATGTCCTTCCCGTTCACCGCTTTTTCCCCGCCGATTTCAGTGATGATCCTTCCCGTCGGATCCGTCTCCACTTCGATGCTGCCGCGGATGCCCCTCAGATGGTTTTCCGCAAACGCTTCCACACCGGACTTCCCGATTTGGTCAAGGGACGAGTAGGACGGGTCTCTTCCGATATCCTCCGCTGTCACCGGTCCGATGTATCCCAGCACATGCCCGATGTCATAGACATCGGTATAGATTCGGACCATCTTGGTCCGGGTCATGACTCCCTGGAGGTGATGGGTCTGTTCTGCAATCTGGGCCATGGTCTCCAGGGAAACATCCTCGGCGATCCTGATGCCTTCCCCGGTCAGATACTGCCATCTTAGTCTGAGGATCTCGTATCGCATCACCATGATCCTGTAGGCCTCCAAGGTTGTGTACCGGTCGGAAATATAGAAGAAATCCTTTAGGAATTCAAAGAAATAGAAGGGATCGGTGATCATATCCTTTGTACTGCGCCTGAAAAGCTCCC
>JAWOHX010000090.1:0-52211 GCA_046484975.1 Clostridia bacterium
CCCCCGAACCGTCTCAGATCCAGGTACCACCGGTAATCCTCAAGGTCCAACCCGCTTTCCCGGATCCGTTTTCCGAGTACATCGTGTCTTTCTTCCCGCTGGCTTCCCCCGATGATCTCACCCACCCCGGGGACAAGGAGGTCCATGACAGCCACCGTCCTCAGGTCGTCATTCAGCCGCATGTAGAAGGCCTTGATCTCTTTCGGGTAATCCGTGACAAAAACAGGTTTCAAAAAGTATTGCTCGGTCAGGAAACGCTCATGCTCCGTCTGCAGGTCGCATCCCCACACCACCTTGTTCTCAAAATCCATCCCGCTTTTCAGGAGAATCCCGCAGGCGTCGGTATAGCTCACATGCTCAAAAACTGAACCAGTGACGTTTTCCAGGCGTTCAAGCAGGGTGTTGTCAATGAACTGGTTGAAAAACTCCATTTCCTCCGGGGCTTTCTCCAGCACATATCCGATGATGTACTTCATCATCTGCTCTGCCGTGTCCATATCCCCGGCCAGATCGCAGAAGGCCATTTCCGGCTCAATCATCCAAAACTCGCTGGCATGCCTGGCTGTATTGGAATTCTCCGCCCGGAACGTTGGTCCGAAGGTATATACTTTGCCGAATGCCATGCAGAAGGTCTCCACCGCCAGCTGGCCGCTCACGGTCAGGTTGGTTTCCTTGCCGAAAAAATCCTTGCTGAAATCAACGCTTCCTTTGTCATCCAGCGGAGGGGATTTGGGATCCAGGGTGGTCACGCGGAACATTTCCCCTGCTCCCTCGCAGTCGCTTCCGGTGATGATGGGTGTATGTACATAGACAAATCCTCTGTCCTGGAAAAATGAATGGATGGCATGGGCCAACAGGGAGCGGACCCGGAATACGGCTGAAAAGGTATTGGTCCTGGCCCTGAGATGGGAAATGCTTCTGAGAAATTCGAAACCGTGCCTTTTCTTCTGCAGGGGATAATCATTCGCACAGAGCCCTTCCACTTCGATCTTCTCCGCCTTGAGCTCAAAAGGCTGCTTGGCTTCAGGAGTGAGAACCACCCTTCCTGTGACGATGATGGCGGATCCCACCGGGAGTTTTTCAATTTCAGAAAAGTTATCCAGCGCTTCTTCTTCAAAAACAATCTGGACACTCTTGAAAAAAGAACCGTCATTGAGTTCGATGAATCCAAGGGCTTTGGAACTTCTCAAGGTCTTGACCCAGCCCTTCAGGATGACGCTTTCGTTCTCGTGCTTGCTGTATCCGGCATACAGCTCCCTGACCATTTTTTCCATTGCCTGTTCTCCCTTGTTTTTCATTATATCACAATCTCTCATAATTGCATCTGGTAGAGGTTGACGTCCAGAAGCCTCCCAAATTTCAATCCCACCTCTTTCAGGCATCCCACCCTACGGAATCCTTTTTTCTCGAAAATCCTGCAGCTGAGAGCATTTTCAGAACATATCCTTGCAACCAGGGAGCAAAATCCCTTCTCCCTGGCCTGTTCCTCCAGATAATCCAGCGCACTGCTTCCGTATCCTTTCCCGGTCATGTCCGGGTGGATGTAAATGGAGACCTCCGCCGTGGGCCTGTAGGCCTCCCGGTCCGAGAAGGGACAAAGGGCACAGTATCCAACCGTTTTCCCCTCATCCGACATGATGAAGCAGGGGTACGCATGCACATCGGAAAACATCATCCTCCGGAAAGATTCCCGATCAACCGGGCTCATGTGGAAAGTGGCCGTGGAAGTCTCCACATAATGGTTGTACAGGGAACGCATCCACTCCATCAGGGCTTCCCCTGCTATTTGAAATTCCAGCATGACCCGTTCCTTTCATTCTTCACAAGGCTTGATATCCGACGGAACTTTTCCATGTCGACCCCGGGAGGGCAGGAATCCGCATTGCCGAGGATGAACCCTCTTTTCCCGGTTTTTTCAATGACGTCTGATACATAATCCAGCAGTTCCTCCATTGGGCTGTCCAGCAACACCGTGGGATCGATTCCACCGATGAGCCCCACATTCCCGGGTATCATCCGCCTGGCTTCCCCTGTGGTGATGTTCCCTGTGGGTGGGGGACATACGGATTCAATGACATCGATCCCCGTCTCGCACATGGGAACGATGAGGTCCCTGATCAGACCGCAGGCATGGTGGACAAGGTACTTTCCCCTCCTGTGGAGAATGTCCGCCCACTCACGGATCTCATCGGCAACATGCTCCCGGAACTGGGAAGGGCTGACATTGGTGGTGGAGCTGTCTTCCCAGAATATATAGGCTTCCGCTCCACACTCGCAGGACATCTCCGCTGCCTTGATTGAATTCCTCTTCATGGCCTGCAGGCATTCCCGGACAATCTCCGGGTGATCGTAAAGGTGGTATGACAGGTTGACGGTTCCCACCCATTTCTCCACCAGCGCCTGGAAGGATGACTTCATCTCCGGGCTGATGATGGGAATCAAAAGGGCTTCCTCTCCCACATAATCAAGACCCGCCCGGTATTTGGAAAAATCAGGTTCCATCACCATGTTCTCGTTCAGGTAAATCAGTTTCTTGTAGTCCTCAGCCTCTTTGACGGGATGTCCCGTCAGGAACCATGTCCTGCTTTCATGGGCATAGGTATAGAGGAGGACCAAATCCCCCACAGGTGTTTCCAGCACCACCTGCTTTTGGTCTCCCCGGACGCTCTCTTTTTTCTCCACGTTTTTGTATTCTACCTTAAGCAGGGTACAGAAACCCCGAAACAGGGGGTCTGCCCCGATTGCCTTGTAGAACTCCAGCATGCCTTTGTTCCGGACGGATTCCGGAAGGCTTTCCCAGAAGTAGGCAAGAAAGGGCGACCAGGGCACCCTGTCTGTCTCCTCGCCTTTTATGCCCGACAGCAGTCTTTCTTTGGATGTCATCATATGTTAGTCTCTCACAGGAAGCCCGATCCACCGGCAGCGGGGCAAGCTTCGTTTCATCCTTCGTTCTTTATTTTGTTGATTTCACTGATGAAGGTATCCACATCCTCGAAATCCTTGTATACGGAAGCAAACCGCACATAAGCCACCTGGTCAACTTTTTTCAGGTGTTCCAGCACCTTGTCCCCGATTTCCTTTGAGGCGACTTCCTTCAGGTGGTCCTTCAGGAAAGAGGTCTCGATGTCCGTCACAATTTCCTCCAGCACCGTCGCCGGGACAGGCCTTTTGGTGCAGGCGATCAGTAGCCGGCTCATCAGCTTCTGGGAGTCGAAGGGTTGCCTGGACAGGTCCCTTTTGATGACGATCAGCGGGCTTCTCTCGATGTTCTCATATGTGGTGAACCGTTTCCTGCATTCACCGCATTCCCGCCTTCTTCTGGTTGCGTAACCGTCTTCCGTGGGCCTGGAATCAATCACCTTGTCGTCTTCATGACCGCAGAAAGGGCATCTCATGATTCTACCTCCTGTCTCGTGCATGCATCAATTATATAGGAACAGGGGATTCAATACAAATAAAAAAGAAGCCGTGTTCCCGGGAACACGGCTTCCTGACCGGCTTACAGCTTCCTTAGGAATTTTGGGATGTTGATCCCGTATTCGTCATCATCCTCCATGTCCTTTTTCCCTGGTTTCTCTTCGTCTTCCCCTACGGGTTGCACATCCTCATGAATCTCAGGCTTTTTGGCAAAGAACCCCGGTTTCGGCTCCGGTTTTTTCACTTCCTCTTTCAGGGCTGCCTTGACCGGGATGTCGGCCACGGCGACCCCGTTGAAGCCTGTGGCTATGACGGTGACCATGACCTCGTCCCCCATGTTCTCGTCGATGGCAGCGCCCCAGATGATGTTGGCACTTTCATCCGCTGACTCATATATCATGTTTGCGGCGGCATCTATTTCCAAAAGACCCAGGTCCGGGCCTCCCGTGATGTTGATCAGCACTTTCTTTGCTCCATTGATGGATGTCTCGAGCAGGGGGCTCTGTATGGCCATCTTTGCGGCGTTTTCGCAGCGGTTGTCCCCGCTCGCCCTGCCTATGCCCATATGGGCAAGCCCGGCATCGGTCATCACCGTCTTGACATCGGCAAAGTCCAGGTTGATGAGACCGGGGACCGCAATAAGGTCGGAAATGCTCTGGACGCCCAATCGGAGGACATCATCGGCGATGTTGAAGGCATCCACCATGGTGGCTTTCTTGTCCGCAATCTGTAAAAGCCTGTCATTGGGTATGATCACCAGGGTATCAATGACATCCTTGATCTTATCGATCCCCATTTTTGCATTGTCGCTTCTCTTTTTCCCTTCGAATGTAAAAGGTTTGGTTACCACACATACCGTGAGGATTCCCATTTCCCGGGCAATCTGGGTGATGATGGGGACTGCTCCAGTTCCCGTTCCCCCTCCCATGCCTGCAGTGACAAAAACCATGTCCGCGCCTTTCAGGTTGGCTGCAATCTCATCCTTGCTCTCCTCTGCGCTTCTTTCGCCGATTTCCGGGACGGATCCGGCACCCAGCCCTTTGGTGAGTTTTTCCCCGATCTGGATCTTCGTGGTGGCTTTTGACATCATGAGAGCCTGCTTGTCGGTATTGATGGAGATGAACTCCACGCCTTTCAAACCGGCTTTGATCATCCTGTTCACAGCGTTGTTCCCGCCTCCTCCGACCCCGACAACCTTGATCTGTGCAAACTGTTCCATATCTACATCGAATTGCAGCATTGACATGCTCCTTTCAGATTATCCTAATTCATTGATATTCCAATTATATTCAAAAACCCATCAAAAGTATATAGCCAAAGGGAAAATATAATCAGTTGGGGGAAAAAACGGGATATGGGTAATGGTAATCCAGGACCCCTTGCTCATTGGGCCCGATGTTCTCTGACAGCAGCACGCACATGGATGCAGTCTGGTAGGAAAGGTCGTCCGTATCGTTGAAGCGCACAAGAATCCTGCCGTCATATTTCAGGACAATCCTGTCAGGGAATGTCAGATCCAGAAAGTCCGTGTATTCCCGGAAAGCGGTGAAACGGGTGGTGTCGAACCGGTGAAGCTCCCCATGGATCATGGCGGCTTTGTTAAATTTCTCCTGGTTTCCGGCAATCTGTTTCCCCAGAAAGAAATTCGTGACGGAAATCCCCCGCAGATGCAACAATCCCAGTGTCTGCTCGTTTCTGGTGGCCATGACCACCCCATTCACGTCAGTGACCAGGTGGACATTGCCATATGGAATCTCGAATGCCTCTTTTCTCAGTCCGTAGGTGATTTCCACCTTGTCAGGCAGGACCGCTTTCACGGATACATCGTCCAGCCGGTACAAGCCTGCCTCCAGCATCTCTTCCGCCCGGAGGAACCTGCCTTCCAGCAGGGTTCCCTGTTCCATCAATGTCAGGAAAATGTTTTCCCCGGTCCTGATGCCCGCGGTACGGAGTATGTCCTCCCGCAGGCCAGGAGACTTCTCCTCCACCAGGACATGCCTGATGTTGAAAACAGGCGAGAAAAGCACGGCTGCACAGGCCATGAGTATGAAAAGCATGATGAACAGGATCCTGGGAGTCTTCATTTTCATAGATGAATTATACCATATCCCCTTTTGATTGGTCTCCAAAGGTGACTTTCTTGTTGAATATGTACTGGAAAACACCCGCGATCATCACGGAGAAAAGTTTGGAGGGAAATTTCCACATCCCAAGATACTGATAAAACAGAGTCAGCAGGACAGTTCCCAAAATCATCCCCACAAGGCAGACAACGAAGAAGGAAAGCAGCCTGGCCATCTTCCTGTCATGTTTTTTGAAGTTGTACTTTGCATTCAGCAGGAAACTGATCAGGATGCCGAAGAACACGGCAAAACAATTGGCGATGATGAAATGGACGCCAAGCACATCGGAGAGCATGAAAAACACGCTGGCATCCAGGGAAAATGCAATGCTCCCGATGATGACATAATAAATGAAATGCTTGTGCCTCAAGAGCAGTGCCTTCATATGAGCATGTCCTTCAGCCCCTCATCCAGGCCATATCCCGGGGACCAGTCCAGGATTTCCCGTGCCAGCCTGCTGTCCAGGGAGCTGTGACGGATATCCCCTTCCCTCCGTGGCTTTTCCAGGGCTTCCTTCCGGTACCCTTTCAATGCGGCCATCCTGCAGAACAGGGAACGGATGGCAACGCCTGTTCCAGTACCGGCATTTGCCGTGAAACTCCCGGAATGGGTCAGCGCCAGGCAATTGAGCCGGGCGATATCCTTGACATAGATGAAGTCCCTGGTCTGCTCTCCGTCCCCCTCGATGCCACAGACCCCGTTTGCATTCATTCCTTCTGCGAAAACCGAGACCACTCCTCCCTCTCCTTCCGCCTTCTGCCTGGGCCCGTAGACATTTGCGTACCGGAGGATGGCATAGGTAAGGAAACTGTTTTCCCCATACAGGCGGATATAGTGCTCCGCTGTCAGCTTTGACAATCCGTAGAAAGAAAGGGGCTGTTTGGGATGGTCCTCATCCACAGGCAGGTATTGGGGATCCCCATAAACTGCGGCGCTGGATGAAAAGACCACGCGTCTGCATTTGTATTCCCGGCACATGTCAAGGATGTTCAGGGTGCCGATGATATTTGTCCTGGCATCCCCGGCCGGGCTGCGCATGCTGTTTCCCACGCTGACCTGGGCCGCCTGGTGGCATACCGCCTCGGGTCGGACCGCCGAGAAAAATTTCTCCAGGGCGTCTGCATTGCATATGTCAATGGTACAAAGCCCCGCTTTGTCGTTATAATTATCCAGGGATCCCGTGGAAAGGTCGTCGACGATGAAAACCTCATGTCCTTTGTCCAGCAGTGCATCCACGATGTGGGATCCGATGAACCCCAGTCCTCCGGTCACGCATATCCTCATGTCATACCTCCAGAAAGTCCTTCATCACCTTGCATGTCTTTTCCGCTTCCTCCTCGTCCGGCATCTCGCAGAAGACCCGCAGGAGAGGCTCGGTCCCGGAGAACCGCACCACCAGCCATCCGGTTTCAAAGGTGATTTTCAATCCATCCTCATATCCGGCGCGCAGGACGGGCATATGGAAATCCGGTATGGCTTTTTCAATGAAGAGCAATTCGGTCATCCGCTGCTTCTGCTGTTCATTGAACTCATAGGATTTTTCAACAATGGTGCAGTACCCGTATCGGCCATGGATTTCCTCCAGCATCTGGGAGATGCGTTTGTTTGTCCTGCAGATCATCTCCACCAGCAATGTGGCGGCAAAAATGCCATCTTTTCCCAGGATGTGTCCCCGGATGGTGAGCCCCCCGCTGGATTCCCCGCCGAGCACTGCATCGGTCTCTTCCATCTTTGAGCTGATGTGCTTGAATCCCACGGGAACTTCATGGCACTTCGCCCCGAAATCCTCCGCCATACGGTCCAGCAGATGGGTGGTGGCGATGTTCCGGACCACATCACCTTTCCATCCCTTGTACTTGTTCAGGTAGTAATAGAGCAGGACCATGATCTCATTGGGATCGACGAACCTTCCGGTGTCATCGATGACCCCGAGCCTGTCCGCATCTCCATCCGTCCCAAGTCCCAGGTCATATTTTTTCTCCACCACGAGATTCTTCAGGTATCCCAGGGTGAATGAGGAAGGGGACGGGAGTTTGCCCCCGAACAGGGTGTCATGCCTGTCATTGATGACATCCAGGTTGCACCGGAGAGTGAGGAGAATGGTCTGCAGGCAGGTTTTTGAAACCCCGTGCATGGGATCCAGCAGGATTTTCAGGTTCCTGTCACGGAAAGCCTCCTGGTCAGTCATCCCAAGGATGGAGTCGATGTAGGCGTTGAAAGGATCGATGGTCTCCACAAGACCTTCCTTCAGAGCCTCTTCATAGTCCATGGACAGGACTGTATCCACATTCCCAATCCTTTTCTCTATGGCATTGGTCACTTCCATGGACGCGTCCCTGCCCCCCCGGGTGAACACCTTGATGCCATTGTATATGGCGGGATTGTGGCTGGCAGTCACCGACAGGCCAAAATCAGCATGGTCCTGACGGACCTGGAACATGATCAGGGGGGTTGGCGCTTCCTTGTGGATGAGCTTTGCCCGGATACCGTTGCCCGCCAGGACCTGGCACACCCATTTCGCAGCCATGTCAGATAAAAACCTTCGGTCAAACCCCACAGTCACCGGCAGTGTTTCCTGTCCCGACGACTTGATCTCATCGCACAGGCCCTGGACCAGCAGCTGCAGATTCTGTTTTGTGAATTCATCCCCTATGACGGCCCTCCATCCGCCTGTACCGAATTTAATCATATGGGCCCTCTTTTCTTTGTTTCAGGATGCTTACTATATTTTCCAGATCCTCCGGGGTATTTGCACCGTTGATCTGGAGTACGTCTTCAATGGGATGTGTGGCGACGACATATCCTTTTTCCCTCATCGCCCCGGGAAGATCCGTCAGGTAGTATTCCTTTTGCGCATTCTCACATTTCACCTGTTTCAGACACTCGAACATCCTCGGTGCATGACAGACCAGCACCCCGACATTGACCTCGCGGATCATTCTTTCTTCCGGGTTGCAGTCCGGGTGTTCCCGGATCCCGGCGAAGAGTCCCTCCCCATCCCTCAGGATCCTTCCGTAATGAGGGATTTCCTCACCCGGGGGATATACATAGGTCATCAGCGTGCAGTCTGCTTTCCCCTTTGCGTGGAACTTGCATATCTCCTTGAAAGACTCCCCCCTGATGAGCGGCATGTCGCCGAAAGCCACAAGGACGTCGCCCTGGTAGCCATCCAGCAAACCCTCTGCGGCAAGCACCGCATGACCTGTTCCCAGCTGCTTGTCCTGAATGGCATAGGAATACCCGCTCCCGGCGGCGTGCATGACCTTATCCTTCCCGAAACCCACCACAATGATGATGTGCTCGCAGTAAGCCAGGTTCTCCAACACATGCATCAGCAAGGGTTTTTCTCCTGCGACACGCAATACCTTTGGGAGGTCCTCTTTCTCGGTTGCGAGCCTTTTTCCTTTTCCAGCGGCCAGAATAATGGCTTTCATGCTTGCACCTCCCGGGCTGTCAGCCCTTCCGACAATTTCAGGGGAATCGCCGGGAATCCCATTTTCTCAACTGCTTTCCTGACCGCTTCCCCACGGCTGGCAGACACATATGCAAAACAGCATCCTCCGCCCCCCGAGCCGTTAATCTTCCCACCGTACGCCCCGTTTTCCATAGCCACAGACAGGATCCTCTCTATTTTCGGGGTGGAGATTCCCAAACCATCCCGCAGGTTCCCATGGTGCCTCCACAGGAGTCCCCCCAGCCTTTCAGGTGACATGGTCCCGTTTCCGGTCCCCTCCATGAATTCCCTGACGATGGCGTAATTGTCAAGGGTGGCCATGAGGGGAACCCTGTCTTCGTCAGGCAGCTTCCCCATCCGGCCCATGGCTTCCGGATTGGTGGCAAGCCACCGGATGTCACGGGTTCCGAGCCTTTCAAGGGCGCGTAGAACCGGTTCCTTGGCATTGGCCAGCACCCGGATGGTATCCTTTTTCTCCAGGCTGTCAAACAGGATGAAGCTGCCTTCCAGTCCGATGTCCAGTTTTTTGACTGAAGGATGGTTCATGTCGCTGAAGTCGAAATGGCAGATTCCCCCGTGCACGCTGGCCAGATGGTCCATTTTTCCGCCGGGCTCCCGGAACTCCAACACTTCCGCCTCGTAAGCCAGCTGGGCGATGGCATCCCTGTCGTTTCGAATGTCAGTGTCCGACATTTCCAGGACTGCCTTGATCAGTGCGACAATCATGGCGCTGGAGGACGACATTCCCTTTCCGATGGGAATGTTGCTGTCCATGCGGATATCAAAACCGTGAGGGAAGGCAACACCATGTTTTTTCATGACATTGAAACTGCTCTTGAAATAGTCCCTGGCACTATGGTATACCAGTTCCTCCGCGAGGTTATAGCAAAAAACTGCCGAGCGGTCGTTTCTGTTCTCGTCCCGGATCTCAATCCGGGCAATGGTATCCTCCCGTTTGCTGATTGTCGCATAAAACCGCAGGTCGATGGCCATGGTCACCACTTCCAGCCGGTGATAATCCAGGTGCTCCCCGAACAGGCACAGCCTGCTGGGAGTCCATACATGCATGGGCATCATATCTCCTCCGTTATGAAATCCTTCAGTCCTTCATATCCGTACACCACCTGCGGGATGTTTCCGAAGATTTCCCTGCCCGAATCAATCAGGCTGAACAGGGTGACCACTTTGGATTTCATGGCCATCCTGTCCACAACGATGGTTCCCAGGAATCCATCCAGCTGCTCATGCAGGTTGCTGACGATCCTGTGGTACTTGGCCTTGTCCATGTCATACATCCTCCGGACCATCTCCTCGTCCATGCCCATCAGGTTTTCCAGATCCTTCCTGTTCATCCTGATTTTTTTTCTGTTCAGGGCATAAGCCAGCTCCATGTAAATCCTTTCCTTGAGCTGTCCGCTCTCCTTTTCCAGTATTCCCGCATAAAAGGAAAGGAAAATCCGATTGATGTTCTTCTGGTAATTGGCATTATAGAACACGTCATGGACCTGCCCGTACCGTTTCTGGATTTCCCGGGTCAGTCTGCCTGGCAGGGTTCCCCCCGGGTCACTGTCATCCCGCATGGCAAGAAGGGCACTCATCTGGTCAAGCCCGTTGGCCACCGTCTTGATGAAGGGCAGGATGTCCTGGTAGAGCTTTTTCTCCATGCCTGTCCTGTCGGAATTTGCCACCCTGGAAACCTCATTCCTGATATGGTTTTTAAAAAGCCGCACCACTGTTTTCTCTTCCGGGACAAAACCGCTTCTCAGGAAAAGCCCTGCATCCCTGGATAGAATCCCCAGACTGTCTGCCAGGCTGGAGAAATGCACCAGGTTTTGCGCGCTGTAAATGCTTTTATACAAATCGTAAATGTCGTCGATGCATTGCACCAGCAGCTCATACTTCTGCTGCAGGCTGCTTTCCCCCTTGTTCATCCTCTCATCCAGCCCATGGTTCCCGAGGATGCCTTGTCTTGCTTCCTCAAGAAATCCCGAATAGGCACAGTAGAGGTTTACGGTGTAGGCTGGATCATCGCTCCGGGCGCAGCAGTAAAGAAGGGCTGCCTGTATCTTGTGCATGGCCTCGATGTCAAAGGTCTTGAGGTTGAATGGTCTTTTGTAGAGATGGAAGATTTTGCGGACCCACGCCTCCCTGCGTATCTCATTGTAATCGGAGACTTCCAGGGACAAAAAATCCATCACGTCCTCCTCGTCCATATCCTCAAAATCATCCCCACAGAAGTCTGCCAGGAATTCCGCTTCCGTTTCACTTATGATTTCATACCCGTATGCACGGTTGATCATTTCCATCAGGTTTTGCATCGCTTTTTTCTCTCAAACAGAAAAACGGCTCCCGCTGCACAGGTTGCCCCTGCCGTATCAATGGCCACATCCAGAAGGCTCGGTCCCCTCCCCGGGATGAAAGCCTGATAGCCTTCATCAAGGACTGCCGTGGCCACGCACCACAACATGGAATGGATGGCCAGGTTTTTTCTGTTTGTCTGAACTCCTCCCAAAAAAAAGTATACCAGCACGTACAGGACGAAAAACTGAAAAACATGCGCTGTCTTCCTGAGAATCCCCACGAAATCATTCCACAGGAACGCCTGGAACCGGTCGCTTGCCGGGGTGCCGGTCAAACGTTGGATGACCTCCTCAATCACCCCGATCACCGCATAGGTCTTATCCAGGGACTGGTCGGAGTCATGGCTGGAATTGTAAAAAATCAAGGTCGTCCACAACAGCACGGCGAGAAGGCTCAGTATTCTTCTGGTTCCCATACTTTTCTGGCGCATAAAAAAATTATAACACAATTACCCGCGGTTGATGACATGCAATGACAAATCCACCAGTTTTTCTTCCCCGCCCAGGAAAAGGCGTACCTTCGCCCTGCCCTTCCTGGCATTGACGGACAGGATCGAGCCCTCCATGGCCTTCAAGGGACCTTCCCTTACAAAAATCCTGTCATTCTCCATGAATCCAATGGATTCCCCGATCAGGCCACCTTCCTGGTTGCCCATGAGGGCCTGGATGGGCAGGATCTCCTCTTCCGGAATCACCATGGGCCGGCAGTCGTTCATCAGCAGGTAGTAGACATGCCCCGTTCCTTTGATCAGGTGGTAGGATTGCAGGGTCATAGGACCGTACAGAAGGATGTATCCTGGAAAAAGGGGTTTGATCTCCCTGGTGTTCTTCCCGCCCTTCCTGATGATCAACACCCTCCTGGGCACACAGAAACGAAACACATCCCCGAGACGCGCTTCCAGGCTCTCCTTGATTTTCTCCTCGCTGCCCGTCTTGACAAACAGGGCATGCCAGCGATTTTCTCCTTGTTCACTCCATTGCGTCATCTGTCAATCCAGCCCATATGCTTTAAAATATTCCCGGATCATTCCCATGGGATGAAACTGCTCCTTCACCCTGAGGGCCCTCAGCTGGAGGGCATCCTTGTCCGCAGGCTTCCGGATGATCTCCATGATGACGGCGGCAATCTTCCTCACGTCATCCGGGTCGGTGATGATCCCGTCCGGATGCACGTTGAGGTTTCCGGTCAAAGAAGGGGTGAGGGTGGTCAGTACCCTTGTGCCAGAAGCCATCGCCTCCAGGGGGGTGAGCCCGAAGCCTTCATACTTTGACGTACAGATGAAAAGGTCCGCATTCTTGTAATATCCGAAGAGGGTGTCCCTGTTCATGTGTCCGGTGATGATGATCCTTCTTGTGAGCCTGTGCCTCTTCATGTACCTGTATGCCTTCGACTGTTCGTCCACCCTGCCGATGATCACCAGGTCATGCTCCATCCTGTCCCTGATGGCATGGAATGCCTTGACCAGGGCAATGAGGTTCTTTTGCGGGCTGTCGCTGTTCACAGCCAGCAGATATTTTCTTTTATATACGATGTCGATGCCCGGACGGACATCATACAGGCAATTGCCGATGACCAATATGCTTTCCCTGTCCAGTTTCATCCGTTCCTGGAGCTCATCCCTGACGAATCCACTCACGGCAACAATGGTATCCGCCTGTCGGATTTTCTTTGCGGTGCGTTTGATTTCCCTTTTTGACAGGTCCTTGGAAAGGAGCCCGTGCACCGTCACGATGATCCTTGCCCTGAGCTTCATCTGGATGTGCTTGTGGCAATGGGGATAGTGGATGACGGTGATTTTTTTCCGCCTGATTGCCCGGGGCAGGATGCGCTTATAGAACTTGCTGCCTCCGGACTTGACACCGACGATCTCCACGCCCCTGTACCGCGCAAGGATCTGCTGCCTGACGGAGGCCAATGCGAACAGGATGAACCTGTCTGCCCTGCCGCTGCTGCAAATGCCATCCACGATGCTCAGCGTGACAATCTCCTCGCCGGACAGGCTGTCCATATTGACGATGTTTGTCACATCAATCCCGATTTTTTCTGGCATCTTCCATCCCCCTGACATACATCATACCATAAATGTCATCGGGAATGAACAACCCGCCGGTGGTCCAGACCACGTGCCATCCGGGCTTATGCAATCCGCCGGTCATGATTGGACCATCGAATCCCGCTGCTGCGGAAGGCTCGATCCTGATGCCTTCCCTCTCATTGAGCGTGTAAAGGTGCATGTACATGTCCTCATCCTGCACGGTATAGAAGCCGGAACACAGTTTTCCGATGATGGGGCCCGCCAGGGGCGAGCATCTCGCCACAGCCAGCCCGTCCAGGCTTGTCTTATTGTCCAGCCCGTAATCATAAACACTTGTTTCCCCGTACTTCCCGGTGAGGGAACTTAGGAGCATGGATGGGCAGGCGACAGGTTCCGCGATGTACGTCTCCACTGCCTCGCCAAAGACATGCTTCAGGCCGAAGGTGATGCCTCCGGGAGCGCCGCCCACACCGCAGGGCAGGTAGACATGGAGTGGTTTTTGGAGATCCGGACATATTCCCTGTTCCTCCAGCTGGTCTTTCAGCCTGTATGCAGCGACGGCATACCCCAGGAAAAGGTCCATGGAATGCTCATCATCCACGAAATGGATGGTTTCGCTTTGCTCTGCTTCCTTTCTCGCCTCATTTGCAGCCTCGTTGAAATCCCCGGCGTGCTCCACCACCCGGACGCCCCGGTCCAGCAACCTTTTCCTCTTCCATTGCTTGGCTTCCCGGGACATGTGCACCACACAGTCAAAGCCCAGGGCTTTTCCTGCCAGCCCGATGCTCAGGCCAAGGTTCCCTGTGGATGCAACGCTCAATGTGCGTCCTGACAGAAAAGCTCTTGCCTCCGGGGATAGCATCCTGCCATGAACATGGGGTCCGGGCATAAGGCCTTGTCCCATGAGCAGGGTTTCCATGTGTCTGAGGACCTCGTAGATGCCTCCCCGGGCCTTGATGGACCCCGCAACGGGAAGATGGCTGTCAAGCTTGATCAGAAGTTCCCCTTCCATGTCCCCGTAGACCCTTGCGCTGAAAGCACTTCCCCGGACGAGTGGTGATTCGATCGTTCCGTCACCGGTCTCCGGGAACAATGACCCGACCAGGGGCATGAAACTGTGAAGACGGTTTTTTGCATCAAGCATCTGACCGGCATCAGGCTGCATGCTCCCGAGGCAGTCCTTCAAGTTTTTGGTTTTCTTGTCATTCCGGTGGAAAACATTTTTTTTGGCCAGGATGTTTTCCATCAGATCGCTTCTTTCCGCCATGACCTCTCCTTTTCCCTAAAAACCAGGAAAAGCCTTTTCATTATATTCAATAACATGGCGGAATACAATGCGGGCCGGTCTTTTGACCGGCCCGCCTGGATCATTTCCTGTCCGAATGTTTGAAAAAGTGCCACCCGCCGATTTTATCCGGGTCCCCGGGATCATCTTGAAGCAGCTCCTTGTGATTCTCCACCACTTTCCTGAAGGCCGCGGCATATTCCTGGATGTCCTCCGGCCTGAACTTCTTGAACCATGGGATGGAATAGGTCATGGACCCGATTTTCTCGGATACCGCCAGGCTCTCGTCCAGTATCCGCACATCCCTTTCAGCGAATGCAATCCTCGTGGGCTTCCCGTGGCCGTAGACGTCGCAGGTCTGGAACAGGGCATGGGTGTGCAGGGACAGGTTGCATCCGGGGGTGCAGTCCATGACCCCCTCGGCCCTGACCGCCTCGCAGAACCGGGTCACCGACAGGCCTCCCAGCTCTTCCTTCCGGTACAATCCCTTCGGTGCATACCATCCTGCCATGTCGGACCCGGTGGACTCATCCACCCTGTGGGCCCTGATTCCCGGCAATCCTTCGAGAAGGTCCCAGAAATGGTTCATGGCTTTTCGGATCTCACGGATCCGTTCATCATAATATTTGATCTGCACCCGGGCGACGGCGGATGACATCTGGTGCATCCTGTACTTGTATCCTCCCAGGGGCAGGCCCGCGAATTCCTTCAGGTAACCTGTTTCCAGGTCCTCGGTATACCTCTCGTAATGGCCGAAAGCCATGGCTCTCTCATAAATTTCCACATCGTCGGTGGACAGGATGCCGGCTTCCCCCACGGCGAAGGATTTCCCGCTCATCAAACTCATGGCTGCCACATCTCCGAAGGTACCCAGCATTTTTCCCTTGTACATGCCTCCCTGGGCATGGGAGACATCCTCGATGACCTTCAGTCCATGTTTTCGGGCGATGGGCATGATGGCGTCCATGTCCGCGGGATGGCCCACATAATGGACCACGACGATGGCCTTTGTCCTCGGCCCGATCCTGTGCTCGATGTCCCCGGGATCCAGGCACAGGGTGTCGGAATCCACATTGGCAAAAACGGGCGTGGCGCCCAGGGAAAAGACCTGTAAAATGCTTGCCCAATAGGTGATGTCGGGGCAGATGACCTCATCTCCCACGCCGATTTTACATCCGTACATGGCGCTCTGGATGGCGGCGGTTCCTGAGGAAAACGCCAGGGCATAACGATGCTTCTGCCATTTTGCGAAATCTTTTTCAAACTCCCGGGTCACATCCGTTCCGGACATGGCGCCTCTGTGCAGGACATCCAGGATGGCCTGCTCATCCTCCTGGGTGACGATGGGCCACTTGAAAAGGTCCCCGGGATCCCTGGTGACGGCCGGTTTGCCTCCGAACAACGCTAATTGTGACATAACTGCAACTCCTGTTTGTTATTTTATATCCCCCATTATATCCTCTTCCACGTTGCATGCTTGATGTATTGGAAAATATAATGTGCTTTTTAAAAACTTTTCCGCCGTCCCGGTTCAGGATCCTTTTTGCCTTTTGGCTTCCTTCTTTTTTCCTTCAGCAAGGCCATGATGACGGTGGCAAGGAGAATCATCCCCGCCCCTGAGAGGGCTGTGGTCCCCGGGATGTCCCCCGAAGCGATGAACGGCACAGCCAAAAGGGGGATGAAGCCGGCATAAGCCACCGTGGAAACGAGGGGGATGCCGCTTTGCCGGATGGCGGATAGCCAGAACAGGGCCATGGCGATGATTCCAAGGGCCAGCAGCAGGATGCGCAGGGCCTCATCGACCGGGGGCAGGACGAACCGGGAGAAGGCCAGCAGCAGGGCCAGGGACAACAATGCGCAACCCAGCACACTATAGTACAGGTACGCCCACATCTTTTTCTTTTCCCTGTCGGCCAGGATGGAGAAGGCAGCCCAGCATAGTCCGCATCCGGCGACAATCAGGAGGGTCTTCCAGTCCGTGTGGAATGCACGGCCCCAAAAAAGGATGATGACCGCCCCCGCCAGGGCGACGGTGAAGACCAAAAACTTTGGGATGGATATCTTTTTTTTACCGGCCATGAGCGGAGTCAGAACCATCATGAGCACGGGAAACGCCAGCAACAGCAGGTCGGTGTTTTCCACGGCCATTTCACCGGATATGCGGATGAAGAAATACACGAATCCGTACAGGAGAACCGAGGACAGGAACATCGGCCATGCTTTCCCGGGTTTTTTCAGTTCCTTGAACTTATTGGCTGCGGCATAGCCGATGTTCAGGGACAGCAGAAGAAGCAGCCACACGAAAAAACCCACCTGCAAAGGATCCTTGTATCCGTCGGGGATGATATTCCACCGGAACAGAAGGAAAACAGCCAGAAAGCAAAACACCCATATCATCGCCTTCATGTCATCGTATCCTGTCGAAGAGACGAAGCATCTCGCTCATGCCCTTGTGCAACAAGCCAACGTCACTGTTCATGTTCAGGAAGGTGTATCCCCACTGGTACAGCTCCTCCAGATTGCCTGCAGTCGCCACCGTCCCGGCGAATTTTTTGTGCTTTATGCACACCTCAGCCACCTTTTTCCATGCGGCTTTCACCCTTGCGTCATTGAAATCCCCGGGCACCCCCAGGGCATGGGAATAGTCGCCGGGACCGAAGAAGAGCATGTCGATTCCCTCGATGGAGGCGATCTCCTCGATCTCCTCCATGGGTTCCGGGTCCTCAATCTGGCAGATGACCAGCTTTTCCCGGTTGCTGTCTGCGATGTATGACCGGGTGTCCCCGTAATACAGGAAGCCCCCGTCGGAATTGCCTCCATCGATGGGTCTTCTTCCCACCGGATGGAATCTTGTGTTGTGCACAATTTCCTTTGCTTCCTTCAGCGACATCAGGTGGGGAACCATGATCCCTGTGGCATCCATTTCCAGGGGCCGGATGAAGTCGCTGTAGCTTCCCTTGGAGATCCTGACGATGATGTCCATGTCCACGGCCTTCGCTGCATATACCTGCCCCTCCACCACGCCAAGGTCGACAGGGCAGTGCTCGTAGCATGTCCAGATGCAGTCGAATCCGGCAAGTCCAGCCATTTCAACGATTTTCGGTTCCGAGAAATTTGTTTTGAAGCATGTCGCCACCTGCCCTGCCCTTAGCTTTTTAAGCACTTTACTGTTTCTCATACATTCATTCTCCCATTGCAGCCAGATTTTTAAAGTTGTTTTTCAAAGAGGGATACAGCTCCCTGTATATCCTGTAATATTTCTCATACACCTTGCCTGTTGCAACATCATGTTCCAGCCTGTCTTCCACCTGCACCAGTTCACGGCAGGTGGAAACCACGTCCTTGTAGATGCCGGCGGCCACCCCTGCCAGGATGGCGACACCCAACGCAGGTCCTTCACCGGACTGGACGGTGGTGATGCCCGTATGGAACATATCTGCCTGCATCTGCCTCCACAGTCTGCTGCGGCCTCCACCTCCGGAGGCTCGGATTTCCCTGGCGCATATCCCCATCCCCCGGATGATTTCCAGGCAGTCACACAGACTGAACACCACGCCCTCCAGGATGGCCCGTATCATATGCCCTTTCCCGTGTGCCGCACTCAGGCCGAAAAACACGCCCCTCGCATGGGGGTCGAGATGGGGAGTCCTCTCCCCCATCAGATAAGGCAGATACAGGATTCCTTCGGAACCCGGCCTGATCCTTTCCGCTTCCTTGTCCATCAATACATAAGGGTCAATGCCCATGAGTTCTGCCGTCCTCATTTCCTCCAGACAGAAATTGTCCCTGAACCATTTCAGGGAAAGGCCCGCTCCCTGGGTGACCCCCATCACATGCCAGCACCCCGGGACGGCGTGACAGAAGGTGTGGACCCTTCCCAGCGGGTCTATCTGGATCTCGTCTGAATGGGCGAACACCACGCCGCTGGTTCCGATGGTGGAAGAAATGATGCCTTTTTCCACAATCCCGTTCCCCACTGCCCCGGCAGCCTGGTCCCCGGCACCTCCCGCCACGACGGTGCCCTCGGCAAGTCCCGTGCGGGCAGCGGCCTCCCGGGTGATTTTCCCTGTTGCCTCGCAGGACTCATATACCTTGCCCAGCAGACTTTTATTGATTTCCAACTTGTCCAGAACCTCGTCGCTCCAGTCCCTGTTTTCCACATGAAGCAACTGCATCCCGCTGGCATCCGACACTTCCGTGGCATATTCCCCTGTCAGCATATAGCGGATGTAGTCCTTGGGCAAAAGAATCCTGCATGTTCTTTCATAGATGTGGGGTTCGTGTTTTCTCACCCAGAGGATTTTTGAAGCGGTGAAGCCTGTCAGGGCAGGGTTCGCGGTGAGTTCGATGAGTCTTTCCTTCCCCACCTTCCTTGTGATTTCCACACACTCCTCGCTGGTTCTCTGGTCGCACCAGATGATGGATTTCCGCAGTACCTCCCCGTCCCGGCCCATCATCACAAGGCCATGCATCTGGCCGGAGAGTCCCACCCCCTTGATTTCCGAAGGGTTGACCCCGCTGTCTGCGATGACGTTCCTGACGGTGATGCAGACGGCCTCCCACCAGTCACCCGGATCCTGTTCCGCCCAGCCAATCCTGGGCTGGTACAGAGGATACTCATGGACCGAAGAGGAAACCGTCCTTCCCATGTGGTCGAACAGGACCGTCTTGGTTCCCGATGTGCCGATGTCGATGCCGATCAAGTATGACATATGCAATCCCCCTTTGCTTCCTCCATTATAGCCAAAAGGCGAAAGGAATGGAACATGGAAAACGGGTGGCGGCTCCCCTGTCTCATATCAGATGGGAACCCCCGATGAATTCCCTCAGCAGGGAGGTCCCGCTGATACAGCAGTCATCCATCTCCCGGAAAAAAGACAGGATCTCCAGCAACCTTCTGGCCTCGGTGAATGCCGGGCTCTCAGGCGGCACCTCCTCAAGGAGTGGCTGTATGATTTTCTTGAGGACCCCGTGCTCGTAGATCAGAGCGCTGTTGAACATGATGTCCGCGTGTTCCTGGAACGGGAAGATATACAGGTCTTCCCCCCGTCGTACGGAAGGCCACATGAGGATGGTTTTTTCCACGCTGGCCCCACGGTATCTAATGTCCCTGGTGATCCGGCGGATCAATCGGGAATCGGTGGTGGAAAACCTGTTGTGGTCGTCGATGTTGATGGATGTCAAAGCGCTGATGTATATTTTGTAGACATGGATGGGATTGATGGAACGGACCATTCTGGGGTTCAGTGCATGGATGCCCTCGATGAGAATCACATCCCCTTCTTCCATCCTGATGCTTCTGTATTCTTTTTTCCTGTTCTGGGTCAGAAAATCATATGCTGGAACAAGGGCCTGGCGGTTTTGGAGAAGCTCCTGCATGTTGTTGTTGAACAGGTCCACGTCCAGGGCGTCCAGTGCTTCCAGGTCCTGCTCCCCGTCAGGGCCTTCGGGTATGGTGTTCCGATCCCTGTAATAGTCATCCAGGGAAATAATGGAGGAATGGATGCCCCCTGCCTTGAGTTGTATCCGCAGCCTGCTGGCGAAGCTGGTCTTGCCCGAAGAGGAAGGTCCGGCAATCATGATGAAGGTCTTTTTCGTCTTTTTGACCCTTTCCGCGATGTATGCCACCTTTTTCTCATGCAGGGCCTCGTTCACAAGGATGAGTTCCTTGACTGTCCCGGTGGATACCTGCCTGTTGATGGACGCCACATCATCGGAATTGAGGATGCTTCCCCACTCGCTGAATTCCCTGAAGACCTGGAAGAGCTTTTTCTGTTCCTGGAAAGGAGGCAGTTGGAAAGGGTTGAAACGGGTGGGATAAAAAAGGATGAAGCCCGGGGCATACAGCCGGATGTCGAAAATGCCCACATATCCTGTGGAAGGGGCCAGCTGGCTGTGGAAATATCCGTGGAGGCTTCCAATGGTGTAAAGTTCGACCTGCTCCCCTCCCAGGTCCTCCAGGATTTCGGCGGTCTCGGTCTTGTTGTTCTCCAGGAGTATCCCGATGGCTTTTTCCCTGGGGAACACATGCTTTTCGATGGGGATGTCCTGCCGGATCAACTCCTGCATCCGCTCTTTGATCTTCTCTATCTCCCCACGGTCTGCCTGCTGCCCGGGAAAATCGCAGAAGGACCCCTTGCTGATGGAATAATGGACCTTCAGTTTCCGCCCCGGGTACAGGTCATGGACCGCTTTGATCAGCACGAAGACCAGGGAGTCCCTGTATATCCTGATTCCTTCCAGGGAGCCTGTATCCACATACTCCCTCCCGGGAACACACTCCTGTTTGCTTTCCATGGGGACATACCGGCCATTCTCCTTTGCCGCCACCACAAGGGGGTTGTCCATGCCACATTTCCTTTTTCCAGACATCAAATCCTCCTTCTGCCTTTCATGAAACCATGGATCAAGGCCAGTGAGAGCATGGTTGCAACATAGACCACCATGAAGCGCAAGACAATCCGCAGGGATAGGCTGATGAAGAACCTTTCCGGCATCATCCGGATCAGCAGGTCCTGCCGGGGATCCAGGAGATAAAGGTCATTGGTGAATAGAATCCGGTGGAAAACATCCCAAAACACCGTGAAATTGATGGCGGAAACCGCGGCAATGAGCACCAGGGTGGAAAGCAGGATCCCCAGTGCCATCAGGCTTGTACTGAAAAAATATGTCTGGAAATCCTGGAACCATGCAAGCATGCAGGCCAGAATGATCAGGACCATCAGGAAGAGCATCACAGGCATCAGGTTTTTCCCGGTTCGGAACAGGTCCCGCACATCCGCCATGTGTATCTTTTCCTTGTTGTTGAACAGGGGGCCTACGGTCATGTTGACCATTCCCGTGGCCTCGATGTCCGCTCTTTTGCCATCCATGTATGTGATGAGCACGGCGGTCGCCCGGTCCAATGTCTCCTGGTCCATGCCGGCATAATCGGCAATCTCGTATTTCACCTGGATTTTCCTGTATGCCGCGTCATCAAGACCGACGGCAAGGACACAGGCCAGCACAATGTAGCCGAAAAGCAGAACAGAAAACATGATTGCACTGATTCTGACCAACACCTTTGCCATTCGTCATCTCCCCCTTTTCTTTTTCATTATAAACGAAAAAACTGAGGTTTGCACCTTTAGAAACGATATGATACGATTCTTGTATCAAAGATGATGAAAGGAGGTCATGGTATGATCAGGAAACGGTCCATTGCGGAAGTCATTTTACTATCCATCGTCACTTGCGGAATCTATATGTTCTACTGGTATTACGCTTTTGCCAGTGACATCAAAACCACCCTCAACGACGACAGCATCAACCCTGAGTTGGATCTGGTTCTATGTATCCTTACATGCGGTATCTACACAATATACTGGATGTATAAATACGGGAAGCTCCTTTCCACATGCCAGGAAAGGGCCGGAAAACCCGTGGAAGACAATGCAATCCTGTATCTCGTCCTCCAGTTGCTGGGCATCGGGATTGTCAATCTGGCCCTCATGCAGTCGTCCTACAACAATCTATCAGACTGATGAAAAAAATCTCTCTTCTGAAAAGAGAGATTTTTTCATTCACGGTCTCATGCCGTATTTCGCCATCATGCCCTGGATGAAGGCCAGGCCGTCCCTGACCAGCTGATCCCCGCTGGGAGCCAGTTGTCTCCAGACCCAGGTGTTCATGTTTCCTGTGCAGTCCACGAAACTTTCCAGCGCGGCATGTCCTTTGTATCCAATCTCCGATAGCGCTCTGAACACATCCTCCCAGTTCACCAGTCCCGTCCCGGGGATTCCCCGGTCGTTCTCACAAAGATGCACATGCATCAGTTCGCTTCCAGCCAACAGGGTCGCCTCATAAAAGGATTTTTCCTCAATGTTCATGTGGTAGGTATCCAGATGTATTTTCACATTTTTTCTTCCGATCATGTCCAGAAGCATCCTTGCCTGTGCGCAGGTGTTGACCAGGAACGTCTCGTAACGGTTCACCGGCTCGATGCCGATGACCACCCCAAGGTCCTCTGCATATTCCGCCACCTCCCGCAATCCCTCCGCGGACCACTGGAATTCCCTTTCCGAGGGTTTTGTGTCCAACTGCCTGATATGCTGGGAATATATGACCCCTGAAAAATTCATCATCCCCGACATGGCCGTGGCTTTCACGCAATCCTTGAGATAGGACACCCCTTTCCTTCGAATGGCCTCCTCCGGACTCGTGATGTCCGTGTCGCCCAGCAGCACCGTGGAAGTCACGCCTTCAAAACCCGCTTCCGTCAGCTTTCTTTTCACCGCTCCGGCATCATATCTTTCCAGCACCATCAGCGGAATCTCAATGAAATCCAATCCCAGGCTCTTTGCCCTGTCGATGAGACCCAGCTGTTTGTTGTTCCATTCGCTGCACCATGCATATGCATGAATCCCCAGTTTCATCCTGCACCTCCCTCATTCTATCCTGTTCAATCCGGACTGGCGTGCCGCTTCCATGACGGCCTCGGCCACTGCTTTTCCCACCCTCTTGTCAAATGGGGCGGGGATCACATAATCTGCGCATAGCTCATCGTCCCCGATCAACCCTGCGATGGCCCGGGCCGCGGCTATTTTCATCCTGTCGTCAATATCCCTGGCACGGACATCCAGGGCTCCCCGGAATATTCCCGGAAAGGCAAGGACATTGTTGATCTGGTTGGCGAAATCGGATCTTCCCGTTCCCACCACCAGTGCACCGGCTTTTTTCGCTTCGTCCGGCATGATTTCCGGTACCGGGTTGGCCATGGCGAATATCACCGGGTCCTTGGCCATGGTCTTGACCATGCCGGGAGTGAGCATGCCTTCGGAGGACAACCCGATGAAGACATCAGCTCCCGTGATGACTTCCCCGAGGGATCCTTTCTTGAAGGAGCGGTTGGAAATCCTGGCCATGTCGATTTTTTCCGCTGTCATGTTGGCCCTTCCTTCATAGATGGCTCCCGACCGGTCGCATAGCACCACGTTTTTCAGCCCCATCACCATCAGCAGCCTGGTCACCGCGATGCCCGCGGCTCCGGCTCCATTGATAACGACTGATATGTCCTCCATGCGCTTTTCGGCCAGCTTCAAGGCGTTGATCATGGCCGCCAGGGTCACCACGGCAGTTCCGTGCTGGTCATCGTGAAAAACCGGGATGTCCAACTCCTGTTTCAGCCTTCTCTCGATCTCAAAGCACCTGGGAGCGGAAATGTCCTCAAGATTGATGCCCCCGAAGCTTCCGGACAGCAACTTCACGGTGTTGACGATTTCATCCACATCCTTGCTCCTGATGCATAGCGGGAAGGCATCCACATCGGCAAATGCCTTGAACAGAACGCACTTGCCCTCCATGACAGGCATGCCCGCCTCAGGACCGATGTCGCCCAGGCCCAGCACCGCAGTCCCATCCGTGACCACAGCCACAAGATTGTGCCTGCGGGTGTATACATAGGACAGATCCGTATCCTTTTCGATTTCCAGGCAGGGGTGTGCGACCCCCGGGGTATAGGCCAGGGACAAATCCTCCCTGGTCTCCACCGGAACCCGGCTGGTCACTTCGATCTTACCCTTCCATTCCCTGTGGATCAATAATGCCTTTTCTTTGATATCCATGCGGTTCTCCTTGGTTTCATCTGTCGATTATATCCCATCCGGACAAGGGAATCAATCCGAAAAAACCCTTTCAGGGCAATGTCCCGTTCCCGCATGGACCTAAGAAAATAGACATGCTCCCCTATGGGAAGATGCCCCTCAGTTTTTTTGCTTTCACCAGCCGTTCCAACGCCACCATGTATGCCCCCATGCGCATGGTGGTCTTTTTCTCCTTCATCACTTCCCAGACCTCGTTGAATGCGCGGATGATGATCTTTTCCAGGGTCCTGTTGATCTCATCCTCGTCCCATGTCAGGGACTGGATATTCTGGACCCATTCGAAGTAGGAGACGATGACGCCACCGGCATTGGCCAGGATGTCGGGTACCACCATCACGCCTTTGCTTTCCAGGATGGCGTCGGCTTCCACTGTGGTGGGCCCGTTGGCACCTTCCACGATGATTCGGGCCTTGACATCCTTTGCGTTGTCCCTGGTGATCTGGTTTTCCAGCGCCGCAGGCACCAGGACATGGGCTTCGCAGGTGAGAAGCTGCTCGTTGGTGATATGTTCCACTCCCTTTGCCTCGTAATCCTCCAGCAGGCGGTTGTTGTCCAGGTGGGCGAGAATGTCCTTGACATCCAGGCCGCTTTTTTTATAGATTCCCCCGGAGACATCACTGATGGCGATTATTTTCATGCCTTCTTCATGTAAAAGCTTGCATGCGGTGCCACCGACCTTCCCGGCTCCCTGGATGGCCACCGTGGTATTGACAAGGGGCATGCCCAGGCGATGGAGGATTTCCCTTGTGATGAGCATGACCCCGCGGCCTGTGGCCTCGGTCCTGCCCAGGGACCCCCCGAGGTCCAGGGGTTTTCCCGTCACCACCCCGGGGACGGTATATCCCTTGAACATGCTGTAGGTGTCCATGATCCAGCCCATGATCTCCGCATTGGTGTTAATGTCCGGGGCAGGGATGTCCTTTTCCGGTCCGATGAGGGGTAGGATCATGGCGGTATATCTTCTGGTGAGGCGCCTGAGTTCATTCTTGGTCAGTTCCCTTGGATCCACCCGGACGGCACCCTTGCCGCCTCCATATGGGATGTTCACCACTGCGCACTTGAATGTCATCCATGCGGCCAGGGCCTTTACTTCCTCGATGTTGGAATCCTGATGGTAGCGGATTCCACCCTTGCATGGACCCCGGCTGCTGGAATGCTGGACACGGTATCCCTCGAACACCTTGACATGGCCGTCATCCATTTCAACGGGGATGGAGACCTTCAATTCCCTTTCCGGGTACTTCACAGCCTCATAGTCGCTGTTGTCAAGATGGAGCATTCTGGCGGCGGATTCCACCGTTTCAAGATAGTTTTTGTACGGATTGTATTTTTTCATCATGTCCCCCCTGATATTGATCGATATGGTTCCATCATATCCCTTTTTGCCGGGTTTTCTAACCCTGCATTCTTTTCTTTTACGCATTTTACCGGTTCCATCAATCCTGAAGGAGAATATTGAGCCTTTCCCTGGCATATCCCACAAGAGAGGAACCGGGATATTCATTGATGACCCTGGTGAACAGGCCGATGGCTTTCTGCTTGTCTCCAAGGGAAGCATAGGCTTTTGCCGAATGGTACATGATGCCAACGGTATTGCTGTAGGAGGGGACGTTTTTTTCAAGGTTGATATATGTGTCCAGGGCTTCCTGGTATTGATCCAGTTCATAATATGCGCGGCCGATGTTGTAAAGGCACTGGCCTTTCTCCCTGAAATCGGGATCATACTGGAGCACCTTCTGGAAATTCTCCAGTGCGCCGGCGTAATCCATCTGGTTATATAGGTTCAAGGCAACAAGGTAGAGGCTTTTGGCCGCCTCTCCGTAGGCTTTGAGCCTGATTTCCCCGTACATGCCGGTTTCCACATCCGATAGCAATCCGGCATCCACCCCTGCCAGGGCGTTCACCGCGTTGGTAAAGTCTCCCTGGTAATAGTAGGACCCTGCCATGAACAGGGATTTGGTGCTGGCCAGATAATCGATGGTCTCCTGCAGGGTGTTTCTGGACTCCATTTCGGATTCCATGGCTTGTTCCAGTTCCTTGATCTCCAGATTCATGCCCTGGATGGTGGATTCCAGCCGGATGATTTGCTCGTTGAGGGCATTCATGTCCTCCTGGGTATAACGGATGCCCTGCTCCCCGGGCGGTGGTTCCTCACTGTTGCGGTTGGCAAGGTTGTATACGGCGAGGAACAGGATGACCGCAAGGATGGCCATGACGGCCCACAGAATAATCTTCATGAGGAGTCTCGGGGAAACCCCCAGTTTTTCAGGCAGGGTCTTTTTTTTCGGGACCACCGGTGTCCTGGGTGGGGGTCTGCTGCCGTCCGCCAGGTTGTATTCCCCCATCCGTGCCTTTTCATATTCCTTCACTTTTTTCAGTAAAAGGACAGCCTGCTCGAATTCCGGAAAAACAGAGACCACTTTTTTCAACTTGATGACGGCAATGTCCTCGTTGCCGTAACGGATGCTGTCCAGTGCATTGTTATATATTTCATAGGCCATCAACAGATCCTGGGAAGGTTTGATTTTGGAACTCATGGTTTTGCCGATGTCGATTTTTTCAAAACCCTTGATTATTTCCTTATAGCTCATGCAATCTCTCCCTGACATATTTTTTCACTTCGGCGATGCTGTAAAGCGAGCCAAAGGAGCATATCAGATCATCGGGTCCGGCAAGTTCGAGGGCGATGTCCATTCCCTCTGCCATTGTATCACCTTCAAAGACCCGGGTACAATACTTTTGCATGACCCCTGCCAGGGTTTTGGTATCCAGCATCCTCTCATAATCAATCCGAACGGAAACGGCTGCCTTCGCACCGGGGAGGATTGTCCTTGCCATCTCCTCGTAATTCTTGTCCTTCATCACACCCATCAGGAAAATGGTGTTTTTCCTCGGGAAAACCTTCTCCAGGGTGTCCCTGAGAATACGCACCCCCTGTACATTGTGGGCACCGTCGCAGACAACCACCGGACTCCTGTGGAGAATCTCGAACCGCCCCGGCCATCTGGCGTTCTCCAGGCCTGCATAAATGTTTTCCACGGTGATGGGGATCCCGGAATCCCGGAGCATCAGCGCGGCATCCACGGACAGGGCAGCGTTTTTCAACTGATGGTCCCCAAGCATGGTGATCCTGATATCCCTGTAATCCCCATAATGGAACACCTGCCCGTCCAGGGTAACCCTGCAACTTTTGATCCGGGAGAAATCCGAAATCCGAAAGAGGCTCTGCATCTCAAGGGCTTTGTTTCGCACGACCTCCACGGCCTCCTCTGGGTTGTCCCCGTACAGCAGGACCGGACATCCTTTTTTGATGATGCCGGCTTTCTCAGCGGCAATCTTTCCGATGGTGTCCCCCAGGATATGGGTATGGTCGTAGTCTATGGCGGTGATAATGGACAGGCAGCTGCGATCGATGACATTGGTGGAATCCAGCCTGCCGCCAAGACCTGTTTCCCAGACGACATAGTCGCATTTTTTTTCTTTGAAATACAGCAAGGCAAGGGCGGTGTTGATTTCGAACTCCGTGGGGTGGTTGCCTCCCGCCCCAAGCATGGTTTCCACTGCCCGGCGTATTTTCTCCACCGCAACGACCAGGTCGGCGTCGGATATGTTCTCGTTGTCGATCTGGAACCGTTCCGAATATTTCTCCAGGTCCGGGGAGGTGAACAAACCGGTCTTATGACCGGCTTCCTTCATGATATGGGAAAGGAAAGCGCAGGTGGACCCTTTTCCATTGGTCCCTGCCACATGGATGAACCGCAGGTGGTCCTGTGGTTTTCCCAGGAGCCCTGTCAGTGTCCTGATGTTGTCCAGGCCAAGTTTGCTTCCAAGTTTCCTGGTGGAATGGATGAATGCCAATGCCTGTTCCAGGTTCATTCGTTGGCTCCGCAGCATTTCTTGTATTTTTTCCCGCTCCCGCAGGGGCAGGGATCGTTCCTTCCCACCTTGTGGCCGGACCGTTTTCTTGTCTCCGGGGCGGCACTCGCCGCGGGGGCGTTCAGGGTGACCCTGGTTTCCCTCCTCTTCAACGTCTCCGGCCTTTCCACGTTCACGCTCATGAGCATTTTCAAGGCGCTCTCCTGGATGCTGACGATCATCTCCTCGAACATCTCGAAGCCTTCGAACTTGTACTCGATGACGGGATCCCTCTGGCCATAGGCCCGCAGTCCGATTCCCTGCCGCAGCTGGTCCATGGCATCGATGTGGTCCATCCACTTGTCATCCACCGCACGAAGAAGTATGATGCGTTCTGCCTCCCTCATGGTCTTCTCTCCCAGCTGTTCCTCTTTCTCGGCATATTTCCCGGTGGCGGACTCATAGAGCAGATCCGTCAAGCGCTGGGGAAGCATCCTTGCCTTTTCCTCCTCCGGAATTTCCAGGGTCGTGCCGAAAGGCATCAGGGTGTTAAAGGCAGTAAGGATGCTGAACCAGTCCCACCTGCGGGAACTTGCTTCCTCGGAACAGTACAGCTGGACGGTTTTCTCCAGGGCTGCCTTCAGCATGTTCATGTAGATGTCCTTCATGTTCTCGCCGTCCAGCACTTTCTTCCGCTGGTCGTAGATGATCTCCCGTTGCTTGTTCATGACATCATCGTACTGGAGCACATGCTTCCTGATGTTGAAGTTTCTTCCCTCCACCCTTTTCTGCGCCGTCTCGATGGCATTGGACAGCATTCTATGCTCGATGGGCATGTCTTCGGGAAGCTTGAGGAAACTGACGATGCCGGTGAGCCTGTCCTGGCCGAACAGCCTCATCAGATCGTCTTCCAGGGAGATGAAGAACTTGGATTTCCCAGGGTCCCCCTGCCGGCCGCTTCGTCCGCGCAACTGGTTGTCGATCCGTCTGGATTCATGCCGCTCCGTTCCCAGGATGTAGAGGCCACCGGATTCCAATACCCTTTTCCGGTCCCCTTCCAGCTGCTTCTTGTATTCCTGGTGGTGTTCCCTGAATTCCTTGCGGACATGGATGATGTCCTCGTCTGCGGTCTCGTTGAATCCCGTGGCCTGGGCCAGCAGTTCTTCGGTAATGCCTGATTTTCTCAGCTGTCTGAGAGCCATGTACTCCGCATTTCCTCCCAGGACGATGTCGGTTCCCCTGCCGGCCATGTTGGTGGCGATGGTCACCGCCCCCGGTTTTCCCGCCTGGGCGACAATCTCTGCCTCGCGTTCATGGTACTTTGCATTGAGCACTTCATGCTTGACGCCCATCCTTCGCAGCAGGGTGCTCAGCACCTCGGATTTCTCAATGGAAATGGTGCCGATCAGGACGGGTTGCTGCTTTTCATGGCAATCCTTCACTTCCCTGAGGATGGCATCATATTTCCCCTTCTCCGTCTTGTAGACCGAATCCGCCTGGTCCTCGCGAATGACGGGCTGGTTCGTGGGGATGGCGATGACATCCAAACCGTAGATG
The DNA here is from genome assembly GCA_046484975.1 of Clostridia bacterium. GTDB lineage: Bacteria > Bacillota > Clostridia > DUPQ01 > DUPQ01 > JAWOHX01. Next base: position 29,729 of record JAWOHX010000090.1, read on the forward strand.
TCCATGAACTCGTCTTCCTCGGTCAGGGCGGTTCCCGTCATGCCGGAGAGTTTTTTGAAGAGTCTGAAATAGTTCTGGAAGGTGATGGTGGCCAGGGTTTTGCTTTCCCTCTCCACCTTGACGCCTTCCTTTGCCTCGATGGCCTGGTGCAGGCCATTGGAATATCTGCGTCCGAACATCATCCTTCCGGTGAATTCATCGATGATGATGATCTCATTGTCCTTGACCACATAATCCTTGTCCTTCTTCATGATGCCGTTGGCTTTGAGGGCCTGGTTGATGTGGTGCATGAGGGTCATGTTTTCCGGGTCGGAAAGGCTTTCCACGTTGAAATGCCGCTCCGCCTTCTCAATGCCCCTGGTTGTCATGGTGGCGGAACCCGCCTTCTCATCCACGATGTAGTCGGCATCGATGTCATCGTTGTCTTCCTTGTCGTTGGTCTCCGCGAAGACCTGTCTGCGCAGCCGGGTGGCGAAGGCATTCACCTGGGCATAGAGGTCCGTGGATTTTTCCCCGGGGCCGGAGATGATGAGAGGTGTCCTTGCCTCGTCGATGAGGATGCTGTCCACCTCGTCCACGATGGCGAACACATGCCTGCGCTGCACCATGTTCTCTTTGTATATGACCATGTTGTCCCTGAGGTAATCGAACCCGAACTCATTGTTGGTCCCGTAGGTGATGTCACATTGATAGGCCTTTTTTCGTTCGGCGTTGTCGATGTTGTGGACAACGAGTCCCACGGAGAGGCCCAGGAACTGGTAGATCTTGCCCATCCATTCGCTGTCACGCTTTGCCAGGTAGTCATTCACCGTTACCAGGTGCACCCCATCCCCGGTGAGGGCGTTGAGGTATATCGGCAAGGTGGCCACCAGGGTTTTTCCTTCCCCTGTCTTCATTTCCGCAATCCGACCCTGGTGCAGGACGATGCCCCCGATGAGCTGCACCCTGAAATGGGTCATCCCAAGGACCCTGGCGGATGCCTCCCGGACCACGGCAAAGGCCTCGGGAAGGATGTCGTCCATGGTCTCCCCCTTCGCCAGCCTCTCCTTGAACAACGGGGTGAAGGCCTTCAGCTCCGTGTCGCTCAGGGTGCGCATCTGTTCCTGGTAGCTTTCTATTTTATCAACCAGCGGAATCAGCCTTTTGATTTCCCTGTCACTGTATGACCCCATGAATCTTTCCAAGATTTTCTTCAATTTCCGTTCCTTAACCTTTCCAATATTAACCTGTATCCGTCGGCGCCGTAATGGAGGCACCTGCCCACCCTGCTGATGGTGGCAGTGCTGGCACCGGTCATTTTCGTGATGTCGCCGTACTTTGCGCCTTCCTGGAGGAGTTTGGCCACCTCCAACCGCTGGGCGATGGAATGAAGCTCGCTGACCGTACAGATGTCCTCGAAGAACATGTAGCATTCCTCCGGTGTCTTCAGTTTGAGGATGGCTTCGAACAAGTCATCAAGCTGTTTGTTTTTCCACTTTTCATTCATGGTTTCCCACCTGTTTTTATGTCCATTATATCACACATCCCCTTCCGCAATCCCCAGCAGTGAACGAATCACATGGCCTGCAAGCCGCAATCCCGCCGAGGCGGGGACGAAGGAGATGCTGCTGATGCACTGGTCCCTTTTGCCTTTCGGCAATTCCTCGGAATAGAGCACTGTGAGTTTGTCGATTCCGGCTTTTTTCAGTTCTGTCCTCATCTTTTTCGCCAGAGGGCAGACCTTGGTCGCTGATATGTCTGTGATGAGAAATCCCGCCGGATCCAGTTTATTGCCCGTCCCCATGCAGCTGATGAGAGGAATTCCATTGTCACGGGCATACAGGGCGACGTCCACCTTTGCCGCGACGCTGTCCATTGCATCGATGATGTAACCGCAGGATTCCGGGATCATCCCGGGAAGATTCCCCCGGCAGGCGCAAACAGAATGTGCCGTCACCCGGATCTCCGGGTTGATGTCATGTATCCTCTCTCCGGACACCTCCACCTTGTATCTTCCGACGGTGGAATGCAGGGCGATGATCTGCCGGTTGATGTTGGTGACATCCACCTTCGCCGGGTCAACGATGACCAGAGATCCGATGCCTGCCCTTGCCAGGCCCTCGATGGCATAGGAGCCCACTCCGCCGACGCCTAGGACGCACACCGTGCTTGCCTTCAGCCTTTCCAGTCCCGTTGCGCCAATCAGCGCCAATGTCCTGTCGTGGACCGTTTCACTCATTGGTCAGTTCCTCCAGGAGATGCCTGAAATATTCGGGGACAGGGGCTTCGAAAGACATGTCCTCCCCCGTCACCGGGTGTGGAAAGGAAAGTCGCACGGCATGCAGGGCCTGTCCCTGAAGATTCCTCTCGGGCTTGCCCGGCCCGTAGACCTGGTCTCCCAGGACGGGATGGCCGATGTAGGCCATATGCACCCGGATCTGGTGGGTCCTCCCCGTTTCAAGGGCCACGCGGACATAGGTCGCCTTGCTGAATCTTTGCAGGACATGGAACCGGCTGACTGCCCTTTTCCCGTTTTTCACGTTCACCGCCATTTTCGTCCGGTGCTTTGGGTGCCTGCCCACCGGGGCATCGATGATTCCGTCGTTCTCGTGGATGGTCCCTGCAACCACCGCCAGGTATTCCCGGTTGATCAAGTGATCCCCGAGCATGGCGGAAAGTCCCCTGTGGGCCTTGTTGGTCTTGGCGGCAACCAGCAATCCCGAGGTGTCCTTGTCGATCCTGTGGACGATGCCCGGCCGTTCGATTCCGTTGATGTCCGAAAGGCTGTCCCTGCAGTGGTACAGCAATGCATTCACCAGTGTTTTGTCCCGATTGCCTGGAGCCGGATGGACCACCATTCCCTTCGCCTTGTTCACCACAATGATGTCCCCGTCCTCATAGATCACATCCAGGGGGATGTCCTGGGGATCCGTGCCGCTTTTCACGGGTCCTTCCATCGTGATGTGGACGGCGTCCCCGTTTTTCATCCTGTGGTTCTTGTGTACGGCGGTCCCGTTGACCAGCACCTTTTCCTCCTTGATGAGCTTCTGGAAGTAGGCCCTGGATACCTCTGGCATCGTTTCCGAGAGATAGGTGTCCAGGCGGATGTCGTCCCGGTCGCATGTCAGGATCCGTTCACTCTTCGACATGGCTTTTTTTCTCCTCTTTGTAGATGAACAGGATGAAGATGCCCAGCAGGACCGTCCCCACGGTGATCATCATGTCCGCAATATTGAATATGGGGAAATCGTATCCCCAGAAATAGAAGTCAAAAAAGTCGGTGACCTCCATGAAGGCAATCCTGTCAATGAGATTCCCCAGGGCGCCTCCAAGCACCACGCATATCGCAAGCCGCCCGAAGACATGGGGAACCTTGAAGAAATAGTATACCAGGAACACGGATATCAAAGCGCTCAGGATGATGAGAGCCAGGGTGAACTCCCCGAAGGCCCCCCAGGCGGCGCCGGGGTTGGTATGATGGGTGATATAGAAGAAATCCTTGATGACGGTAGTTTTCTCCCCGATTTCCATGCTGTTCCTAATGAATATCTTGCTGGCCTGGTCCGCCGCCACGATGAACAAGGAGATCAAAAACAGCCAGGCCGAACTCTTTTTCACCAACTCAGTCTTCCACATAATCAATCCTTTCCAGGCTTATGCATTTTCCGGTTTTCCCACATACTTCCATAAGAATCCCGTTGATCTGGGACCTTCCCTTCTGCGGTTCGAAATAGGCAGGCATGCCGGTGACGAATCGACGGATCACCTTCTCCCTGTCCGCACCGATGATGCCATCGGCGGGCCCGGTCATCCCCACGTCGGTGATGAAACCGGTCCCGAAGGGGAGAATCCGTTCATCCGCGGTCTGGACATGGGTATGCGTTCCGACAACCACGCTGACATTCCCGTCGAAATGCCATGCGAAAGCAGCCTTCTCGCTGGTGGCTTCCCCATGGAAATCCACAAGGATTGCCTTCGTCCGGGCTTTCAATTCCGGCAGCATGTTCTCAAAGGCCTCAAAAGGGCAGTTGCAGGGATCCATGTAGACCCGGCCGGACAGGTTCACCACTGCCAGGACATTGTCGCCTTTTTCAATGAAGATCAACCCTTTGCCGGGTGATTTTCCTGAATAATTGGCAGGCCTGAGGACCCGGGGGTGCTCATCGATGAAAAAGTCCTTTTTTGCCCATATATGGTTTCCGGACGTGATGGCATCCACCCCCAGCTTCAGAATCTCGTCGGCCGTCCTGGTGTCAATTCCCTTGCCGCCGGACATGTTCTCCCCGTTGGCGATGATGAAGTCGCAGGCAGTTGTCTCTGCCAGCCTGTTGAGATGGCCGGCCAGGACCTTCCTGCCCTGCTGTGCGTATATGTCCCCGATGAATAATATTTTCATCCTGATCCTCCAAAAGGAAAAGCGCGGAAATCCGCGCTTTTCATCATTTTGCAAATTCTATTGCTCTCATTTCCCTGATCACATGGACTTTGATCTGTCCCGGGTATTCCAGTTCATCCTCAATTTTCTTGACGATGCTTCTGCATGTCAGTACGATGTCGTCATCCGAAATCTTGTCGGGCTTGACCATGATCCTTATTTCCCTTCCGGCTTGAACAGCATATGATTTTTCTATGCCTTCAAAGGAATTGGCAATCTCTTCCAACTTCTCGATCCTCTTGATATAGGTTTCGAGTGTCTCTCTTCTTGCCCCGGGTCTTGCCGCCGATATGGAATCTGCGGCCTGTATCAATACCGATATGACGGATGTGGGTTCGGTGTCCTCATGATGGGCGGCAATGGCATTGATGACCACTTCGCTCTCGTTGTATTTCCTGGCGATGTCCACGCCGATTTCCACATGGGATCCCTCGATTTCATAATCCACTGCTTTCCCCAGGTCATGCAGCAGTCCGGCCCTTTTCGCGATGACGGGATCCAGTCCCAGCTCGTTCGCCATGATTCCGGCAAGAGACGCGACCTCCAGGGAATGCTTGAGAACGTTCTGGCCGTAGCTTTTCCTGTACCGCAGTTTCCCGATGAGTCTGATGATCTCGGGATGCAGCCCATGCACGCCTGCCTCAAATGTGACCTTGTCCCCTTCTTTCTTGATGGTGGTTTCAATCTCGTTCTGGGCCTTTTGTACCATTTCTTCGATTCTGGCGGGATGGATCCTTCCATCCACGATCAGTCTTTCCAGTGCAATCCTGGCGACTTCCCTTCGGATGGGGTCGAACCCCGACAGCACCACCGCTTCAGGGGTGTCGTCGATGATCAAATCGATCCCGGTGAGGGTCTCCAGTGTACGGATGTTCCGGCCTTCCCTCCCGATGATCCGCCCCTTCATCTCGTCATTGGGCAACGGGACGACGGAAACGGTGGTCTCCGCGACATAATCCGATGCGCATCTCTGTATGGCCGTGGCCAGGATGGCCCTTGACATCTGTTCCGACTCTTCCTTGGTCTTGAGTTCGTTTTCTTTCAGCAGCAGGACTTTCTCGTGCTTGATTTCATCGTCCAGCATCCTGAGCAGATATTTCTTCGCTTCTTCGGCTGAAAGGTCCGAAATCTTTTCCAGCTCTGCCATCTGTGCCTTGTACAAATCGATGACTTCCTTTTCCTTTTCCTCGATCTGTTTGTTCACCAGGCTTAGCTGGTCTTCTTTTTGCTCCAGGTTGGATATTTTCTTGTCGATGGTCTCCTCTTTCTGAAGAATCCTTCTTTCCAATCTCTGGATTTCATTCCTTCTTTCTTTCAGGTCCCTCTCGATGTCAATCCTGCTTTTGTGGATCTCTTCCTTGGCCTCGATCAGGATTTCCCTTTTCCTTGCCTCGGCTTTCCGTTCGCCTTCAACAACAATTTTCTGGGACTCGGCTTCCGCGCTCCCGATCTTCTTTTCAGCTGTTTTTTTCCTATATGAGGCCCCGATGAAGAACATGGCCACTGATACGACCGCAAACAGGACTGCAAAAAGAATGATGATGATAGTATCTATCGTCATTATTGTGTTTCCTCCCTATTAAATTTTCAATGTTCATATGCCATTCAAACGATATAGATGATTACATATACACAAAGATAATTCTATATTTTATTCCCCTGTATGTCAAGAATATATCATCCATTCTGTTATTATTGTAGATTGTAATATGAACTGTCGCCAACATCAAGCAACCTCTATATATGTTTCATCAGGTGTCCTGTAATTCCGAATCTTCCTGGGATAGTTGTTCAACGATGAATCTTTTATTTCATCCGATGATTTTTGGGCCTTGATTTCATTTTCAATGAACTCACACATGTGATGATCATGTCCAATTTTAAGGGCCGGTCCTTTTGCCTGTTTGTTCTCTTCATACCTGTTCTGTGCAACCTCTGCGCTGTAGCCCTCATAGTATATCCAGGTCTGCCCATCAAGAAGTGTCACCCTGCCCTTTTTCAATTCCCTCTGTATTGTCCTCCGGCTGCACACAATGACTTTTGAAATCTCCTCTGTACTTTTTTTCTCATTATTCATTGTTTCAATACTTAGCCTGTCTTTGTACGTCAGGTGCTTGTTTTTCCGCTCAATGGTGCTACAATGTAAGTGTCCCATAAACCTCTCCTTTTTGTTGGTTTAGTCACTTAACATTATAGCTGAGATGGTCCCTGTGGGACACTTTTTTTCAGCTTTCGCGACAGTTGGGTTTACAATTCACCAACATCCAATCTGACCGACACAACCTCGCAAAATCTGAAAAACATCTAAATCGACCACTAACGAACACCCAGCATCTAACCTGACCACTCGCCAGACCATGACATCTAAATCACTCTGTCACTAGCATTACCGCTTGTTTCGATATGTTCCCACGAAGCTAAAAATTCAAGTTTTTCACACTTCAGATTCCCACCTCATAATCACATAAAAGTCTTATATCAAGCTTCCCAGACGCATTATTCTAACTCTTGTTATCAATACTACCGTCTCAACATGGCACGATAGGCTCATCTTGATGTCTGGACTGTGTTTTTTTGTTTTTCCGTTCGCGAGAATACGTCGATAGTGGTTTTTATGGAATTACCCGTTCTTGGAAACAAGTCAATATATAAACCGCCAGTATTTCCTGACGGGGTTATGCTCACTCCGTCTTTGATACTTAAGCTATATCACAAGCCTTCAAATTAATATGAAGCCTTGAATGTATTGTTGGCTCTCCAGCTTTAAATTTCAATGAGAATCCATAACAAACCATACCTTTTCAATGCATTTTCGAAATAAATCAAAGCAATTTGTTTTCGTCACATCTATAGCTAGACTCTTTACATATGGATTTGTGATACAAATATATATCAAACCTTGTACCCTTTATCCAGTAAAGGTCTAAACACTGCCGTCACCCCTTGTAAGTATTTTTTTATAAGAAGCATCTATGCCAATTGCTCCAAGCGGAGCGGTAATCAGAATTGCTAATACGGCGACAGTCAAAATAGTATTGCCTGCAGTAATACCGGCCGCCAAAGGCAGTCCGCCAATCGCAGCTTGTACAGTCGCTTTAGGTATGTAAGCAATAGAGCAGAACAATCTTTCTTTTATGTTTAATTTCGTTCTTATGAGACAAACAAAAACTCCGAAAATACGAATTGCGAGGGCAATGAATATAAGCGCAACCGCCGCAATTCCCGCCTTTGCCGCAAAGCTAATATCTACCGTTGCGCCTACTAACACGAACAACATCAACTCGGCTGCCACCCAGATTTTTGAGAATTTACCAGACAGCCGCTTTGCTAAAATATCATACTGCTGAAGTATAGTACCGCCCAAAGCCATCACGGCCAGCAGTCCAGACATAGGCACATAAACCTTGATAGCAATTTCAAGAGTAACGAGCAGGAAAGAAGTGCTTAACAGAATTATAATCTTTACAGTGTCCCGCATGTGAATTTTCTTAAATAGTTTTACAAGCATAAGTCCAAGCAAAATGCCAGTCAATAAACCAACTACAATGGCAAGCGGAATTCTAACAAGGCTTCCAACGTCAAAACTACTCCCGCTATACATCCCCATAAATGATGTAAAGAGGACAATTACATAAATATCATCTACCGAAGCCCCGGCCAAAATGAGTTGTGGGATACTCTTTGACTTTCCGTAACCACTCTCCATTAACTTTAGCATTTTGGGGACGATAACCGCCGGGGATACAGCACCGAGCACAGTTCCCATAATAGCAGCTTCCAAGTAAGAAATGGGAAAGAACATTGGTGCAAATATTGTTGTGGCAGCTATTTCAAAAGTTGCAGGAATGAAGCACATAAGGATAGCCGGACGGCCCACCTTTTTCAGATCATTTATATCCAGTGCAAGTCCCACTCTTGTAAGAATAACAATCAAGGCTATTTCTCTCAAATCAGCAGAAATATTCAATAATTCCGGAGCTATTAGGTTCAACGCATAAGGACCTAACACTATGCCAGTAAGAAGCATACCGACAAGGCCGGGTAATTTTAGTTTTTGCATGGTTCCGCTTAGTACAAGACCGCAAAGAACCATTAATGCAAGACTGAAAAGCATACACATCCCCCTTTGTGCAGAAATGTAAAAAAGCTGACACTTCCGCAATAAAATAATTGCAGAAATCATCAGCTTAATAAGCGGTTTGGCCTTTAAATCAGCTCAGGGAGAAATTCATTCCCTTTAATGCATTATTGTATCACAAAGTTATTAAAAAACAAATGAATTTTTTAAGCATCCAATCTGACTGTAGATTGTAATATTAACTGTCGCCAACATCAAGCAACCTCTGCGCTGTAGCCCTCATAGTATATCCAGGTCTTCCCATCAAGAAGTCTCATCCTGCCCTTTTTCAATTCCCTCTGTATGGTCCTCCGGCTACACGCAATGACTTATGAAATATCCTCCGTAGAGTTTTTCTCATTGTTTATTGTTTCAATTCTTAGCCTGTCGTTTTTTAGTGTTGCCACTGCTGTTTGCAAAAAACGTGCATACGGTTTTTGATCACGGCATCAGGGATCGGATACAAACTAAAACCCCGCCATGCCCTCTATGGCAATTGCCCTGACCGGACATGAATCAAGTCCCGATACGGGCAGGGGCAAGGCACAGAACAGGAATGTTTCTGATCTTATCAGCTCAAGGTTTTTCAACACCTCAATGAAAATGATATCATCAGGCATAAGTATTTCATGAAAGTCTACAATTGTCCTAACATCGAACTCAATGGAAACCCCGTCACCGAACCCGACACCCTTAACTTTCTTAAGTTTCAACCAATTTGCCGTATCATCACAAACATAAGGTCTTTTGTCACAATCTGTATTTGTCAGTTCTGTAAAAGGAGGAAGTTTATGCGGCGAATCCAGGATTACTATATCACCTTCCCTTACTTTTCCTTCGGAAGCGGACTCCAGATCTCCTGCTGTAATCCTTTCGTTTGGTTCAATGTCATTCAGATATAATATGATACCTCTTCCAATGAATGTACTTAATGGCAATTCTGAAATGTCCTTAAGGTCAGGAGAACAGTGGAACGGAGACTCCACATGAGTTCCAAGATGACTCATCATATCTATTTCAGAATGATAATCCCGGGTCTTTTTCTGATATCTCTTCCTTACCTGCAGCCTTCTTGTCTCGGTCTTCGGGTCGAGTGGTTTTGTCAAATCAATGATTCTGTAATCATCCAGAAAAAATTCATTCTTCATACTCTATACTCCCTTGAATATAACTCCGGCTTCCACGCTCAATACCAATAGGTTTCCATCTTTCTTGTCATTGAAAACATCAATCGTATTCCATCCTTTAACAATATCAATGGATCCAAAGGAATACTCGCATCCAATGTTTTCATCTATGTGACTTGCGAAGGGTCTGCTCGGTAAAAGAAGTTTATCCGTTTCCACCGCAGCATAATTTACAGGACTTCCGTTGAATGAAACGCCGAATCCGTGCCCTGCATCCTCTTTCTTAATCACTATCTGAACCTTAAGTTCATAATTGCTTTCAGCTTCGTCAAGCATCGAAACATCAAACCTGTGATGCTGGAAAGAAGGAATTACAACAGGAGCTGCAGCAGCCATTTCAAAGGGTGGATAATTGCACCCGCCCCCGGCTGTGGTCAATGTATAGAATTTAGTTTTTCCAAATAGAAAACTTATTTCTGAAACATTTTTCATCAAAGAATAATCGGATGTTATGCCTGTCAAATGCCTGGCATCAGCTATAAAAAAATTGTACACTTCGATGGCGTCTACATCATTTGCAATAAGCGCTGCAATATTTCCCCGAAAATATGCACTGGAACCTGTGATATCCCTCAGATTACCCAAATTGGTTTTTTCCAAAGCTTCTGTTTTGTAATGTGAACTGAAATCAGGTTTGCAGGGCAGTTTATTGCAGATGATTTCCGTTGACCCGTATATATCACAATTGTAATCCGTCAGTTTGCGTAACCGTTCATAATCAAAATCCCAGGTACATGATACAAAATTAGAAGGGCATATATAGTCCAGCGTTTTGTTTTTTCCGTTTTCCACGACATCAATTCCAATGCTTTTATACATGCTGACATTGGATAATACCCTCATTCCAAACGTGTACGTGCAATTGTTTGCAACCCCTTTTCTGTTCAGATAGCCTTTGATCATTGAAAGCCAATCATTGATTACCATGATATCTTCTTCTGAAGCCGGATATTCCATACATGCGGCATTTCTCGTCCAGTCAAGTTCAATGCCCATGCATTCATAATCCTCCACCAATTCTTTAATAAGGGCAAAGTAATAGTCCCTTACTCCTTCCTTTGAATAATCCAGCGCCATATAATATTCTTTTGTCCTACCAGTGTGATTGGTTCCCTTCAGATGGTTGTTTTCATATATGCCGGCGACAAGATAGTTGTTCAGGCCCGGAGCTACATAATGCATGTCATTCATTCTTATCGATGCCCGCAATTCTATGCCATATTCTTTGCATGCTTTTTTTATTTCTTGCATCCAATCAACATTTTCATCAGTGAGATCAAGGTAAGCATTCAATATGTATCTGACATAATACAATGGGTCTTCTTCATAACATTCATAAATCCTATGGTTCCAGGCTGCGCTCTCCAGATTTTTAACTTCATCTCTTGTATAGCCGTCAAGAATAGTCGGCCAGACTTTGCTTGGATACCATGCCACCTGTGAGTTCGGGTTCATAAGCAATACATCGACACCACTGTCTGCAAGGATTTTCACAAAATTTACTACACCTGCTTTTGTAAAATGTCCCTTCCAGTCTGGCTCCCACACTTCCGGACTCCAGCCCAGTGTTCCAAAATCCGCATTGTATATGACAGGTATCTTCTTATTCACTGTATGCTCTCCCTTTTTTATTTAATCTACTACATTTACGTTACTTATGCAAAGTGTTCATATCCGCTTTGCTGTTTGATTGTTTGTACTTTTTGAATAATTCCTTTACAATTGTGGGGAAGACTTTTATGAAAAAATATTTCTTGTCACAACTGACGGTACCACATCTACGACAGCCCTGCCTTTAGAAGTTGGCACCATGAATCTTTAAGGGCAAAATCAACACAAAACATGTGCAACCGCCTATAAACAAGGAATTTTTATGTTGAAAGACATTTTCTAAATCATTGTCTATATAATATTGCAATGGTGTTAGTGGTACTAATTCTGTATGAATGTGTTCCAAATACCCAAAGGCTGCTGCATCACTGCAACAGCCTCTTGTTTTTATTTGGTTTGCACCATTCTTATCGTTTGATACCAAAGTCAGCTTCTATATTTTATTCCCTTGCAACCAAAAATTTGTCATCATTCAATCTTTCCCAGCATCCGGGGCATGTTCTTCATGAGAATGGCATAAATGCCTGCATTGACCACGAAGAACCCGGGGATGTACACAAGGATCGCCACCGGGATCGCCATGGGCAGGCGGATGACAGCCAGGACAACCAGTGCTGCAATGGCGATGCCGATCATCATGTTCACTACAAGGTTCATGTTCTGTTTCACCGCCTTCTGCTCGCTGTCCCAGTTGAGCTTCGGGTTCATGGCATCCACAAATACCCCTGTAAGCCTGGTGAACAGCACAGCGTTGAACCCGCACAGGAGGACAAGCGCCATGGTGAGGATACCCAGTGAAAAGAGCAGGCCTGCAACCAGGGTCACCAGTACCACGGCGGCCATGGAGATGACCATGCCGGAGAGGATCTTGGCATTGACCTGCTCCCTGTAGGCCATGGGAATGTATTTCATGAAATAGACCTGGCGGCCTTCCCGGGATATACAGGTGGCGGTGATGCCGTTCATGGCGCTGACGAACAGGAACAGGGCGACGGAGAAGCCCAGGACCATGGGAAGGTTCCCACCTGGATTGATGATGTCCTGCAGCTGCCCCATCGGATTATCCTCGCCCCCCATGAACAGGGGGACGACCAGGAACACGGGAATCAGGAAATCCATGATGGCCAGGTTCATGAAATAGATGGGGGTCCGAAACAGGATGCGCAGTTCCTTCAGGGTGTAGGACCAGGTCCTGTCCTTCATCTCGTATGATTTTGTGCCCCTTGCGGCCGCCTTCCTTCTGGCTCCCTGCTGTATCATGCCCAGCACTCCTTTGAAATAGAGCTTCTGAGCCACAAGGATGAACACCCCGAAGGAGCACAGGCCGATGGCGGCAAACAGGAGGAACTGGAAGGCATCGGCCCCGGCCACTGCCCTGGATGCCTGGAGGATACCCGGAAAAAACGAGGCAATCCGCTCCGCCAGGTTGATGTCCCCGGAGAAGATCATCTTCTGGAGGGCCTCCGGGTCCTCCAGGCTCATGAAGAACCCCTGGGTGCCAAAGGAGACAGCCAGGGACACTGCCAGGGCGATGATGCCGGAGACCAGGGAGAACCTGTCCTTGTTGATGGACCTCCTGGAAAAGCTCATGATGAGGATGACCAGCACGGAGGCAGTGCTCAGCGGAAGGATGGGCAGGACCAGGAACACCAGTGCGCTGACCAGATAATAGCCGATGCCAAAACCTCCCCCGATGCCCGCACCGATGATGACGGGGGCCAGGAACAGACCCAGGGTCATGTATTCGTAGAGCAGTACACTCACGAACCTGGAGACAATGATCTGGAATGGCTCCAGGGGCATGTGCAGGTAGGTGGGGATGTCCCTGGAGATATAGTATGTGCTGATGACAAAGAAGATCCCGAACAAAAACACCACCATGCCGGCTCCCGTGAAAACCAGGGCAAAGAAAGCCTGTCCCTGCCCGATGCCCTCCATGAGCCGGTAGAGGTTGCCCGCACCGATGCCAAGGCCTATGAGCATGGGGACGAAACACAGGAAGAGCAGCCCGTATAGGAGGGTTTTCCTGATTTTCTTCCCCTTGAATCCCGCTTCCCCGCGGAACAGCATGATCAGATTGATCCTCACAAGATGCATGATGTTTTTCATTCTTCCGTCATCTCCAGGAATATATTCTCAAGGCTTTTGTTTTCCTTGGTCTTTTTCATTTCCTCCATGGTCCCGCAGAACAGGATTTTTCCCTTGCTGATCACTGCGATCATATCGCAGACTTTCTCTGCCACATCCAGGACATGGGTGGAGAACATCACTGTCCTGCCTTCGTCGGCATGTTTTCTCATCCGCTCCTTGAGCTTGAAGGATGATTTCGGATCCAGCCCCGTCAGGGGCTCGTCCAGGATCCAAACCTCCGGCTGGTGGATCAGCACCCCCATCACCACGATCTTCTGCCGCATGCCGTGGGAATAGCTCTGGATCTTGTCATCCAGGGCATGGCTCATCTCAAAATCCCCGGCCAGGGAAGCAATCCTGTCCATCCTTTCCTTGGAGGGAACCCCATAGATATCAGCCATGAAATTGAGGTATTCCAGCCCTTTCAGCCGTTCGAAAATATTGGGATCGTCCGATACATATCCCATCATCTTCTTGGCCCTCATGGGTTCCCTGGCGATATCCGCTCCATTGACCTGGATGCTTCCGCTGTCAATGGGCAGGATTCCGGTGATCATCCGGATGGTGGTGGTTTTACCCGCCCCGTTGGGACCGATGAAGCCAAAGATCTTCCCTGCCGGTATTTCCAGGGTGATACCGTTGACTGCCTTCACGCCACCCCCGTATGTCTTTGATATGTTTTCGATTCGTATCATGGCACTCTCCTCTGGGTTTTTAAATCACCTCCCTCCCATTATATAGCCGAAACCCTTTTTTAGAAACCCTCCGTCAATGAAAAATACGCCCTGGTCCGCCATCCGTCGCGCAAAGACTCTGACTTGACTTTCATTGCTGTGTGGTGTTATGATTGGTTTACAAATTTTGTGTTTCAAATGGAGGTAGACCCGTGAAATCAACAGGTATCGTCAGAAGGGTGGATGAACTGGGAAGGATTGTGGTTCCCATCGAGCTCAGAAGATCCTTGGACATCGGGGACAGGGACACCGTTGAAATGTATCTGGAAGGTGACAACATCATCATTCGAAAATACCAGCCCTCCTGTGTATTCTGCGGGACCAGCAGCGACATCACCCTCTACCGTGAAAAAATGCTCTGCCTGAACTGCATCGGCAAGATTGCAAAGGACTAGGATGGCTGCTCAAAGCCTGTTGACCTTGTTGTAAATCTCCCGCCGGGACAGACCGTATTCTTCTGAAATCTGCCCCATGGCTTCTTTTCGGGAGAACCCCAGTTTGAGCAATTCCTCGTATGCTTCAACCACACCCTTCTCCGGAAGGGTTTTTTCATTTTCCAAGGGACTGCCCTCCACGACAACCACCATCTCCCCTTTCGGTGGCGCCTGCCTGAAACGGGCAATGATTTCTCCAAGCTCCCCCCGAATGACTTCCTCATGGATCTTCGTCAGTTCCCTGGCGATGGCGGCTTTCCTGTGCGTCCCGAATGCCGCCGCCATGGCTTCCAGGGTCTTCAATATCCTATGGGGAGCTTCATAGAACACCAATGTCCTTTTTTCTTTCCTCAGCTCCTCCAGCCTTCTGTCCCGTTCCTTCCCCCTGGAATCAAGGAAGCCTTCGAAGACAAATTTCCCGGAGGGCAGTCCCGACAGCACCAGCCCTGAAACCAGCGCACACGGGCCGGGGATTTCCGTGACGGGAATGCCGTTTTCGTGAAAGAGCCTGACCAGCTCCTCCCCGGGGTCGGAGATGCCCGGGGTTCCAGCATCTGAAACCAGACAGACAACCAGTCCCTGCCTGGCCTTATCCAGCAGGACCGGCCCGGCTTGTTCCCGGTTGTGTTCACGGTAGCTGACCAATGGTTTTTTGATGTTGTGCCTGTTGAGGAGCTTCAGGGTTCTCCTGGTATCCTCACATGCGATGAGGTCGCACGCCTGCAGGGTCTCCAGCGCCCTGAGAGTGATGTCCTTGAGATTCCCTATGGGGGTGGCCACTATGTACAGCATGCGGGCTTACTCCTTTGTCTTCCCATATATGTCCAGTATCTCCGGTGAATAGAATCCTTCCTCGTCCTTGATCACAAGGGGCTTTTCCACCTTCAGCCAGGGATTCGCGCCTTTGACGCCGTTCACCAGGAACAGGACGGGCTGGCTCTCACGGCGGTTCTGGACCACCCTCAGCCTTTTGGGTTCAATGCCATGCTTGCGCATGAGAAACAACACATCCACCATCCTGCAAGGCCTGTGTACCATGGTGAGGCTTCCCTTGAATTTCAACAGATAGGCACCTGCCCGGATCACATCCTCCAGGCTGCAGAGCACCTCGTGTCGGGCAATGGTGAAGCTGTCATCCCGGTTTTGAAAACCCGCGTTGTTCTTCATATATGGCGGATTGGCAACCACGTTGTCATAACTGTGGGCTTTCATGACGGAGGAGATGCTGCGGATGTCCCCGTGAATGATCTCCACTTTTTCCTCAAGGCCGTTCATGGTCACGCTCCTGCGGGCCATGTCGCACATTTTCTCCTGGATTTCCAGTCCTGTGATTTTCAGGGCCTTTGTCTTTGCGGTCAACAGAAGGGGGAGAATCCCCGTCCCTGTCCCCAAATCAGCCACCCTGGCCCTGTTACCGGCCTTCACAAAATCGGCAAGCAGGACGGCGTCGGTGCCAAAACAGAACATGCTCTTGTTCTGTATGATCTTCAGCCCGTTGAGCTCCAGGTCGTCGATTCTTTCATTCTCATGCATCATAGGGATATTATAGCACAGCCGGAGTGGAAATCCCTCAATTCCTGATGACCTCCACCGTGCTGACGGTTTTCAGGAATGCAAGCACAGCATCCATGGGTTTCACCAGCCTGAGGCTCACCACTTTCCTGCTTTGCCCGGATTGTGTGTTCACATATGCCACCGGAATGTTCTTCAGGATGATCCCACCGTCGTCCCAGGGAACATACCGGATTCCGCATGCGGAAAGCTGGTGGATCAGCCATACAAGCTCATGGTCCCTTACCTTTCCAAGGTCCGGGATGATGAACAGGTCCACCATGTCCCTGTTCTTAATGTCCCCGGCGTTGAAGCTGGAAAGGTCCACACTGAGGGACATGAACCGTATGTCGCCTGAATCCTCCCGTTCATGCATGTCATTCAGGCTCAGCAGGCTGCCTTCCGTGATATCGAAGAGGACGGTCTTGCCTTCGAGCTCCGCCAGGTCCGTCATCGGAAGAGGGGTTTCTGAGTAGACCTCCATCCGTCGGACCATCTCCTTCGTCAGGACCGTTCCCTTCATGATGTCCCGGTCTGCCGCATATAGGACCTGCATGTTCTTGCGTACAGCCACATTGGCGATCATGCCCTGAGCCACCGTCAGAAGCACTGCCAATACCAGGGCGGCAATCCAATAATTTCTTCTTTTCATAACAATCACCTGATCAATGGAATCTCCAGATCCCTGTGGATCCTTAGAGTCCTTATTTTTTCCGGCCGGTTCAACCGGCCGATGCTAAATTCCGCCAGGATATGGAAGAAAGGATAAGGGGAGGATGTCCCCTCGCTGCACTGCTCCCCCGGATGGACCAGGTCCACTTCCAACCTTCCGATCTCATCCCAGCCCGACAGGCGGGATTCCATCAGCAGACGAATCTCCCCGGCAAGGTTTTGAACATCCCGTGCCTCAACGGACCCCTCTGAGAGCATCTCCGTCCGCAGGTCCGCGATGACAGCCGTTGCTGCCACCTCCACCATCTCGGTGTACCGGTGGACAAGGTGGCTGACATGGATCTTCTCCACCATTGCGGAGAACACCGGCAGGATGATGAACAGAAGGGTGCCGGAAAGGACAATGGCTTCCAGCATTCCAAACCCCGCTTCCCTGTTCCTTGCCATCAGTTGAACACCCTTCTTGACACCACATCCCGCGCATATTCCATTGCATACTCCTTCATGCCCCTGGCCAGGATACCTGACATCACCTGCATCCTGAACGTGGCATTCACCTTCAGTGTCATGACCTCTCCCACTTTGGCATGGGAGGGGGCGGTCACCCCCACATCCTCGAAGCCCATGGTTTCCAGTCGGGACGCCAAAGCCGCCATGTCGTCATCCAAAAGCCCCGAGTTCTGCTCCATCCGGACCAGGTATACCCTGCATGCGTCCCGGAAGTCCATGTTCTTGGACAAAGGGACGAACATTTCAAAGATATACAGGCAGATGCCCAGGACCACCGTGAAAATGACCAGGGTGACCGCCAGTCTCTCAGCCATCATGTGGACGGGAACAGTTGGCTGAAAATGCTTGTTTCCAGCCAGGTGTCCATGCGGCTCATGATGTTTTCCGCAAAGGACCTGAACCCTGGGATGACCACGAAAGCCGCCACAATGAGCACTGCTGCAATCCCGATCACCTCGTACATTCCGAACCCCTTCTGGTTTCTCAGATGTTTCATTTTTCTTCCTCCTTTATGTAATGAATATGTTGTTCAACGCTTCCTGGACTTCCATGAACAATGGAATCAAAATCATCAGGACGATGAGCAGGGAAAAGGCCACAACCGTGACCATGCATTTGCTTTTCACCTGGTCTGTCTTCCTCTGGATGTATGTGAAATACCGGTTGAACATGAGCGTCTCCAGCCTTTCAATCCTTTTGCTGTCCCGGGCCCCAAGGATGTCCTGTTGCAGGAACATGACGAAGCAACGGGTTTCCTCATTGTCGATGTGGCTCAGCAGCAGTGCCCCGGCCTGCCGGACATCCAGGGTGGCTGAGTACATTCCGCATACCTTTTCCATGACCCTCTTCAGGCTTTTGTCCTCCACAATCTCATGCATCCCTGTCAGGGCATCCCTGGGAAGCACCCCCGCATCCGTCTGGTTGCAGATGTATTTATACAGCCTGTAGGCGTTTTTCTGGAAAACCCGCCTCTGCCGGATACGGTTGGAAAAAAGCAAAAAGCCCAGCGTCCCGGCGGAGACTCCCGTTGTCAGCACCCCCTGTCTCCATCCCGCAAACAGGAAAACCGACAGGCACAGGAAGGTCAGGAGACAGGACGCATACAGGTAGAAGCAAACATCCTCCTTCTCGTGGACGCCGTTCCTTCGGAGAATTCCCGTCCACTTCCCCTCCGGAAAGGGTACTGGCGATTTGCCGGGGCCAGCGATCCTGTTCCTCATCCAAAGGTATTCCAGTTCCCCTGCGATGACCCAGGCGGCTGCCATGTTCAGAACAAAAACCAACCCTCTCATACAAGCACTCCTATTTTCTCAGATACAGCATACCGGTCAGGAAAAACACCATCCCAAAGGCTCCGGCAAGATTTTTTCCAATGGGAGTCCCAAGGTAGAACTGGCTTGCGGAAGGGTTTTGGGCCACCAGGACAAATCCCACCCACAATACCAGCAGGATGACGACGTATACGAAAACCCTGTCCCGGAACGTGGAGATCTTCCGTTTGTAGGTCTCCTCGCTGATACGGAAGAACTGCTCCTCCAGGTTCTGAAAGAGATGGGAGATGTCGCCGCCTTTCAAAGCGGCAATCCGGATGTTCTTCACCACATAGCGGAAATCCTCCCCAAGGCTTTCATTTTCCATGAGCCCCATGGCTTCTTCCGTCTCCATGCCTCCCCGAATCCTGGCCACGGCATTGCCCACCGTTTCCCCCAGCGGTTTTTTCAAGCCGGCTTCCGCAGCTTTTTGCAGGCAGAACATCAGGTCGTTTTTCACGCAGCTCCATCTGGACAGCAACATCAGCAGGGACACAATCTGCTTTTGCTCCCTTTCCGCCCGGTAGTTGCTCCGGATGTCAAGGATGACATAGGGGATGGATGCCGGAACCAGGGAGAGGGCAAAAGACGCGAACACATGGTCCAGGCTCATGTTCAGCAGTGTTCCTGTGAACAGGAACACCCCTGCGCAGAGGACGAGAACACCCTTTTCCAGGGAATCCACAGGGATAAAATCCCTTGGCTTCATGCCGGTAAACGAGAGGATCAGCCAGATGCACAGCCCCAGATTGAACACAAAGAAAATCATGGTGTGCCTCCCCCGTATACGTACCTGTACACGGGTCTCTTCCCCCCGGGATCATATCCCGTGACCTCGATCATCTCAATGACCCGGAAGGCCTCCAGGAAAACAACGGCATCCACCCCGTTGCAGAACATCTCCACCAGGGTGTTTTCCTTTTCCATGATCCTTGCACCGGCAGCCAGTGAGATCATCCGGAGAATGCATTCCGCTGCGTTGCTTGCATGGATGGTTCCCACCATCCTATGCCCCGAGCAGGCAGCCTTGATGAAGTCATAAGCTTCCACTGAAACAATCTCCCCGATGCAGTAGGTGTCCAGGGACATGGTGAGTCCGTCTTTCAGGAGCATGTCCAAGGTGACCAGGCTGCCTCCCTCGTTGTCCTTCTTCACCCTTTGCTCGATGCAGAATTTCTTCTCCGGATAAACCTCGGCATCGGACTCCACCACCAGCACACGTTCCATCTCGTCCAGGGAATTGAGGAACGTGCGCAACAGGGTGGTTTTTCCCGCACCGCCCTTTCCGCAGATCAGAAGGGTTTTCCGGAGGCGGGCATATTCCATCAGCATGTCTTTCACCGGTGAATCCAGCATGCCCAGTTCCATGAGCTGCCCATATGAGTAACTTTTATTTCGGTGCTTGCGGATGCTCAGCGCGGGGCCGGAGATGTTCCTCGGGGGGATGGAGACATTGATCCTCAGCCTGTTGGAAAGGTCGGACACACGGCAGTGGCTGTCGTTCTCATTGAGAATGCCGCCGTTACGGATGGCGACGAGCTTGCAGTAGGTCTCAAAGCTTTTCTCATCCCCCATGTGGATGTCCATGATTTCCCTGACCCCGTTCCTCATCACTGTGAACTGGTCGAACCTTGTCCCGTCGATGTCACTGACATCCTCGTCGGCCACAAATTTCTGCAGCTCCCCGTAACCGAACATATAGCTGTATATGTTCTCCAGGAGGCCTTCCCTTGAGATATTGGCAAAATAGCTGTTTTTGTCCAGTCTGCGGATGATCTCGTTTTTCAGCGCATTCTTCTGCTTGAAGTCGTGATAGGCCCCGATAAGAAGTCTTGGGTTCTCCTTCAGGATTTCATGTGTGATGTGCACAGCAATCTTTCCTGTGGGTTGGACACCGGTCCTGTAGATGGATGATTCCTCCCCGAACACCACGGGGTTCTTCAATGACTTCAATACAGGCACAGAATCACCTTCCCCTTCTCATCATGATGTTTCTCCTGAGGATTCCGGCATAGGCGTTCACCATGCTTTTCTCCATGTTCCTGGCATAGCAGCCCCCAAGCTCCCCTGCGGATTTCCTTTTCCTGCTGGATCGTATCCTGCCTGTCCAGCCTCCCAGCACCAACCTGGAGGCCAGGGATGCCCGCATGCTCCCCCTGTCATAATCGAACTGGAAGAAATGGAATTTGTCCATATCCACGCTTTGCCGGTTGTTGAGAAACAGTGCCAGGGCGTTGTATTTGCGGATGTCAAGCATGCCCCTGGCCACAGGCAGATAAATGTGATCCGCCAGGAACATGGCGCTGAGGGAAAGGGCATCATAGATGAAGTCACTGCAAAGGATCACAACCAGCTGATAACATGCGGACAGGCGGACGACTTTTTCCTCCACCAGCCCCACTGTGATGTTTTCAAAGCTCTCTATGTCCATCCTGCAGGGAAGAAGATGCAGGTTTCTGTTGACTCTGGAGACAGCCGCTTCCAAGGATTTGCTCCCGTCCATGTCCTGAAGGAAAAACCGGCTTCCCGTGATACCAAGCAAAATGTCCGCCGCCGGATTGAGCATGTCCAAATCCACCACCAGAGTTTTCAACTTCAACGTTGCCGCAGCCGTCCAGGCAAGCTCACAACCCATCTGCGGGCATCCGGGGACCGCAATGATCTTGGAGATGTTCCGTCCGGATTCCGTTGTTTCCATCCTTGCAAGGACCTTGTGGATCTCCTTGATGGCAACTCCCGCATCCTTGTACCTTTCACCGGGATTCATCCTGGTGCATTTTTTGATGATTTCCCGGGTTTCAGGGAACAAGGCGTCTTCACTGCCCATGGAAAAAATCTTTTTGACGCTTCCGGTCAGCATGTAATGGAGAAGGACTCCTGCGGAATATATGTCCGAGCTGATGCTTTTTCGAGTCCCAAGAATCCTCTCTGGTGCCCCGAATCCCCCGGACCCCTCCTCCGTTCGGACTGAACCGAAATCAATGAGGACTGTCCTGTCCGTGCAAAAGAGGATGTTGTCCGGCTTGATGTCCCCGTGTATGACGGGCCGAGGGGAGATCTTATGAAGATAATCCAGGGTCAGCAGGATGTCCCTGGCCCTGCCCAGGGCGGTTTTCTCATCCAATGCACCTTCTTTTTCCACTTTTTCCCGGAGGGTTGGTCCCTGTATGTGCTCGATGACCAGGTAAGACCTGTCGTTCTGGGTGAATGCATCCAGGATGCGGGGAAGCCCGTAATGCTTCAGGTCCTTCAGCACATCATAATCACCGGCGGCTTTTTCGAAATCCCCCCAGAGTTCCTTGATGACCACCTTGCAGTTGAGAACCTCGTCGAATGCCAGGCTGGTTTTTGTGAATGTGGAGGCTTTCAAGAGTTCCGTGATTCTGTAGCGTTCTCTCAGCTGTTTGATGGGCTTGCCCTCCCCGATGGTAATTTTATTTATACATTACCATATATTGTTATTTCTTGGCAAGCATTATTTTACTTTTTTTGTCATTTATTTTTTGTAATGCGGCACATGAGCCAGGGTGATGAACAGCACCTTTTTCACCCCTGCCTGTTCCAGTGCGGTTTTACATGCATGAAGGGTGCTCCCCGTGGTGCAGATGTCATCCGCCACATAGACCGTCTCCGGCACGTTTTCCAGAGTGCATGCATAGACATTCTTCACGTTTTCCTTTCGTTGTTCCATGTCAAGGCCTGCCTGCCTGCAGTTGCCCCTGGTCTTACGGAGCAGACCCCTGCATGGAAGTTCCCACTCCCTGGCTACCGCCTCTGCGATGATTCTGCTTTGGTTGTATCCCCGTCTGCCCA
>JAWOHX010000111.1:0-4949 GCA_046484975.1 Clostridia bacterium
CTTCTGAACCTTGACCAGACCGCCAACAGGGAAAAAACCTTTCCCCTGGAATGGCTCAACGAGGAAAAGAACTTCGTCAGCCAGGAGTTCATCGACTATGCCTTGCCCCTGATACAGGGTTCGACCTTCCTTCCGTTTGAAGATGGCCTGCCGAAATTCGCCAAACTGAAAAAGGTCAAAGCCAGGAAATAGGCTAAAAAATACACATAAAAAGACATCCCTTTCGGATGTCTTTTTTCTTGATACGGGGATTGGTTGATGGTATAATTTAAAAGCCGACCGGCCGGTCGGTCGGTCCATATGCAGCGTGTGAGGTGTTCCTTTATGAATTTATCCGGTTTCAGTGTCAAAAGGCCCGTGACGGCCCTGATGATTGTTTTGGTCATCATCCTCCTGGGAAGTGTCTCCATGGCGAACATCCAGACGGATCTTTTTCCCAACGTGAATGTTCCAGTGGCCGCCGTGTCTGTCCGCTTCTCCGGTGCAGGCCCCGAGGAAGTAGAGAACATCGTCACCAGAAACATCGAGAATGTCCTGGCCACGGTGAGCAATGTAGATACCCTTTCCAGCATCTCCTCCGATGGCAGCGCATTGATCATCGTCCAATTCATCCAAAGCGTGAACATGGATGCCGCGATTCTTGAGATGCGGGAGAAACTCGACATGATCACCCCGTACTTTCCCTCGGATGTCTCCCCTCCATTGATCATCAAGTTCGACCCAAACCTGATCCCCATGGCTGGATATTCCGTTTCCCTGGAAGGAGCGGACACAAGGGAGTCAACCCGGTGGGCGGACGAAGTGCTGAAACCCCGCCTTGAAAGGATCGAAGGCGTGGCAAACGTCGAAGTCTCGGGAGGGTCCCGGGATGAGATCCGGATCACACCGGATTTCCCTGTCATGGCAGCCCTTGGGATCACACCGGAATCCCTGGCCCAGGCCATCATGGCCAACAACCTGAATCTGCCCGGGGGAACCGTAACCGACGGTTCCATGTCCTACAACGTGAAAACAACCGGCGCGCTCCGCAGCCTCGAAGACATCCGGGAACTGTATGTTTTTTCCCCTTTGAAGATGCAGCCCGTGGCCTTGAATGAATTTGCAGACGTGGATTTCTACGACACCAATACACAGACCTATTCCAGGGTCAACGGGAATGACAGCATCACGTTGACACTGCAGAAACAAAGCGAATACAACACGGTGCAGGTCATGGAGAATGTTTTCCGGGAAGTGGAAGACATCCTCACGGATTATCCCGACGCCTCCTTCGTATCCATCTTCGACCAGTCAAAATACATCTCCCTCATGGTGGGCAATGTTTCCCTCAACGGCCTCATCGGCGCCGTTTTGGCGGTCATCATTCTTTTCATTTTCCTCAAGGACTTTCGTCCAACCCTGATCATCGGCGTGGCCATCCCCGTCAGCATCCTCGCGGCCTTCATCATGATCTATTTCTCTGGAATCACCCTGAACATCGTTTCCATGGGTGGCCTTGCGTTGGGCATCGGTATGCTTGTGGACAATTCCATCGTGGTCCTTGAGAATATTTACCGCTTGCGTTCGGAAGGCATGGGCAGGAAGGAGGCCGCCATCGAAGGGGGGAAAACCATTGCCGGCGCCATCATTGCCTCCACCCTTACCACCATCTCCGTGTTCCTTCCGGTGGTGTTCCTTAGCGGAATGACCGCAGACATCTTCAAGGAAATGGCCCTGACAATCACCATTGCCTTATTGGCAAGCCTGTTGATTTCCCTGACTTTCGTCCCCATGCTGGCATCCAGGACCCTCCGGGCGGACACTTCCACCCACCACCGCCTGATGGAGTCCATCAAGAAGCAGTATGTGCGGCTGCTTCGATGGTCATTGAAAAAGCGCATTGCCATTGTCGTCATTACCGTGGTTCTGTTCTCCTCCAGCGTATACGGCGTGTTTCAGATGGGGGCTGAATTCTTCCCGGATTCCGACCAGGGCCAGTTTCAAATCTCCGTTGTCATGCCTGAAGGAACGGGTTATGCCGACACCATATCCACCATCCAGAAAATTGAAGCAATATTGCAGGAATACCCGGAAATCGAGGTCATCAGCGCCAATGTCTCGGATTCACCAGGATTCATGGGGTTCGCCACAGGGGGGGTGAACACCGGGACCGTGACTGTCACCCTTGTTCCGGTATCACAAAGGAACCTGACCACCAAGCAGCTGGCGGACGACATCAGGAACAAGATTCAGGGCATGGACGGGGCCGAAATGTCCGTGGACGCCCAGGGGATGACCGGCATGAATTTCCTCATCGGAAGCGGTATTGAGATTGAAATCCAGGGCAATGACCTGGCCGTCCTGGAAAGCATCACACAAGACCTCTTCCCCCTGGTGCAGGGAACAGAGGGGATCGCCGAGGCACATTCCAGCATCGAGCGTTCCAGTTCAGAGATACTCATCCATCCCGATTCCTTCAAAACCGCTTCCGCAGGCTTGTCCGTCTATCAGATCGCTGAGAACGTCCGCATGCAGATCCAGGGGATTTTTGCCACCACTGCCCGCATCAACAATCTGGACTACACTGTACGGATCATGTCAACGGAAAAAGACAAGGACGCCTTGGGCGGCATCCTCCTCCCCAGCCCTTTCAGTCCGGCAACCGGAATCAAACTGTCCGATGTGGCAGACATCCGGCTTGACGAGGGATACAATGCCATATCGAGAAAGAACCAGCAGAGGCTTGTCACCATCTCCGCCACCCTGACCGATGGATACGATCCCGGGAATGTGGGAAAAGCATTGGAGGGCATCGTCGGGGATTATGCAATCCCTGCCGGTTACACCGTTGAACTGGCGGGACAGAACCGGGAAATCCAGAATGCATTCAAAGACCTTTACCTTGCTCTGGGCCTGGGGGTTTTGCTCATATACATGATCATGGCCGCCCAGTTCGAGTCCTTGAAATACCCGTTCATCATCATACTCTCCATACCCCTCGCCTTCACCGGGGGATTCTTCTCCCTTCTGCTGCTGGACATCCCCCTGAGCGTCACCGCATTGATCGGCATGATTGTGCTGGCAGGCATCGTTGTCAACAACGGCATTGTCCTTGTTGATTACATCAACCGCCTCCGGGCAAAGGGCAGGACCGTTCAGGAAGCCATATTGGAAGCCGGACCGGTTCGGATGCGGCCCATCTTCATGACCACCCTCACCACCATACTGGCCTTGATTCCCCTTTCCTTGGGAATCGGGGAAGGAACGGAGATGCTCATTCCCATGTCGGTCACCGTCATTGGTGGCTTGCTGTTTTCCACCCTTCTGACACTGGTCCTCATTCCGACGGTCTACTCCCTGTTGACCAGGAGGGATACATGATGAAAGGCAAACGGGAAAGAATCCTGCAGGCTGCCCTGGAACTCGTCTCAGAAAAAGGGATTTCCATGACCACGATCTCTGAGATCGCAGAAAAATCCGATGTGGGAAAAGGGACAGTCTATGAGTATTTTGCCAGCAAGGAGCAGATCATCACGGAAAGCATGCGGTATGGGTCGGATATCTGCATCGGAATGATAAAAAGCACTTCCATGGTGGAGGGGCAAGGATTCAGGGAATGTCTTGCCCTGTTCGTCAATGCCATTCATGAAGTCATTGATACCAGGTACTTCACGGCTTTTTCCATGGAAATCAGCCGGCTGTTTGAAAGCGAGGCTGTCAAGGCATCCGTGGAAAAGCATATGCTTTCATCCTTCAGGGAACTTCTGGACATCGAGGCATCCATCCTTCAAAAAGGCATGGAGGAAGGACTGGTCAAGGCCCCGGATTCCACCCTTTCCTATGTCGCGCTGTTGGATGCCATCATCCTGATGTGCATGCAACAGGCCGGGAAGGCACTGAAAGCCGACGAGCCGCTGGATCAATTCATTTATGAAATGGCGCTCAAGCTGTTCAACTGAACAATTTTCCTTTGTGTTTTTCCAGCTGGAACAACAATATCATTCCAAGGCCGTAACAAGCCAGGACCTGGCCGACTGCCACATAGGCCATGCCTGCATAAACGGGAACATTGAAGTAGTAGATGGAGAGGTAGGTCCCGATGACAATGGCGTTCACCAGCACCGGCGGCAACGGGGCGAGCCATTTGTTTTTCATTTTGCTTGTCAGGAAAGCTGCCAACAGGGTGGCAAGGCTTCCAAAGACGATGTCCAGGATTCCCAGTCCCCCGATGATGTTGGCGATGAGGCATCCCACAAACAATCCCGGGATGGCTGCAGCAGTGAAAAAAGGAAGGATGGTCAGTGCTTCCGCCACCCTTACCTGGACCAGCCCGTAGCTGATGGGGGCCAGGGCCAGGGTCAGTCCGGCATATGTCGCAGCGATGACCGCTGCCTGCACCAGGGGTTTCAGTTTCATTCTTGTCAATCCCACAAAAACGGGCGCACTACGCCCGTCTTACCCTTCCGTAGTTTTGTTTAAAGACAGGATGGTTCCGAACTGTCTGTCATGTTCAAGCCATTTATAGCATATCCGCAGGGATGTGTCAAATTACTGTGTGTATGCGTTGCAAGAAGGAGTCGGGCTAGACATGGGCTGTTGCAGTACCCTCCAGGACAACCATGTATCACAGCCAACCCCTACATATATCCTGGGTCATGAATCATCGTAAATCACAGAAGGCTACTTTGTTCATCTTATGGATGAGAAGATCGCGGATACGACGGAGAAAATGAATAAAATACCGAGAGATGATGAATAAATTCCACATACCAGGAAAACGGCTACGGAAGTGTGGTAAGCAAATGGTATATGAAATTCATTATATTAGATTTCCAGTGACAGTTCCAAGCCGGAGAGAGTATGAAAAATCACTTTGAGCAAAGGGGTTTTATGGCGGAGCGAGCGAATTAGAACGCAAACTTATTTATTTTTGTTAAAAAGTTAGTAGGAGTTAGAGGGCTAAGGGCTCC
>JAWOHX010000132.1:0-20287 GCA_046484975.1 Clostridia bacterium
CTGATAGTGTTGCTCCACATCAGGTGTCTCTGCCAGCGGCTGGCCCAGTATCCGTTGGGAGAGCAGGTCCCCGACCAGGGCATCCACACACATGGCCGGCTTTTTCCTGCTCAGCGGGAAAAACCCTTTGTCCTTCAAAAAAAGCGACCGGTAATGATTGGCGGCCTGTTCACTGGATACCGAGGGGTCGAGACAAAGACGCTTTGCACACTCCAGTGCGACCGGAAGCAACCCCTGGTTGTAGGTGATCACATCATCATGTTCAAAGGAAAAGGTATCATACCAGGATTTGACAACATATGAATTCGGGTTTGTGTTCCGGGAATCATACCAGCCATCCCTTGTATGGTCTTTCACATAGGTCAGGGCATCCCGGGCGCGGACCAGGTCGGGATTGCCTCCCCGGCAGGACAGGCGATAGGACCAAATCAAAAACAGCAGGCCGGCCTCCGCATATTTGTAGCGTTCTTCATAGACAGCGTCATAAACCTGCTGCTCCATGTCCAGAGGAAGGATCATGCTCTGCCAGAAAGCATCCCGGGTATACTGCTTGTTGGCATAATCGATCCCGGGAACAATCCAATGGTCGCTGGACCCCACTTCGTTCTTTCGGTAATGGATGTAGTTGGAGGCAAAGCACATAGAGTGGTACAGGGATGTTGCCTTGCCCCATTCTGCAGTGATCTGATCAAACAGGGTGATTCGGAATGCAGAAAGATTGTGAGCCGTGGATGTAAAGAGAATGAAATGAAAGGCATGGGTTTCTCCGTGATGCACCCGGTGATAGTATGGTTCAAATACTTTTTTCTCATTGCCGGTGGTTTCCCCGGAATCCCCGGAAGACAGCAAAAGTGTTTTTTGCCGGGGATCCAGTGTCTGGGTGGTGTAGTTGCCACAGGAGGCCGGGTGGTTGCTGACCATGGCCAAAAACCCTTCCCGGAGCTTCAGTGCCACCAGCGGCACGGCCTGTTTGGTCATTTGAAGAACATGGTCCGCCGGGTCATGGGGACTTTGACGGAAAACCTCCCGTTTGCACACTTCCCCGGCAAAAGCATAGGGAATCCCGTCTTCATAGCGGCACGCCAGGGAGATATAGCAGGATGTCTCCCGGCCGAGGCTCTGTGCCTCCACCGTCCATGCATGGCGTGTTGCTCCATTGCTGTACCGGAGGGTCACCTTGAGATCATCAACGGTCCTCTCAAGATGCGCAGGCAATGCCTCCGGATCATTGAATGCAAATACCTCCCTGCTCTCTTTTTGCGGGCGATGCAGCAGGATTTTCCATTCATACAATGCTTTCATCCGGCAACTCCTGTGAGTATCATCTTTTATTCCGGCACATTGCCGAATATGGTTTATCATAACCCTCCCGGGCCACCATTTCAATATATATATCCATTGCCATCATCAAGACCTTGTTTTCCCATTCCTTTCCGCTGCCCTCAAGGTCTGGGGGAGACTTTTTCACGGGGTTTTGCAGAATCCCGCTCATAATGATTTCCTTGACAAGATGGAAATAGTTGCATAAAATCGTTTTAATCAGAAAATGTATTGAAAAGTCAATGACGGAGAGGTTTCAAGGGATGGTCAAGGTATCCAAGTTCGGCGGCAGCAGCCTTGCGGATGCGCCACAGATCAAAAAAGTATGTGAGATCATCACGTCCGATCCTGCGAGGACCCTGGTCATCGTCTCCGCCCCTGGAAAACGCTTCAAGGAAGACATCAAGGTCACCGACATGCTCATTTCCCTCGCCAATGCCCGGCTTTCCGGACTGGATGCCAGCGAGGAGTTCAACCATGTCATCCGCCGTTTCAGCGACATCGCCACGGAACTGGGGATGGATGGCGAAATCGTGGACATCATCAAGAAGGACATCTGGGCCAGGATGACTTCCGACATGGGCAATACGGGGAAATACATGGACTCCATGAAGGCCAGCGGCGAAGACAACTGCGCAAAGATCATTGCCCGCTACCTGAAGGACCACGGGCATGATGCCAGATACATCCATCCCGGGGAAGCGGGACTGCTGCTCAGTGAGGAATACGGCAACGCCCAGGTCCTGCCTGAATCCTACGAGAACCTGGCCAGGTTGAAGCTCATCGGAGGCATCAAGATATTCCCCGGCTTCTTCGGCTACTCCGAACACGGGGATGTGGTGACCCTGCCCCGGGGGGGCTCCGATGTCACCGGCTCCATCCTGGCCGCCGCCGTGGAGGCGGATGTCTATGAGAATTTCACGGATGTGGACAATGTGTTCTCCGTAAATCCCGGCCTGGTGAAAAACCCGGTGTCCATCAGCCACATGACCTACAAGGAGATGCGGGAACTCTCCTACGCCGGGTTCGGCGTATTCCATGAGGAAGCCCTGACCCCGGTCTATTACAAGGACATACCCGTCCATATCAAGAACACCAACAACCCCTCGGCCCCGGGCACCATCATCTGTGCCGACATCGACAAAAAAGGACGCAACCCCATCATCGGCATCGCCGGCGACAAGGGTTTCTGCAGCATCTACATACGGAAATACCTGATGAACCGGGAAATCGGTTTCGGACGCAAGCTCCTTGGGATCCTGGAGGAGGAACGCATACCCTACGAGCACATGCCTTCCGGAATCGACGACATCTCCGTGATCATCCGGGAAAAGTTCATCACCCCGGACAAGGAAAGAAGGGTCTTTGAGAGAATCAAGACCCAGCTGAATGCGGACGGTGTGGAAATCACACATGGACAGGCGCTGGTGATGCTGGTGGGAGAAGGCTGCCTGGATGATTCCTCCACCCTCTCGAAAGCCAGCGCAGCCTTCCAAAAATCAGGAATCAAAATCAAGATGATCAACCAGGGTTCTTCAAAGGTCAGCATCATGTTCGGCATGGATGAGAAGTATTACGAAGAAGCAATCCGCTCCCTCTACCGGACTTTTTTCACCTAGTCGATGTAATCCATCAGATTTTTCGGATAGGCAACCAGTGCAGGGTCAAACCCTTCGGGGCCCCGGTATTGTTTGCTGGTTATTCCCCGGTTCAGGTAAAGGACCGCATCCCTTGGGCAGAAATTCACGCATCTGGTGCACCAGATGCAATCCCCGTTCATCCTGGCCTTGCCTTCTGAAATCACGATGTTCCCGGTAGGACAAATCTGGACACAACGCATGCAACCGATGCACTTCTCCGGGTCGATGCTCAGGTAATCGTTCCTCTTCCGTGAGAAGAGCCTTCTGTAAAAAGGTCTCTGCAGCAGGCCGAGAAAACTGCCCCATGGGGTATGTCCCTGCTTCCTTCCTTTTCCCAGGTGAATGTTCATGGCGGCCCTTCGGATGGTCCCCATGGCCTTTTCCTGGATTCTTCCCATTCTCTCCCTGCTGTATGAGGTCAGGTTCGGGATGTTGTTGGGCATGTTCACATGAAAGGCATGTATAAGCACATATCCCTTGTCGTTCAGGATGCCTGCGCAGAAAGATGCCCCGTTGCCTGAGAACATCATCTGGGTGCAGAACACCGCCACATCCCGGGTCGGGCTGGCCACAGGAAGCAGTCGGATGAAATCCTCCATGATCTTGGGCATGTCCGACCCATAGACCGGATAACCCAAGACCAGCAGGTCCGCTTCCCTGATGTCCGTCATGTCCTCTTCCTTTACCCGTTCCACGGAAACCATGGAAACCTCATGATGAAGGGACAGTTCCTCCTTCAGGCGTTCTCCCGCCCACCAGGTGTTTCCTGTCCCGGAAAAAACAATGATCTTGATTCTCATAGTTGTCTCTTTCACAATGTCCGGTGGCCGCTCCTAAAAAGCCGCCTTCTCGGTTCATTTCACGATTTCCCCACGCCTGTATGCGTTCCAGACGTTCTCGAACCAGTTGTCCTCCCTGGGGATGGGCCGTATGTCCTCCCACTCTGTCCGGACTGTCACCTGGTCATCCTCTGTCTCCAACCATACCACCAGGGCCTTTTTCAGCAATTCCCCTTCGTCCAGGGAAAAACGGAAGGTCTCGGACAGTTTCTGGATCGGCAGGATCCCTTCTTCATCCCTGACAAGATAGGACCCCCTGGACCGTCCGCCGCTGCGGATGTATTCCCGGATGGCATGCAAATAGACAATCTGCGTGAGGAGCATGTCCCTGTTCTTGAATGCCTCCGAGAGTTCCATGGCGCTTTCCACCCGGGTGTTTTCCTCGAAATGCCGGTAGTCCTCCAGGCACTCGGCAATGGCTTTGTCGATTTCCTCCATTGACCGGATATGGGCGCCCGCCCGGGTCATCCTGGCTTGCATCCGGAGCCTGTCCCCGATGACGGTGGAATCCTTGTTTCCGGAAAGGAAGATTTTGGCCATGTCAAGTCTGGAAAGCACCGTATTCATGACGGTATGCACAAAATCCTCCGTGTCCAGGGGTTTTTTCGTATAATTGACGGCGATGTACTGGGCAGCCCTCATGGAGCCTACCTGGCTGGAGTTCAGGGCGCTCCCCCCCGGCCGGTAGACACCGAAGCTGCCGTTGACCTCCCCCACCGGAAAGAGATGGCGGACATTACTCTCATACCAGATGTCCCCCTTGAGCCCACCATTGTTGTGCTGTGCGCAGACGGCAATTTCAAGGCATTCCCGGGTCAGGTCGATGCCATTGTTCTTGTACAGGTCGATGGCGGGCTGGTTCATATGGGCAAGCCTCTGGATGGGAGTCCCGAAAAGAGCCTTGGAATTCTCCAGGTACCTGTGGCTTTCCTCACCAAGCAGGGACCAGTCGAACCCGCCACCCTTCATGCTGCGGGAGGGATTCCGGAGAAAGTCCATGTAGACCCTCCTGCCCTTGATCTGAGTCTCGTTGTAGACCAGGATGTCCACCAGGGAGGAGCCGTAATTCTCGATTTTCCTGGGGTCGAAGGGCCACTGGTAGCCTTTCAGGAAGATGGCGTCCAGCATTTTTCCCGTGTCTTCGAAATATTCATCCAGGAATTCCTGTTCGTCGTTGCCGTCCTTGTCCGTGGACACATACCGCGGGATGACCTGCTGATATGTCCCGGACAGGTTCCACCGGAATTTGATGGAGGCGATGCCATACTGGGATTCGGTGAGATTGATGCCCCTGGCCCCTGCCTCGTAGGCGATGCCGGACATTCCTGTGTGGCTCTCAGGGTACACGCTGGTGAGATAGATGCCCGCAGGCCCCCCCGTGGCATAGACGACATTGGTGCAGTTGAAGAGGGTGAACCCGTGGTTTTCCTCGTTCTGTTTCCCCGTGTCCATGGCCAGCAGGCCCACGGCCTGGTCATCCTTTGTGAGGATGGCCACCACCACGAACCCGTCGAATATCTTGATCCCCTTGTTCTTGATCTGAACCTCCAGTTTTTCAGTCATGAACCTGGAGGTGAGAGGGCCTGCGGAAGTGGCCCGCTGCCGGGGGTCGTGGTCCGTCTTGTATCCAATGTACTCCCCGTATCTGTTGTGGGGGAAAGGCACGCCGATGGATGCCAGCTTGTAGAACCCCTTGGCAGACATCGCAGCCTCCACCAGGGCGATGTCCCCGTGCATGGACCCTCCCTTGAAAAGGGTCTCGGCCATTTCATAAACCGAGTCAGGCACATCCCCGGACAAAGTGAGCTTGTAATAGGTCTGCTTGTCCGATCCTGTGTTCCTGGAGGTACCCATGTTGATGCCTTCCGTGACGATGGCGATGTCCCTTTGTCCCAGGTCGTAGAGATTGTCTGCCGCGTTGTATCCGGCAACCCCGGTACCCACCACCACGGTATTGAGGCTGTACATGTCGATGCTGATGTTGTTGATGACGATACGTTCCTTGTTCATTTTCTCCTCCTTAAAGCCTGCGGATATGGAAACCGCCGTCGATGTTGACGACCTCACCCGTGGAATAGCTGAACTTGTCCATGCAGAAGGCGGATACCGCGTTGGCGATGTCCTCGGGATAGCCCCAGCGCTTAATGGGAAGAAGCCCTTCCCCGATGAGCTTGTCGTACTTCTCCTTGACCACCTCGGTCATGGGAGTGTAGATGATGCCGGGCCTGATCTCATAGACATAGACACCATGCTCCGCCAGCCGGTCCGCGAACAGCGTGGTAAGCATGCTGATGCCTGCTTTTGAAATGCAGTATTCCCCTCTCGCGGGGGAGGATGTATAGGAAGACATGGAAGCGATGTTGATGATCTTGGGCCGGTAGTCCTCGATTTTCCCAGTCAGTTCCAGCATGCGGTTGGCCACCGCCTGGGTCAGGAACAGGGTTCCTTTCAAGTTGATGTCCATGACGAAGTCATAGCTTTCCTCGGTCATCTGCAGGATGTCGGTGCGCACCTTGGGGGCGACGCCGGCGTTGTTGACCAGGACGTCGATCCTGCCGAATTTCTCCATGATGTGTGTGACCACACGCTCCCTGCTCTCCTTGTCAGTGATGTCCCCGTTCAGGTACAGGACCTGGCTTCCCGTTTCCTCGACGGCCCTGATGTTCCCACTGACATCCTCATATTTCAGCACATCCATGATGGCGATGTCAAAACCATCCTGTGCCAGCTGCAATGCGATTCCGTTGCCAATGCCCCTTGCTGCGCCTGTGACCAGTGCGACTCTTTTCCGGGTCATGATCATACCCCTCCTTCAAGCAATGTTTTCAGTATGGATTCGGCGGCTTTCCGCCCTTCCCCCGCCGCCTGGACGACGGTGGTGCCGCCGTTGATGATATCCCCGCCGGCATACACCTTTTCCCTGGAGGTTCTCATATCAGCATCCACGGCAATGAGACCTTTCCGAAAGGCCACACCCTGGAGAACATGCACAAAATCCTCCGGCACTTTCTGCCCGGTGGCTTCCACGCACAAGTCGATTGGAAGAACATATTCCGAGTCCGGGATGAGGATGGGCCTTGCCCTTCCTGATTCATCCGGTTCGCCCAGCATGGTGTGGGACAGGCGTATGCCCTTCAGCCATTGTTCACCTTCATAGGCCACCGGCTGGCTCAGGATCATGAAATGGACACCCATTGCCAGGGCGTGCCTGGTTTCCTCCTGCCAGGCGGGGAGCTCATTGAAGGACCGCCTGTAGATGAGATAGACATTCTTAAGACCCCTGTTCTTCAGTGATGTCACCGCATCCATGGCGGTGTTCCCTCCACCCACAACCGCTGCCCGCATATCGGGATGGAAGATCAAGCCGTCTTTTTTGTTCAGGGCCAGGAAATCCATGGCGTCATAGACACCTTCCGGTTTTGGGGAAAGATCCAGGCTCGCTGTCTTGCACATCCCCGCACCGATGAAAACCGCATCCACGCCTGTCTCTAGAACATGGTCCAGGGTAAAGCTTTCATTGAGGGGGGTGTTGTAATGGATGGTGAACAGGCCTGTCTCCAAAAGACCCAGGCTGTCCACCTCTTTTTTGAAGATATCCCGGGGAAGCCTTTCGTAGGGGATGACCGCCTCTGCGGTTCCTCCCGGGTAATCCGTTGCCTCATAGACCGTCACGGAGACCCCCGACTCAACCAGTGTCACGGCGCAGGAAATGCCCGCAGCGCCGAACCCCACCACGGCGACCTTCTTTCCCGTGGGGCTTCCCGCCCTGATCTTCGTCCATCCTTCCTTTCTGGCCTGCGTGGTGATGAATTTCTGGATTTCCCGGATGGGGACGGCATTCTTTCCGAGGATTCCAGCTGTACAGGTCTTTTCACAGAGAACCTCCGAAGGACAGGTGTAGGAACAGGTCTCCGGCAGCTTGTTGCTTTTGACCATGATCTCGTATGCTGTTTTGATGTTGTCGTTGTAGAATTCCCGGATGAATCCGGGGACGTCGATGCCCGCGGGGCAGTTGGGCCCGCAGGACCCTCCCCAGCAGTTTTTGCAACTGTCGGCCATGTCCCTGACATATTCCACATTTCCAAGGCGTCCCTGGTAATACAGGCCGGCATAGGTATCCGCGTCCCGGATCACGCAGCCAGACACCATCCCGTCACGCATCATCTGGGTGCAGGAGGAGCAGGTGATGCACACCTTGCCCATGCTCAAAGCCCCGTTTTTGAAAAAATCGTTGGGGAAATCCGGATAGGCCAGTCCCATCCTTCCCAGGCCGATGAGCTGGCAGGACTTGTCCTCCAGCATCCGTGCGGCCACATTCATGGTCATCTGCCGGAACCAGGTGGTGCCGGAAGTGACAAATGTCATGCCGGGGAAATGCTTGGCAATGCCCGAGGTAAGGGAGATGTTTCTTTCCAGTGTCACCAGGGGATGCTCCTCCGGCAGGTCAAAGCCCTGGATGGGGAAATCATATGGCCTTTCATAGTTGGGGTTGTAATATGGGTTGCCGATGCAGACATTGACCATCTCCACACCCAGTTCCCTCAGCGTTTTGATGAGACGGAGGGGTTCGGCAAGGTCCGGCTCCATGCTTTCATCCGTTTTCATTCCCCATCCGTAGGGATAGGGATAGCCGTCCGCCACACTGAGTCTGGAGGTGACCACCATGTCAGGGATGGCATTTTTCACTCGCTGCACGGTCTCGGTGAAGAAACGGGTCCTGTTCTCATAGCTTCCCCCATACCTGCTGTTTTCCCTGGTGAATGCGGAGAGCATCTCGTGGAGCAGATACCCGTGGCAGGATTTGATGTCCACAGCGTCGAAGCCGCATTCGTTTGCATATCCTGCGGCTTCCAGGAATTTTTCCATCAGCCCGTCCAGGTATTCGTCCGTGACAAGGGGATGGTCTTTTTTCAGGCCGTGGGTGGGGTCCAGGACAGGTGAATGGTGCATGATCATGGGTTGGGCTTTTCCCTCGGGCTTGCTGTAGCGGCCCGAATGGGTGAGCTGAAGCACCAGGAAAACGTCCTGCTTCTCCCCTTTTTCGTCCAGGGCATGGTCCCGGATCTCCCGGACCAGCCTTTTGAACCCTTCCAGGCTGTCCCTATTGATCCAAAGCTGTCTGGGATTTGCACGGCCTTCGGGCACCACAGCGGTGGCTTCCACCCAAATCATTCCGGCTCCCCCCTGGGCAAACCTCCTGTATTTCCTGTAAGTGAGCTCCGACGGGTTTCCCCGGGCATCCCCGTCGCATCCTTCCATGGGCTGGATGCAGAAGCGGTTTAAGATGTCTTTGCTGCCGACCCGGATGGGTTCCCGGAAGGCTTCTTTCTCCACCGTTTCCCGGTAAGGAATCTCCACCCGGAGGCTTTCCAGCGCTTTCTTAAATTCCATCACATTTCCGATGTTCATCCTCGTCTTGTATTTCTTGATCATTCACAGTCTCCTATCCAAATTGGATCCTCAGGGTATGAAACGGGCTTCCATCAAATATTTATACAACATATGGCCGGGTTTGTAAAGACAGCCATGCGCCGGGAAAGGACAGGACAGGGTTTGTAGTCGATGAGTGGGATGCGTTTTCATGTTCATCCATGCCTGGTCACCTCCATGCATTCTCCCAGTGGGCATCATATATGATCTCCTCGGGCCTGACGGCCCTTCGTTCCGTGGCACCGGGGAATTTTGGAAAGGTCTGGTGGGGTTCCGTCTGATACCAGTAGGCCACAGAGGAATAAAAGTCGGCAAACTCCTTGTTCTCCACCGTCCAGGCATGCTCGATGTCCACGATGATGCCCGTGGTGAAAGGGATGGGATCCAGGACATGGAAACGGTATCCCGTGGTCTTGTCCCCTGCATGGTTGCATCCCTGCCAGATGGAAAACCCTGAAAACGGGGAGTGGTACACATGGGGGCTCCAGGCGGTGAGGAAATAGTCCTCTGTCCCGGTGCCCCAGATGGAGGGGTGTGACTCCCCGTCGACATAGATCTTCTCGTCCCCTTCCCCGAACCAACCCGGCCTGGCATCTTTTTCCACACTCAGCACCGTCCCGGTGTAATGGCCGCATCCCGTTGCCTCCAGGATCCTGTAGTCCTTCCCGAATGCAGTGGGATACTCCTGGCGGTACATGGCATGGAAGTACACCGTGTCTTCCGGCAGGCTCTCATGCTTCTGCCAGTCAATGTTCCAGTAGAAGGACCGGACCTCCTTGTCCGCCTCATTGGTGATGGTCAGCAGGGCCCTTTTCCGAAAGGGCATCTCAAACCAGCAGTTCCTGCCTTTTCCTCCGTTCAAGGAGGTGATGGGCAGGGAGATGCAGTCGCTTTCCATTCCGTGCCCGGAACAGAAGAAGTCCCCCACCGGGGCCTCCACGCTGGGGGTCTTCTCCCCGTCCCAATAAAACCGCAGGACAAGCATCCTGTTGAACATATGAATTTTCTCCGCAGCGATGGTACACCACCAGTGGACGATTTTCCCCGGTCCTTCCAGGTCCGCCATCACCAGTGTCTCCCCGGGCTGGATGCTCCGCAGGTCCCAGTTCCCGCCGGAACGGTCCCAGCTTCCTTCCCGCATCGCCTTGAAGTTGGATTTCCTTGATAGTCCGTTCATCATGTTTCTGATTCTCCTGTTCCGTCTATTCCCTGGGCACCCTTTGATCCCGGGGAAGCATGGCCGCAAAGGGCTTGTGTGGCTCATTCTGGTACCAATAGGCCACGGAAGCGATGTCATCGCCCCGGTCGTTGGCATGGCCGTGCTCGATGCTTACCCTTATCTTTTTCGTGAATGGAACGGGGTCTGCAATATGGTAGCGGTAGACGCAGACCTTGCCCCGGTTGTGGTGCTCGTTGCCCTCTCCGCTGACCTCACACCAGGACTGCCCGTCATATAGATGGCTCACCTTCTGCATGCCCCAGGCATGGCAGAGGTAATCCTCGCTTCCCGTCCCGTGGAGGTCGGGCGGCCAGGGGTCTTTTTCCTCACGGTCGATGAAGATCATGTCATCCCCTTCTCCCCACCAACCCCCGTCCTGGTTGTCGATGCTCATGTTGGTGCCGATGTAATGGCCTTTCCCCTCGGCTTCCAGGATGACATAATTCTCCTTGTCGCTTAAGTTTTTCCCGTCACCCTTCACCGCCGTGCAGGGGTTCTCCCTCTTCCAGCTGGCATGCAGGTGAAGGGATCCCTCCGGCAGTTCCCTGTATTCCCGGTAGTCGATATAGAAATATGCGATGATGCTGATGTCCTGCTCGTTGGTGATCTCGATCCTGGCGTTTTGGTGGAAAGGCATGGGCAGCCAGCAGTTCATGGCCACCCGGGAGTTGATGTCCCCTTCGATGGGTTCATTGCATGAGGTGGAAAAGGCTGCGCACTGGTAGGTGTACGCACGGCCATGGCCCAGGCCGAAGAAATCCCCGACAGGGCATTCCACGGAAGGCTCCTTTTCCCCGTCCCAATACATCCGTATGAGCACGTTCCTCAGGGTGAGCGGATCGAAGGGACGGTCGTCTTCCTTGCCCCAGCGTCCGAAGATGGTGAACCAGATATGGTGGATCATCCCCGGTCCGCTGATGTCGGCCAGGGTTCTGGTTTCCCCCGGGGGGATTGTCCATGAGTCCGTGTTCCCTCCCGTCACGTCATAGGAACTGACCCGTTTTGCCTTGAAGTCCTTGTGCAGATAAATAGAATCCATAACGTTCCCTCCCCCCTTTCCATCATTTTATTATATTTATTGCCAGTTCACAACTTGTGTGAGAGAATATCCATAACTTTATTTGGAAGGAGCCTCCATTGACCAGAAGCATCGACACCACCCAGGGAAGCCTGCGCGCGGGGCTCATCCGTTTGTCCTGGCCCATCATGGTGACCAACCTGATCAACATCATCTACAACCTCACGGACACATATTTCGTAGGGCAGCTGTCCTATTCCAGGGAGGCCATCGGCGCGGTGTCCGTGACCTTCAACGTGATGTTCCTCCTGGTGGCGGTTGCCATCGGCCTGGCCATGGGGACGAGCACCCTGGTCAGCCAGTATTTCGGGGCGAAGGATTACAAGAACATCCGCCATACGGCCTATACCTCCCTGATCCTCATCGGCGTCATCGCCCTGGTCATCTCCGTACTGAGCATCATTTTCCGGGACAACATCTTCCGGCTTCTTCAGACCAGCGAGGACATCCTTCCGTATGCCCGGGAATATTTCACCATCATCATGTCCGGGATGATGTTCATGTTCTTTTTCTTTGTGATCAGCAGCATCCTCCGGGGGGTGGGGGATACCAAGACACCCATGATCGCAGGGATCATATCCGGTCTTATGAATGCGGTCCTGGACCCCTTCCTCATCTACGGCTGGTGGATCTTTCCGGAACTGGGGGTTTCCGGGGCAGCCTACGCAACCGTTTTTTCACGGTTCCTGGTCACCCTGTACCTGCTGTGGTATGTGTTCAAGAAAAACTCCCCACTGGCCTTCAAGATCAAGGACATGAGGGTGGATCTGGACATCGCCAAAAAAATCTTCAAAATCGGCATCCCCTCCAGCCTGTCCGAGCTGATGGTGGCCGTGGGTGCAACACTGATCCTGGCAAGGGTCAACACCTTCGGGGCGGCTGCCACCGCGGCCTACGGCCTCGGGACGCGGATGGACTCCTTCCTGTACCTGCCCACCATGGGCATCGGCCAGGCCACTGCCACCATCGTGGGACAGAACCTGGGTGCAGGGAACAGGGACCGCGCCTACCGGAGCGGCATCCAGGCCATGGTCAGTTCCTTTGTCTTCGTACTGTTGGTGGGGCTTTTGCTGGCGTTCTTTGCCAGACCCATCCTCTCCTTGTTCACCCCGGATGCCGAGGTGGTGGAGCTGGGACGATTCTACATCTATTTCGTCGGGCTAGCCTTCTGCTTCATCGCCGTCAGGGTGGCGGTCCTGTTTTCCTTCATCGGGGCAGGGGCCACGAAATTGGCCATGTTCTCCACCTTCATCACCCTTATCTTAATACGGGTCCCCCTGGCCTACCTCTTCTCCTATACCTCACTTGGCCTCAACGGCGTGTTCCTGGGAATCGGCGTGGCATTCGTCATCAGCGCAGGCTTCATGACCTGGCTCTACAGCCGGAAAAAATGGATGGACAGCGTGGTGGTCAGGCCTCCAGCGACGCCAGCTCCTCTTTGACCCTGCCAATCTCCTGGTCGACTTCCTCCAGGCCCAGGGGCTGCACCCGCAGGAACAGTTCCAGGCTTTTATCCAGGGAGCGGACATATCCTTCGAAATCCCCCTTTTCCTTCCGGGTATCCCCGTAACCCTTCAGGAACAGTGCGGAGACGATGATTTTTCCGGGGTTGTCGTCGAACAGCATGCCGATGGATTCCACGGACATGCGAAGCAGGGAGTCCATGCTCAAGCCCGTCAGATCGAACAGGCCGTCGTTGAGGACAGCCTCGCTCTCCAGGAAATATCCTTCCTCGGACAATCCCAGGGCCTTGGCAATGAGTTGCACGGCCTGCCGTATGATTCTTAAAATGAAATCTTCCACTATCATATTGGTATTATACCCCCGTTCTCACAGCAATGACATGATGAGCGGGATGCTTGCCATGGAAAGAAGGGTGGAGACGGACACCACCGAAGCAGCGGTTTTGGCATCCCCCTCATACTGCTGGGCAAAGATGGTGGTGGCAGCCGCCGCCGGCATGGCCACCAGAAGGATGGTGATTGCCAGGGCGATTTCAGGGGGTCCAAGAAGCCTGAACAGCACAAGGCAAAGCAGTGGGATCACCGCCAGACGCAGCAGCGAGATGAGGTAGGCGGATGCGTTGAGGACAACCTCCCGCATCTTCGACAGGGCCAGCGTCCCGCCGATGACCAGCATGGAAAGGGGCGTGGTCAGCTCCCCCAGCATTTTCACCGCATCATAGACGGGGGTTTTCAGCCGGATGCCGAAGATGATGGACAATATCCCGAAGAACAGGGCGATGATGGAGGGGTTGAGCATGTCCTTCATCATTTTTTTGAAGTTTTTTTCCCGGCTGTAGATCAAAACCCCATAGGTCCAGAGGAACAGGTTGAAGGGGATCAGGAAGACCGCTCCGTAGAAGATTCCTATTTCCCCGAAAACCCCGTACAACACGGGAAAACCCATGTAGCCGCAGTTTGAA
This sequence comes from Clostridia bacterium, assembly GCA_046484975.1. Lineage (GTDB taxonomy): Bacteria > Bacillota > Clostridia > DUPQ01 > DUPQ01 > JAWOHX01. Next base: position 13,952 of record JAWOHX010000132.1, read on the forward strand.
AACACCCCGGCGAACTTGAACACTGCCCGCTTTTCCCCGGGCAACTTCCGGAACAGGACCTCCACGATGAGGATGGAGATGACAAAGGACCCCATGGCCATCCCAAGGACCCACAGGGTGTTCTCCAGCTTGTCCCTGGTGAACTCGATCTGGGCGGAATGGATGATGATGGCGGGCATGGTGACCATCATGATGAAGCCTGAAAGCTTTTTGCAAACTTCCCCGGTAAGCAGTTTCAGCTTGTTGGCCCCGAACCCTGCCAGCAGGATGATGAAGAGGATCAGCACCTGGTTGAATATGACCGTCAAATCCATGTGGAACGCACCCTATGTCTTTAGAACAAGCCTTTCGTCGTTTTTCCGGTACATGGTATCCCAGTCCGCCACCATCCCAGCCACTTCCATCCCCAGGTCCCCGATGATCTGCCGGTCCACACCGGACAGGGAGAACCCGCAGGCCCCCACGTTCTCCAGGACCTGCTCCGGGGTTTTGGCCCCCACGATGGCGGAAGTGACGCCCTCGGTATGGATCAGCCAGTTGATGGCGGTCTGGGCGCCGGTCTTGCCGTATTTCTTTCCGATCTCCATGATTTTCCCCGTGTTCTCCAGGGCTTTTTGATAGACATCCCCCTGGAACAGCGGGATGCCGTCCTTCCTCATGTCCGTGTCGTCAAATTTCCAGTCCCTGTTGAATTTCCCTGTCAGTAGCCCCTGGGCGATGGAACTGTAGGTGATGACACCAATGCCCTTGTCCCTGCAGAAACCAAGCAGGTCCTTCTCAATGTGCCTCCAATACAGGCTGTAGCAGGGCTGGAGCACATCGATCTTTCCCGCCTTCACTGCCCTCTTCATGTGTGCCAGGGTGAAATTGGAAACCCCGATGGCCCGGATCTTTCCCGCCTCCTTCAGCTTCATGAGCTGTTCCACCGGTTCCTCCACCGGGATGTCCGGATGGGGCCAGTGGATGAAATACACGTCGATGTACGAGGTGCCCAGCCTTTTTAGGCTGGCATCCACGCTGGCTTCTGCATGGTCCCGGACAAGCCCCGCCGCGGAGGCCTTTGATGAGATGAACACCTTCTCCCGGACTTTCCCAAGGGTCCTGCCCACCACTTCCTCCGAATGTCCCATTCCGTAGGCCGAAGCCGTATCAAAGAAATTGATGCCATTGGAAACAGCCGTCTCCAGGGTTCTGGCATATGCCCCGTCGGACAGGGGGTTTCCCCATTCCGCCCCGGCCCCCACGGCCCAACAGCCGAAGGTGACGGCCGAGACCATCATGTCCGTGTCTCCCAGTCTTCTGTACTCCATGGCAGCCTCCTTGTTTGGTATAAAGTATAGGGTTTGGCGGGTGATGTGTCAACACGGCAAACCCCGTTTATTCTCCTTTTATTCTCCCCTTCTTTATAGTATCATGGATGTCATCTGATGAAAGCGAGGATTTCGAAAATGCTGAAAAACCTTCTGGTGGGGGATCTCACCTGCAACTATCTGGAAAACCCCCTGGGCATGGATTCCACCCCCAGGTTCTCCTGGAGAATGACCTCGGAGGAAAACGGCCAGTGCCAGACAGCCTATAGGATCGGTGTGAGCTCGTCCCGGGAATCCCTGGACCGGGATGATTATGACATATGGGACACGGGGAAAATCGATTCCTCCCGGAGCATCCTGGTGGACTACCACGGTCCCGCTCTTTCCCCCCGGACCAGGTACCATTGGAAAGTCCGGGTCTGGGACAAATACGGCATTTCCTCTGACAGTGCCCCGGCGTATTTCCAGACAGGGAAGCTGGGGGAAAAATGGACGGCCAACTGGATCACAGCCGATTTCATCAGGAAGGAGCCTTCCGCCTATACCGCCCCTTATCTGAGGAAGGCATTCCAAACGGACCGCAAGGTCCAATCCGCCTCCCTTTCCATCTGCGGGCTGGGATATTTCGAGGCACGGCTCAACGGGGAAAAAATCGGGGACGATGTGTTGTCCACCGCGTTCACCCGCTATGACAGCACCGTGCTGTATCTCACCTATGATGTCACTTCCCATCTCAGAACCGGGCAAAACGCCCTGGGTGTGACCCTGGGGAACGGATGGTACAACTGCTTCGCGGAGGACCCGTGGAACACCCGGCAGGCAACCTGGCGGCATTGGCCGAAGCTCATCTGTGAGCTTCTTATCCTGTACGAAGACGGCACAAGCCTGCAGGTATCCTCCGACTCCTCATGGAAATCCCATGAGAGCCCCATCGTTTTCAACGGGATCCGCAACGGGGAATACTATGACGCAAACCTGGAGATTCCCGGCTGGGACATGCATGATTTCGATGACACCGGCTGGCCGGCGGCCAAAATCATCCGTGCCCCCGGAGGCGTGCTGAAAGCCCATGAGATGGAACCCATCCGCATCATCCGGGAAATGCCCTTCACCCGCAAATGGCGTACCCCGCAGGGAACCTGGATCTTTGACACCGGCCAGAACATGACCGGTGCGGTACGCATCAAGGCCCGGGGAAAGGCAGGCACAGAGATTACCTTGCGGCACTCGGACGTCCTCAACGAGGACGAAACCCTGAACCTGAAAGCCATCAGCGGTTTTGTGCGCAGCGGGGAATTCCAGACGGACAAGTACACCAAAAAAAGCGACATGGAAGAGACCTGGCAGCCGAAATTCGTCTACCACGGCTTCCAGTATGTCGAAGTGGAGGGGCTGGACCATGAACCCGCCCTGGATTCCATGACGGCACTCCTCATGCACACCGACTTCGCCGAACGGGGCGGTTTCGAATGCTCCGATGAGCTGCTCAACACCGTGCAGAGGCTCTGCCGCTGGTCCACAGTCACCAACTACCACAGCATCCCCACCGACTGCCCCCACCGGGAGAAGAACGGATGGACCGGGGATGCATCCCTTTCCTCAGAACAGACCTTGCTGAACTTCGCCCCCATGGCCGCGTATACGAAGTGGATGCAGGATTTCATCGACGCCCAGAAGCCCGGGGGCTCCGTCCCCTGTGTGGTGCCTTCAACAGGATGGGGCTACAACTGGGGCAATGGCCCCGACTGGTCCAGCGCACTGACGGTGATTCCCTGGTATGTTTATCTGTATTGTTCCGATATGCGCATCGTCGAGCAGATGTACACGGCCATCAAGAAGCATTGCGATTACATGGAAAGCATGGCGGAAAACCATATCGTCCACTATGGCATCGGTGACTGGTGCCCGCCCTTCGAAGGCCCTGCCCTGTCCGTCAACATGTCCTCCTTCAAGGCCCCCACAGAGCTTACCGACACCGCCTATTTCTACAATGCCGCCCTGACCCTGTCCAAAATGGCGGCCTTGCTGGGAATGGCTGATGATGTGGAGTATTACCATGATCTGGCAGATAAGATCAAGAAGGCGTTCCGTGCTAAATTCTTTGACAAGGAAAACATGCGCATTGCAGGGGACTGCCAGACATCGACGGGATGCATGCTGTTCCAGGGCCTTCATGAAGAAGACGAGAAGCAGGCCATCCTGGATCTTCTTTTAAAACAGATCGAGGAAAAGGATTTCCATCTGGATTTCGGCATCCTCGGCAACAAGTACGTGATGCACACCCTGGGCGCGGAGGGATATGGTGCCGTCGGGTTCCGGATGATCTCCCAGCGGACCTATCCCAGCTTTAAAAGATGGATCGATCTGGGGGCCACCACCCTCTGGGAATGCTGGAACGGCGGCGGGAGCCACAACCACCACATGTTCTCCGATGTCTCCGCATTCATGTACAAGTATGTGGGAGGCATCTCGTTTGACGAGGAGAACCCCGGATTTCGGCATATTCTCCTGAGGCCTGCGGTGGATTGCGGCCTGGGCTATTCCAAATGCCATCATGATTCCATGTACGGGCGCATCCGCTGCGACTGGACCAGCAATGAAACCGATGTCCGCCTGGACATCCATGTTCCCGTGGGTTCGGAAGCCACCCTGTACCTGCCAGCCCGCTACGGGGCATGCCTTTTGAATGAACACCCTGAAACCGACGGCAGGGAGGTTAAAATCCGTCTTGTCTCAGGCCGACACCGCATACGGCTTGAGAAATGACACATCAGGGAGAAGGGTCAGTCCTTCTCCTTTTTTTCAGTGTTCGGAAAATGAGATAACCCAAGATGATCCCCATGGCATTGAGCATGACGTCGTCGATGTCCAGGATTCCCGTTCGGGTCACATACTGGAGGGTCTCGACGACCATCGGGAAAAGCAGGGCGACAGCGGCCATGGCTTTCCAGCTGTCGGTTTTCCTGACGGCATAGGGCAGCAGCATCCCCACTGGGATGAAGAGGATGACATTGCCAAGGAGGTTGGCGACAGGCACCAGCCAGTTTCCGGGGCCCATGGAGCCCAGATAGCGCGTCACGGTACGGAAGGGCACGAGATTGAACAGGGCATACCCCCCGAGCCCGTAGTCCTCCGTCCTGCAAAACAGCAGGTAGGCCAGGACCAGCATATAGACAATGAAAATCATCCTGATGGTTTTCCTCAAAATCACTTCTCTCCCCTTTTGATATTATGATATCATATTTAAAAAGGAGGCGGCCATGAAAACCTTTGAACCCGACTACAACCACCTGCTTTCCGCGGCGAAAAACATCACCCCGGAAAGAATCCCCATATATGAGCATCTGATCTCCACCGGTAAAATGGAGGAAATCCTCGCCACGCCCTTTGCTTCCCTCTACCACGGGACGTTGTCCGAAATCGCCGAGTACTTCCGGCAGTATTGCAGGTTCTTCCGGGAAATGACCTATGACACCGTGAGTTTCGAATGCATCGTGACGGAGGTGATGCCTGGAAACGGCGCTTTGTACGCAAACAAGGACGGTTGCATCAAGAATTATGATGATTTTTCCAGATATCCCTGGGACGGGTTGAAAGACTTGTATTTCACCAGGAATGTCAAATATTTCGATGCCCTGGCGGCCTGCCTTCCCCGGGGCATGAAAGCCGTGGGCGGCATCGGCAACGGAATCCTGGAATGTGTCCAGGACGTGGTGGGCTACATCAATCTATGCTACATCAAAGCCGACGACCCGGAACTCTACGGCATGCTTTTTGAAAAGATGGGCCAGGTGCTTTGCAGCATCTGGGAGGAGTTCATCAGAAGGTATTCGGATGCCTTCTGCGTGATGCGTTTCGGGGACGACCTGGGCTACAAGAGCCAGACCCTGCTTTCAAGGGAAGACACCATCTCCCTGATCATCCCCCAGTACAGAAAGATCATTTCCCTCGTCCATGCGGCCAACAAACCCTTCCTTTTGCATTCCTGCGGGAACCTTTTCCCTGTCATGGACGCACTCATCGACGCCGGGATCGACGCCAAGCACTCCAATGAGGACGAGATTGCCCCCATGGCGGTCTGGTATGAGAAATATTCCCGCCGGATCGGCAATTTCGGCGGAATCGATGCGGATGTGCTCTGTCGCCGGAACAAAGGTGAAATCCAGGAATATGTGCAGGCGGTCTACAACCTGGCCCGACGGCATGGCGGGGTCGCCCTGGGGTCGGGCAATTCCATCCCCGACTACATCCCCACAAAAAACTATCTCACCATGATTGAGACCATCAACAGGAATCGTTTCAAGGAGGAATCATGACATGGCAAACTGGCATTCAACATCCATCCATGAAGTGATGGAGGACCTGAAGTCAGGCAGGGAAGGCATCACACAGGCGGAGGCGGAAGCCCGCCTGCTGGAATATGGCGGCAACCAGCTCCCCGAGCAAAAGAAAACCCATCCCCTGGTCCGCTTGATCCTCCAATTCAACAATGTACTCATCTATGTCCTGCTGGGAGCCGCAGTGGTCACCGGCTTGATGAAGCACTGGATCGACACCTTCGTCATCCTTGGGGTGGTGGTGGTCAATGCCTTCATCGGCTTCATCCAGGAGGGCAAGGCTGAAAAGGCCCTGGAAGGCATCCGCAGGATGATGTCCCTGACCGCCATGGTCATCCGTGACGGGAGGAGGGTGGACGCTGGAAGACCCCGGGTTCCTCCGGCTGTCTGCCGAGGGGTGGCTCCTCCTGGACCGGCTCACCGTGGAGCTGGATGGAGCCGGGGTTTCTTGACTCTGTAGTGGATATTCTTCGATCTTACGGTGCTCTATGGGAGATGAACCGAGCGGGAACTTTCCTTCGGGAAGTGACCTGACGGATCGCGAACGCCTCGTCCTCGAGGCTGTGATCCGCACCTATGTGGACACGGCGGAACCCGCCGGCAGCCGTACCGTGGCACGCCGGTCGGATATTTCTGTGTCCCCTGCCACCGTCTGCAACACCATGAGCGACCTGGAGGAGAAGGGGTAC
>JAWOHX010000163.1:0-4077 GCA_046484975.1 Clostridia bacterium
TCACTGTTCCGAAAGATAGATGCGGACCACTTCCCCGAAGGAGAGGGGGATGACATGGATGCGGTACTCGGTGAGGAGAGCATCCCGGTCCTTTGTTCTTGCCGATTCCATCATCAAATCGCTTTTTGCATATCCACCAAGGCCTGCCAGGATATCCAGGCAGCTGTCATAACGGCCGGCGATGCCTTCCATGATTGCCATCATATAATAGGAATCAGTGATCAGCACCTCAGTACCCGGAAGCGTGCCGGCCAGCTCCTCGAAGATGGCGATGGCATCCAGGTAATTGTATGCCCCGTAATACATGGTTCCAAGATGGTATAAGGAGCGGATATAGAGGCTCCGGCTGTCCTTGTAATTACCCAGCTTGCTGAATATCCGTGAGGATTCATCAAAGACCCGGGACTGGTAATACTTCTCCCCAAGATTGTATTGGACGGGTCTAATGACAACGATATAAGAGACGGCTGCCAATGCCGCAATGACAACCAGTGTGATAATTGTGTTTCTAATGGTTCTATTTTTCATGAAGTCACCTTTCTCCCTGCCACAGGTTACAGACATATTATAATCAATGACCGGGATTCTGACAACCATTCTCAAAAGGAAATGGATGAAGACTCCTTTTTTGTGAATATTTATGCAGATCTGGTTGCCGGCAGCATATGGAAGGCAGCAGAAGAAGCACAAGGGACGAAAAATAACTTCCGTCATTTCAGAAAATGCAAAAAAGATTACCCTGATGACTGAGTTTGACGATAAGAAACATATGGAAAAACAGCATTGACCTAAACACTGGACCAACATGACCTGCCGGGAGAAAACACAGGTTGCGGGCTGGATATATGAATGTTTATATTTTATAAATTTGTTGTATAATTTTTAAAAGCTATGCTATAATATATATTGATATAATGTTATGTTCAGAAGGAGGAATATTATGAAGAAAAAGTTAATCGTAATCATTAGCTTGATCTTGGCCTTTATGCTGGTAGCAGTTGCCTGCAGCAAGAAAACAGATGTTTTCGAGCCCGGCTCCACCACCAGTCGTAAAGGGGGCTGGCTGGACCAGATAACAATGAAAATTGTTGGAGGGGACGCAGCCATCACACAGATCCAGGCCGGGGACATTGATATTTTTGCGGCCAGTCTTTCCAGGAAGGAAGACCTGATCGCCATCAACAATGCCGGACTGGACAAGTCCACCCAGTATGGTCTTTTCTATGAGATGACCATCAATCCGGTGGGACCTGTGTTTGAAGGGACAGGCAAACTGAATCCCTTCGCCAGCAAAGAGGTCAGACAGGCCCTGAACATGTTGCTTGACAGGGAGTACATCAATCAGGAAGTCTATGGCGGAGGAGCATTCCCGAAATATGTCAACTTCGTATCCGGCCTTCCCGATTATGCCCGTTATGTTGAAGTGGCCAGGGAAGTCGAGGCCATGTTCGCATACGACATGGACAAGGCAAAAGAAATCATCACCGCAGAGATGCTGGCGATGGGCGCCACTGTGTCCGATGGGAAATTCATGCACAACGGCCAGCAGGTGGAGATCATCATCGTCATCAGGAACGACTCCGACCTGACACGTATCCCCATCGGGGACTATGTGGGCAGCCAGCTGGAAGCCATCGGCTTCAAGGTGGACCGTCAGTACAAAACCGCGTCGGAAGCATCGCCCATATGGATCGGGTCACATCCCAACGAAGGACTCTGGCATCTTTACACCGGGGCCTGGAGCGTCACCGGGATGTCCAGGGACGACGGCGACAACTTCCAGTTCTTCAGCTCATCTGCCTCCGCCTATGGATTCACAGGCCTCTGGCAGTCCTACTACCTGGATGACGAGACCTTTGCATTGTTCGACAGGCTTGCAAACAACGATTTCGCCACAGTCGAGGAACGCGGGGAGCTCATCCGGGAAGCCCTGATGAAAGACGCGGAGTACAGCTATCGCGTATGGCTCATCGACGGCACAAGCTACAGCTTCTGGAAGCCCGGCGTCACCACTTCCTATGACCTGGCAGCTGGTGTCGATTCCAGCGCCATGACCGCATTCACCATCCGTTATTCCGAACAGGAAGGCGGCAACCTGACATGGGGAACATCCGACATCCTTGTTGATCCCGTGAACCCCGTCGGCGGATCCAACTGGGTATGGGATGCACAGTGGAAGAACTTCACCCATGACTACGCGACCCTCGGAAATCCCTTCACCGGCCTTCCCATGAAACAGAGGCTCGACAGGGCGGAGATCGTCATCCAGACAGGTCTCCCCGTAGGGAAAACCTATGACTGGGTCGACCTGACATTCGAAGACACCATTACCGTCCCCGGGGACGCATGGGCAGACTGGGATGTCACCACGCAGACATTCAAGACAGTCTCACAGGTATATCCCGAAGGCGCCACGGCCAGAAGGAAATCCACCGTGTATTATCCTGCGACACTGTTCGATGATGTCACATGGCATGACGGAAGCAAACTCTCCGTAGCAGACTTCGTCATGGGATTCATCATGACATTCGACGTTGCCACAGAAGGCTCCGCAATCTTTGAGCCCTCCATGGCAGCCAACCTGAACGCATTCAAAACAGCCTTCAAGGGAATGAAAATCGTCAGCACAGCCCCGCTGACCATTGAGTTCTATTCAGACACTTATTATCTGGATGCCGAGATGAACATCGCCAGCCTGTGGCCTTCCTATGGATACGGCCAGGCAGGATGGCATCTGATCACAGCGGGCAACCTGGCGAGTGCAGCAGGAGAGCTTGCCTACACGAAGGCAAGGTCATCGGAAGATGAGATCGAGTGGATGAGCTATGTCAGCGGACCTAGCCTTGCATTCCTGAGCAAGCATGTGAACGCAGCCGCTGCAAGCAGCCTCGTTCCCTATGCACCCACCCTGGGTCAGTACATCACAGCTGAAGAAGCCGCCGCAAGGTACACCAACCTGGCTCAGTTCTACGCACAGCGCGGGCACTTCCTCTCAGGCCTCGGGCCATACATCCTTGACAGGGTCCTGCCCGTGGAAAAAACACTCACACTGGTGACCAACCCCAACTTCGTGGATTACTCGGACAAATGGTCGGAACTGGCAGAGCCCAAGTTCTCCGCTGTTGACATCACCGGGAAGACCAGCATCAAAGCGGGAACCGCAGCAACGTTTGACATCTCCGTGACCTTCAAGGGCGCAGCATATCCGAGCAACGAGATCAACACGGTCAAGTATCTCCTGTATGACGCAACCGGCAAGGTCATCGAAGTCAAGGAAGCCGCATTCGTCAGGGACGGCAGATACAAGGTTGAACTCACGAAGGAGACAACGGCAGCACTGGGAACAGGAGCATGCAAACTGGAAATCGCAGTGGTTGCCATTCCGGTGAGCGTACCCACCTTTGAAGTGTTTGAATTTGTCACAGAATAGACTATATAAAGACATAACATAATGTTAAAATGATTGGGGGTAAGGTGTTTTACAACCTTGCCCCCTTTCTAAATTACATTGAGAGGTAGAAACCATGGATGAATCAATAAAAACACCTGGCAGGAAGAAAAAGGATACCGCCCTCAAGAGAGTGATGAAATACTCTGTTGTGCGATTGATCTCCTTGTTCTTCACCGTTGTCATCGGTGTTTATCTCACCATCATGATTGCCAACATGGGTGGATATGTGGACAGCATCATGAAAGGGCAGATCCGGGAAGGATTGGCCGTTTCATTGAGACAGGATCCAAATTACCAAATGATGGAGCCAACAGCGAAAGCGGAATTTTTCCAGGCCCAGGTGGAAACGGAAGAAAAAAGACTGGGATTGGACCAACCCTTCATGATAAGAAGTGTGCGTTTCCTTGTCAATGCCTTGAAGATGGACCTTGGGTTTGCATTAAGGATGTCCAGCGACTCGGGATCCAGAACCGTCAGGTTGATCATACTGGAACGACTGCCTTCCACATTGCTATTGATGGGATTTTCCAATCTCTTCATTTTCTTCACCACGGTCACAGTAGCCCTGGGACTGTCCCGAAGATACGGATCATTCTGGGATAAGTTCTTCATATCGGCATCGCCCT
>JAWOHX010000048.1:0-13351 GCA_046484975.1 Clostridia bacterium
GCCTCCATCTTGACCAAATCCACGACGCCCTTGAACTGGTCCTCGGCCCCGATCGGCAATTGGATCGGCACCGGGTTGGCGCCCAACCATGCAGCCACCCGATCGGAATGATTCTTTTCCCGTGGGCTTTTCTCGTGCAGTGTGTAGATGATGGATTCCAGTGTCCTTCCTCTCATGCTTGGACTTTCGAAAAGCTTCTTTTTATACATGAAATCCTCCGCTCGCTTCATCACGGAACGGATATCTTGATGTGTTTCCTCCTTGCAGCCCCAGCCAATTGAGATGGACAACAGGATGGATTTGATGAGAGTGCTTTCCACTTTCATCTTGATTTTGGCCGCCAGGAGTTCCGCCTCAGACAAGGAAGTGTTGGGAAGAATGAGAATGAACTCATCCCCGCCCATCCTGGCCACCACATCGGTTTTCCGGCTTGCTCCACTGATAATCTGTGCTACCTCCCGGAGAATCATGTCGCCGGTGGCATGTCCAAAGGCATCATTGGACAGTTTCAAACCGTTGAGATCCGCCATCATGAGGGAAAGGGGAAGGTTCCCGGCGGTATCCAACCGACGTAGTTCCGCATCGAAAAACCTGCGGTTGTACAAACCGGTCAACTGGTCGTGGAAGCTCAGATGCTCGATTTCCCGTAGTTTGTCATAGGATTCCGTCATATCCCGGAACACAACGACCGCTCCATGAGGGTTTCCCCGGTCGTCCAGGATGGGGGCAGTGTTATTGGAAACAATCCGCCGGACACCGGTCTTTGAAACCAGGTGAATACACTCCCTCATGCTGGAAGCATTCCCTGTACGGAGAACTGTCCCGATGATGTGATCGAATGGTTCCCCGGTTTCCGGGTCCAGGGCATGGAATACTTCATGGAAAGGCTGATTCCGGGCCTGCTCCTGGGGCCATCCGGTGAGGGCCTCTGCCTCCTTGTTGACCAGCTGGATCTTGCCGTCACCATCGGTGGTGATGATGGCGTCCCCCACGGAAAGCAAGGTGACCCGCAGCTTTTCCTTCTCTTTGTCCAGGGCCTTCCGGTTGAACATCAACAGGAATACCAATCCGGACAGGATGACCAGGAAGGATCCCATGGAGATGATGATGATGTTCCTCTGGAGAACGAGGGAATCCCGTGCATTTTTTAAATCCGTGATGTCATGGATGACCCCAAAGACCATATTCCGCTCGGAATCATATATTGCCACGGAATGGATATGGAAAATCCTGTTGTCGGAAGGCCTTCGGATGGAGAACTCGATGTCATAGGGGGTCCCGTCCTTGATCAGGGCAGCCAGTGCCTGGTCCAGGGCATCCCGGTATTCCGGGAGGGGAATGGTCTGGATATTGGATATGGTCATTTCCTGTCCTTCCAGCCCATAGATCCTCATGGCGCCCTCGGAGGCCACCACCCTGTTATCCGTGAGAAAAAATTGCCAGTGCCCGATATGAGCCTGTAGTTCCGCCAGTTTCAGCCGGGCGTTTATGTCCGTGAGTTCTTGCTGGTAGGTGGTCTTTTCCGTGATGTCATGAATCACTGAAAACAGAAGGGTTTTGTCCTGGGTGGGCCAGGAAAAGACTTCCACCGTACGCACTTCCCCGGATGCTAGGCGATGAGGAAAAATGAAATAGTTGCGGACCTGGTCCTTCGCCGCCTGCCATTCAAGGGCAATTTCCTCAGGAGGCAGGGTGTTGATCTCATTGATATTCATGGATTGAAGAACCTCCACGGGATATCCGTAGAAGGTGGAAGCTGCCTGGTTGGCGAAGACAATTTCACCGGTGGTCGAGTCAATGAGAAGCATCACAGCACCATGATTTCGCAGGATGTCCTCATACATCGTGTCGGCGGACAACGCATGTACAGGAATCAGGAACAGGGCGGCGGACAACAGGCAAAGGAAAATCCTTCGAAGCATCTCAGTTTCCTCCTGACATCCATTATATGATATCTGCCTGTGAATCAGCAAGAATATCATTTTTCCTATGATATAATGAAAAAAAGGGAGTGACATATGGAACAGTGGAAGGCATACGATCTGATCCTAAGAAGGCGGTCCGTACGGACCTACGATGGCCGACCTCTTTGCATGGACCACAAAAAGCGCATGGAGGCATTCATCAGGGAGGACAATCATTGTCCGTTCCATGCAGGATTCATGCTTGTCCTGGAGGATACCACTGAGCAGCCTGTGTCCACCTATGGTGTCATCAAAGGGGCCGAAACCTATCTGGCGGGCAAGACAGAAAATTCAGAGAAGGGATTGCTGGCTTACGGGTATGTCTTTGAGAAGATACTTCTGTATGCCCTGGGCCTGGGAATTTCATCCTGCTGGCTGGCGGGAACGTATAAAAAAGGCCGATTTGCGAAAGTCCTTTCTCCCGGTGACGGGGAGGTCATCCCCGCCGTCTCGCCGATGGGATATGAAAAAGAGGAGAAACGGATGGTGGACACCCTGTTCAAGAGCCTGGCCGGCTCCGGAGGGAGGAAGTCCTGGAATGAAATATTCTTCCAGGACCAATTCACACTTCCCCTGCCACAAGAAAAGGTGCCGGAATACAAGGACCCATTGGAAGCGGTGCGCCTTGCCCCTTCCGCCTCCAACAAGCAACCGTGGTCAGTGGTGTATGGACGCGAAGCATTCCATTTCTATAAAAACGAGGCCGACTCATATGGCAAGTCCTTGGGCATGGATATACAGATGGTGGACATGGGAATCGCAACCTGCCATTTTGATCTGGTCATGAGAGAACAGGGCCACTGTGGAAACTGGCAGTTCCTTGCATTGCCAAAGGAGGGACATCACCGGTATGTCGTCAGTTATGTGCTATAAAGATGCCATCCAAAAGGCCCTTAATTTCCTGGAAACACAGCGGTACCGGATCGACAGGTCAGTTCAGGCCCAATGCAGTCTATGGGAAGGGAGCAAACCCGACCAGCAACCACTTCTATTAAGCTGTGCGCTTCCTCCCGAATTGGAGGACCTGTTTCCCGAACTCGATTACCGTGAGATCCGGGCATCTTCGGAAAACATGCTGGTCCATGGCCTTGTACCTGCCCTGCGGGCTGCGGCCGGAGGCCGGGAGTCAGTACCCTCCGTGCGGGCCAACATGGGATGCGGGGTTTTTCCAACCCTGCTTGGTGTCAGGCAGGAGGTCTTCACGGACAAGATGCCCTGGGTCAGAAAGCATGCGCCAAGGGAACATCTCCTGGGCATGGATGCAGGGGACATCGTCCTGTCGGAGGAATTCAAACAGGGGCTGGAGCATATGGCTGCCATGTCTGTCGTCCTGGCAGACAGCCCATGCCGCATTTTCCCCATGGACCTGCAAGGGCCCTTCGATACCGCCCATATCGCATATGGAGACAGGATATTCTATGAGATCCATGATGACCCTGGCTTCCTGCATCATTTACTGGAGCTGAGTTGTGAGGCCATCATCCTTGGGATGGAGGCCTGTCTGGAATACATGCCAGGGGATATGGTTCCCCATTACAACAGTCTGGTCATCCCCAGGTCCCTCGGGGGAATCAAAATCAGCGAGGACACCTCCACGCTTCTTTCAAGAGAGCAGATACAGGAGTTCGTGGTTCCCTACACCCAGAGGATTCTGGAGCATTTCGGCGGGGGCTATATCCATTACTGCGGGAAAAACCCAGGCCTGATGGAGGAGATCCTGCACCTGCCCCAGGTGAGAGGACTGAACCTGGGGAATCCGGAGATGCACGACATGGAGGATGTCCTGGGACGGTGCAGGGACCGTGGGTTGCTGTATTACGGATGGATCCCCCGGAAGGAAAACGAGGGACATCATGCATTTTTCCAACGATGTCTGCAGGCATCCTGCAAAAATGGACTCTGCCGCATCCTTCTCCAGGTCCAGGGGGGATGGGAAGAACGACAGGACATCGCCGAGGCCTGGGAAGGCAGCGTCATGGCCTGCGGATGATTTCCGGGGCAGCCTTATGTTTTTGGATGGTGTGATATAATGGGAGCACGGGGAAATCCCCGATGAGAAAGAGCAGGAGTTGTCATGGGAAACGTTGGGCTGGTGCTGAACCTGACAGGAGGAGAGGCGTGGGAAAAGGAACTTGAGGGACTGGGCTACAGGATATATCCATCGGAGCAATTGCAGAAAGCCGAGGTTCTGGTGGCACATCAGGGATTTATCCATGACCATCTTTCAGGAATGCCGGGTCTTCGCTTCATCCAGTTGCCCAGCGCGGGATACGACATGCTGCCCATGGAAGCGATCAGGGAAAAGGACATCCTTGTAAGCAATGCCCGGGGGGTTTACAGCATACCCATCGCGGAATGGGTGGTGCTGAAGATCCTGGAAATATACAAGGAAACCCGTTTTTTTGATGACAACCAGCGGAACAGGAAATGGGAAAAAAGCAGGTCTGTCCAGGAGCTTTACGGCAAGACCGTGGGCATCGTGGGGACAGGCAGCATCGGGACAGAGACATCGAAAAGGCTTGGTGCCTTCGGGTGCCGGATTCTGGGATATTCCCGGAATCCGGGTGAGAAAGAAGGCTACCAGGCGATTTATCACGGGTTTGATTTTCATATGTTCCTCGGCCTGTGTGACATCGTGGTCCTGACTCTGCCCCTCAACAGCGCCAGCCGCAACCTCATCAACACCGCAGCCCTTGGAGCCATGAAAAAGGATGCGGTGCTGGTGAACATTTCCCGCGGAGGGATCATCAACCAGCAGGAGTTGCTCCGCCATCTGGATCAGGGAGGTCTCAAGGGAGTCGCCCTGGATGTGTTTGAAGAGGAGCCCCTTGCCGAAAACCATCCCTTTTGGGAGCATCCCAGGGTGCTGGTTACGCCCCACAATTCCTTTTATAGCGAAAACATCAGGGGCAGACTCCTGGCGCTTGTCCGCCGTAATCTGCAGGCATACATCCGGGGGGAGAGGCCGGAGAATGTGATCGTGGGCTGAAGAAAGTCCTCTGTATTGACAATGAAAGGGGCTGTTGGATAGTATGAGACATATGAGAGTGCAAGGAGGGACCAAGATGATCAAAAAAGCGGTGATACCCGCAGCAGGGCTTGGAACCCGGATGCTTCCCCTGACCAAGACCCAGCCCAAGGAAATGCTTCCCCTGGGAGCCAAACCCTGTATCCACTACATCGTGGAGGAGCTGGCGGCAGTCGGAGTGGAACAGATCCTGTTCATCACCGGCTCAAATAAGCGGGCACTGGAAGACTATTTCGACAAGAACATCCAACTCAACAACCTTTTGTTTTCCTCGGGACAGACAGACATCCTGGAGAAGTTGGAATACGAGAATATGGAGATGCAATATTTTTATACAAGGCAAAGCGCGCCTTCCGGGCTGGGGGATGCCATATCCCATGCCAAAAATTTCATCGGGGGACAACCCTTCATCATCGCTCTGGGCGATTCGGTGATCGTCTCGGGAGAAAACCCCTCTTTACTGGGGAGGATGCTGGGTCAGTTCGAGAACAATCCCGAATCCCTGGTCATCGGCACCCGTCCCGTCCCGCTGGAGGAGGTGTCCCGGTACGGCATCGTGGCTCCCAAAGGAGATGTCTTACAGGATATCTGCGAGATCACCGACGTGGTGGAGAAGCCTTCCCCGAAGAGCACTCCCTCCACCCGGGCTTTCTGCGCAAGGTACATTCTGCCCGGGAGCATCTTCGACGCACTGGAGCGGACCAGTCCCGGGAAAAGCGGTGAGATCCAGCTGACCGATGCCATCCGCCTGTTGCTGAAGGAGGGGACCAGGGGTTACTGCGTGAACATGAAGGAATCGGAAAAAAGATATGACCTCGGGAACATGTCCTCCTATTTCGAAGCCTTCCTGGATTTTGCCTTGGAGGACGAGAAATACGGGTATCAGATGAGGCAATATGTCATCAATAAAATGAATCTTTGACAGGAGACAGCATTATGATTGTAGTGAGCACGCCCGGAAGGGCCGGGATCATCGGGAACCCCACCGATGGGTACGGGGGAGCCATGATGGCCTGTTCCATCAGGAACCGGGCCACGGTGACGCTGAAGAAAAACAAGACCCTGGTTCTGGTGAACGATTTCGGGAAAACAGAACTGCTATGGAAAAACGACTTTGAGAACAAGGGTGACTATTTCGATGTTTTCCGCTCGGTATTGCGTTTTCTGCGGGCATATGACCTGAAGGCGGAGATCAGGGTGAAAAGCAACATTCCCGTCCAGGCGGGACTGTCCGGATCCACTGCCATTCTCTCCTCCCTCCTGTACGGGATACTGGCATTCACGGGGAAAAGCGTGAACCGCTACGAACTGGCGGAGATGAACCGAATCATCGAACTGCATTACCTGAAATGCCAATGCGGATACCAGGATGCCTACATGACCACCTTCGGGGGTCTGCTTTATCTGGATTTCCGGGGAAAGGAATATTACAGGGAACTGAAGGACGAGACATATGCCACGGTGGAGAACCTGTCCGCCCATGTGGATGAACTGCCTTTCCTCGTGGCCCACGGAGGGGTCATGCACAACTCCGGGCATTTTCACAAACCTCTGCGACAGCGTTGGCTGGAAGGGGAGAAACAGGTCGTGGACGGTTATCGGGAAATCGCCGAACTGGCCCGGTTCGGGAAAAAAGCCCTGCTGGGAAAAGACTGGGAACAGTTGGGAATCCTAATGAACAGGAATCATAAGATCCAGGATGCCCTCGCTCCTTCCGGTGAGGAGAACAATGCATTGATCCGCACCGCCCTGGAGAACGGTGCCTACGGTGCCAAGCTGGCAGGCGCCGGGGGAGGGGGCACCGTCATCATACTGGCCCGGGATATCGCGGGCATGAAAGACATCCTCTCCAGAAAAGAGAACCTTGTTTTTCTGGAACTGGATCCCCAGGCCAGAGGGGTCTGCATCCGTGAGGACAAGTCCTCCCAGGCAGGTGCGCAGGAATCATGACCGATATCAAAAAGAAATACCTGGAAGCAATTGTTTCCGAAAACCAGCAAAGAGGAATCAACGGCATCTATCTGGAGCTCGCCCGGATGGAGACGGGGTTGTCTGGTGATGTTGCAAACCTGAGGGAATCCATGGAATATATCCGTGGCAGGGGGGATTGCTATGATTTCATACTGCCCGGATTCCTCGCCATGGCGGCCAGGCATGGCATCGGGGAGGAAAATGCCTCCTTGATACTGGGAAGTAAATACTGGATCGACCAGGGAGGCCACGAAAAAAGCCCTTGCTATTTCACGGAAAACCACCAGATTCTGTTCCATGCCACGGAATATGTTGCAGGGACCCTGTATCCGGATGAATGTTTCTCAAACACTGGAAAAACGGGGAACTGGCATGCAGGACATGCCCGGCCATTCATTACCCGCTGGCTGGATGCACGGATGCGCTTCGGGTTCTGCGAATGGCTTTCCAACTGCTATTACCATGAGGATGCCCTGGCCCTGGCGCTTCTTCAGATGATCCCGGGGGATGAGGACATGAAAAAACAATCCTCGGCCGTCCTTGACCTGATTTTCCTGGACATGGCCCTGAACAGTTTCAAGGGAGTTTTCGGTTCTTCCCACGGCAGGGCCTACGGCAGGGACATTCTCAGAGGAAAAGATTCCACACGACCCCTGAGGGAGTTGTTCCTGTACGAGAGCACGGCAACAGCGGGATTCTCCCCGGCCTGTATTCTTCTTTGCCTTTCGGACAAGGAAATTCATGGCGTCATCCGGGACATCGCATCCCACCAGGGGACACAGGAGAACAAGCAGTGCATGAGCCTGGATCCCGGGGAAGGCGAAGCATTTGGAGTGGATCCCTCGGATTCCAAAAACCTCGGTCTTTACTGGGGGATGGGAGCCTTCTGCCACAGGCAGGTCATCGAAAATACCCTGAAGGTACAGGCCGAACCCGGTTACTATCTCCTGGAAAGGGCAAAGGCCCACAAGGAATGGTTCGACCTGTGTGAAGCAGGAGGAATCCAGACCCCGGAGGATGCGGATTACACATCAACGACCAAGGCCAACCTGTACACCTATAAAACCCGGGACTACATGCTCAGCTGCGTCCAGGATTTCAAGAAAGGAAGGTTCGGCTTCCAGCAGCATGTATGGCAGGCCACCCTTGGGGAAAACATCCCGGTGTTCACCACCCATCCGGGGAGCAATGAATACAATGCAAGGCCCAACAACTGGGCGGGCAACAGGATTCTCCCGAAGGTACACCAGCACAGGAACGTCCTGGTCTGCCTTTACGAGATGCCCTTGTCCCTGCTGGCGGATTTTACTTATGTCACCCATGCCTATTTCCCGAAAGGTCAAATGGATGAGGCCCGGGAGGAAAACGGATGGTTCTTCGGCAGGAAGGGGAACGGCCTGGTTGCCTTGCGGCCTTTGAAAGGTCCCGTCTACCTGGGAACACCGGACAAGGATCTGGCAAAATACCTGGGGCAGTCGGAAGAGATGGATGATACGCCATATGAGATCATAGCCTTCGGCCGGTCCAATGCCTGGATCCTGGAGATGGGAAGCCTCAAGGAGTGGAAGTCTTTCGGGGATTTCATCCGGGCGGTTGCGGATGCGGGATTGGGCGGGGATGTTGCCGGTCTCACATATGAGTCTCCCTCTCTCGGGACTGTGCAAACGGGATGGGACCAGCCTCTCATGGTCGGGGGTGAGCGGATAAACACCGGCGATTATCCTAGGTATGACAGCCCTTTCGCCAAGGCGGAGAGGGGAGACAGGAAAATCCTCGTCACATGCGGGGATGCGTCAATGACCATATCCAGTGAACAAAACAAGGAGGATTGAATGAAAGAAAAACGCTTTGAGACCGTCTTCAAGGAAGGGACACTGCGGGGCTATCGGATCATTGAGGACAGGGAAACAGGCATCCAGTACCTAGCATACAGCGACGGCTACTCCGGGGGGATTACCGTGTTGTTGAACAAGTACGGCAAGCCTGCCAACAACCGGAAGGAAACCGGGGAGAAAGGGTTTCTTTGATCTTAATCCGCCACATCCACCCGGTTCTTCCCATTGTCTTTTGCTTTGAATAGAGCCTGGTCCGCTTTGTTATAGCAGGAGTCGAAAGTTGCATCCCCTGGATAGAGGGTGATGCCGAAACTCGCTGTTATTCTGACAGAATTCTTGTTGATGAAAAAAACCTTGTCCTCCATGGCTTTACGGAGTCGTTCTGCAATGAATTTCCCCCGGTCCATGGTTGTGTCGGGAAGAAGGATGATGAACTCTTCTCCGCCCCACCTGCCCAGGATATCCGTACCGCGAAGCACAGCTGACAGAACCTTGGAGGCCTCAATGATTACTTCATCCCCGCCGGGATGTCCATGCGTGGTATTGATGTCCTTGAAATCGTCGATATCGGTGATGATCAGGCAGGAGGCACCGCCCTTTTCTTTCATGGCCTCGGACACCAGTTGCGCTTTCGTTTCGAATTCCCGACGATTCAACAACCCCGTCATGCAGTCGGAGGAAGCCAGATAGGACAGGAGGTTGTTTTTGATTTCCAGGTCCTTCTGTTGACTCATGATCTGTTCCCTCTGCCTATGGTTCCTGACATGGTTGCCCCATCCGATGACTGAGAGGACAAAGCCGATGCCGACAGCGGTGAAGCCGTTGATCAGGTTGGAGGACAAAACGGTTGGTTCAGAGGAGAAGAAACCGAGTGTCAGGAAGAATGCAAGATAAGAGAGGGAGAACACCGGCAGGGAAACCACTGGAGGGAGCAGGAAGATGATTCCTGCAACGGTACAGACGATGATGAACGGGGTGATGTTGGTTGTGACCAGCTGGTCGATGCCGCTGAGGAGGATTCCCATGAGGAGGATGATGGACAGAGAGATTCCCTGGACGATACGAATCCCGGTGATGTATACGGGTTTTTTTCTAAGGATGGAGGAGGCAATGAAAAGGAGGAGCATGCATAGGGCAAAGCCAGCATGTGCAAAAAGAATGAGGGTCTGCCAGAGTTGCTCCCCGGAAGTTTGCTCGGGAGGGAAGAATGAGAAAATGAGGACATATATCAGGCTGACTGGGAAACCCGCTATCGAGACGGCATGCAGCCTGCGAATATTCAATGGAAGGGCACTTTCCGCCACCTCCGTGTTCTCCGGCAGGGCTTTCAACAAGATCTGGTGTAACGAGGACCACAAGCTTTTCTTGGCCAAAGGTTCATGCTCCTTCTGGCAGGTTCTTCTGTTCGACACAATCATACAGCAGGCATGAGATAATGTAAACCCTGTTAAAGAACATATATGGGATTCCATGTTGGCCAATGAAGCAAAAAAAGTGGATGATATAGAAAAAGAGAGAATTTCAGAGAAAAGGCAAGAGAGATGGAGAAGAATCACTTTATTTCTATATAAAGGTCAAAGAAAGTCAAAAGCAGAACTTGTATTCTCTCTTGTGTCAGTGTATAAATAAGTTGGAAGGTCAAAGAAAGTCAACTATATATGATACGGAGGTGAATGTGATGTTTGACCTGGTACCGAAAAGAAAAACGCAATATGATGTTTTCGACATGATGGATGATTTGCTGAAGACCAGTTTCTACACTCCTGGCACATATGCTACGGGCATGAAGACCGACATCAGGGAAACGGACAATGAATATGTCCTGGAGGCAGAGATTCCCGGGTTTGCGAAAGAGGACATCAATCTGGAGCTGAAGAACAACTATCTCATCATCAGCGCAGAGAAAGAGGAGAGCGGGAAAGAGGAAACCGAAGCCTATATCAGAAGGGAAAGAAAATTTGGCTCGGTTGCCCGGAGCTTCTATGTGGAAGGCGTGAAAGAGGAAGACATCAAGGCGTCATACAACAACGGAATACTGGAGATCAGGCTCCCAAAAGAGAAAAAACAGGTCCAGTCCGGAAGGAAACTTCCCATCGAGTAAAAAAGACCCCCGATCGGGGGTCTTTTTTAATGCCATTGCATGGAAAACGAAGGGTGGATTTGTTATAATGAGCCTAACATCGTACAGGGGGTCTGGCTTTGGAATATTTTTTTCTGGTACTCGGACTGCTCATAGGAAGTTTTCTCAATGTGGTCATCTACAGATTACCTCTGGAAAAGTCCATTGTATCCCCGGGATCGGCCTGTCCTTCCTGCAATACCAGACTGAAACCCATGGACAACATACCCGTTTTCAGCTTTCTGTTCCTGAAAGGAAGATGCAGGTACTGCAAAGCCCCCATCAGTGTCCGGTATCCCCTGATTGAGGGACTGACCGCCCTGGTCACCGTGCTGGTCTTCCTGGTCGTCGGGCTTTCCTGGTCCCTTCTGTTCCATTTGGTCGCGGTCTATGTCCTCATCGCAGTCTTCTTCATCGATCTGGAGCACATGATCATACCGGATTCCCTGGTGGTGGTACTGCTGGTGAATGCAATCCTATATGTGGTGATTGTCAGGGAAGTGCCTTTCCTGGATGCAGGGATTGGTTTTCTTGCAGCCAGCCTTCCTTTGTTCTTGATTGCCTGGGCGACAAAAGGAGGTCTCGGGGGAGGGGACATCAAACTCATGGCAGCCATGGGGGTATTTCTGGGATGGAAAAGCATTCTCCTTTCCCTTTTGATTGGCTGCGTGCTGGGGGCATTGGTCAGTCTGGGGCTCATGGTTTTCAAAAAAAAGAAAAAAAAGGACCTTATCCCCTTTGGACCGTTTTTGTGCATGGGAATCGTCATCGCCATGTTCTATGGCGAGGTCATCATCCAGTGGTACCTCCGGTTGTCGGGAATTATATATGTCAATATCTTTTGATTACTTCCGCTTTT
Organism: Clostridia bacterium; assembly: GCA_046484975.1. GTDB lineage: Bacteria > Bacillota > Clostridia > DUPQ01 > DUPQ01 > JAWOHX01. The sequence goes on from JAWOHX010000048.1 coordinate 11,777, forward strand.
TGAGTTGAAATTATCTTTTGAATACTTCCGCTTTTTATGAACCATAACTCAGTAGCTCAAGAGCGTAGGGTTATTCAATTTTGCATCAACAGAGCAAAATGCTATTGCGTAAGCTAGAATTTCAATACTTGATTGCTGATATGCCTTTTCAAGATCCTTAGTTGAGTTGTAATGAGGTAAATTATCCAAAGGAATAACCCGGTAACAACGGTCTTTGTAAACTGCTACGATGCCAATCTGGTGGCTTATGTGAATCTTGATAGTCGCAGAGGCTATGATATCATTATCAAGAATTTGAAACTTCTTGTTGTTAATACTGAATACCCCTGAACAGTTAACACGGCGTGTAAGCCTGTTTGTCAGCAATAGATCCAGATTCAAATAAGTCGGAACTTCTACGAAAAGGGACTTGTCGGAAAGCGGTTTAACAGAGAACTTTTTGTTGAAGCACTTAATGTATTCAGGAAAGAATTCATTGGCTTGTTCAGGTGTGGTGATTCCATGTATTCTGAATTCAGTTACAAGTCTCCCCTGGAGGGTTTCCCATAGCCTCTCCACACGTCCTTTTGCCTGGGAAGTCGAAGCAGCCCTTAACTCAACTCCAAGCTCATCAAGAATACGGTGATATTGAGTTACAGGTTCTTCTTTGCCCTCCAGTTCTTCATCAATTGAAAGCTTGTTTTTACTTGAAGAAGTGGGAAAGAAAACAGAATACTTATCGGAATATATTGCCTGCGGTGAACCGACATTCTCAAGCATTTGCCGGGTAATCTCCAGATATCCAAGCAAACACTCACTCTTGCACATATACAATCCCAGAACTTCACCTGTAGCATCATCAATGTAACCATGCAGAGAATACACTGTTCCATCCTCAAACCATTCAAACGGAGTGGCGTCAGTCTGAATCAATTCACCATAATGATCTTTTCTTTTTCTGTTTGGATGATTTTGTTTTTTTCGATGTTTGCGTGGGGACTTGATGCCGTGCTCAGTCAGTATCCCATGTAATGCGGAATATGAAATGAAAATACTTTCGCGTTCTTCAAGCAATTCCTGAAAATGAAGAAAGTTTGATGCAGAGTAATTGTATGAAAGCTTCAGTTCAATAATCTTCCGTTTGGACTCATCACTGTGTGTTTGAATAGGTTGATGGAATTTGTTTTGGTGTTTGACTCCATCCGGGCCATGCAGTCTGACTTTTACTAAAATGTTTCGTACCTGCCTATCCGATATTCCAAGCAATAACGCAGCCTCTTTCTGTGGTATTGACTTATCAAGCACTCTATTGATTATTCTAAGCTTTTTTAATTCATCCATTGTGAAAACATACTCCTTCAAATTACACCTCCCATATGCAAAATGCATTAATTCATTCTACATAAAAGAGGAAGTAATCATAAAATAATTTCAATAGGAAGTTATCATACGATAATAACATTAAGATTTCATAGGTTTGACAGAAATGAGCTTTTATGGGGACCTCATCCTGATCGTGGCCGTCTCGGTGCTGCCGGTGGTCTTCGGGCGAGCCGTGCGCGATGCGCGGCAGACCACGCGCGAGCTGGAGGCCCG
>JAWOHX010000114.1:0-3233 GCA_046484975.1 Clostridia bacterium
CCTGCTGAAAATGCTGGATGAAGTATTCAATGAAATGGACGCGGTGATCATCCTGGACCAGATGGTGGAAAACAACTGCGGGGTCATTACGGATACATTAAGGAAGCGGCTCATCACATTGGGTGCCATCCATAAGGATAAAATCATCTTCGCCGATTCCAGGTCAAAGATTCATTTGTTTGAGAACATGGCCATCAAATGCAACAATTATGAGATATGCAGCGGCCAATGCGCCGGCCGGGCCGGTGTGCCTTCCATGGACAGGGTCCTGGAATGTGCGGGCATGACTTACCGGAAAAACAAAAAACCAGTGTTCGTCACCATGGGCAAGGACGGAATCCTGACCGTTGGAAAACAAGGGAGTTTTTTGGTGCCAACGGCGGATGTCCCACGGCCTTATGACATCTGCGGTGCGGGGGATTCCGTGACTGCCGCCGCCGTGAGTGCCCTTGCCTCCGGCTGGAACGAGGTGGAAGCGGCTTTCTTCGCCAATATCGTGGCATCCGTCACCATCCGGAAAATAGGGGTAACGGGCACTGCATCCTATGAAGAGGTGTTGGAGACCCATGAGAAGTATTTCAAGGAGTTGAAATGGCAAGAATTGCACTAGCCCAGTTTGACAGTGCCTGGATGGATGTCCGGAAAAATGATGAGAAAATGGCATCCATGGCGGATGCAACCAAAAAAGAAGGGGCGGACATCCTGGTTTTCCCGGAGTTGTTTTCCACGGGATACAACCTTGGAATGATGGGTGAAAAGATCTTTTCCCTCGCCCAGGACATCCACGGATCCACCGTGACCCTGGCAAGAAGCAAAGCACGGGAGCACGGCATCCACATGGTTCCTTCCATTGCCTACAGGGAAGGTGGCCGGATCTACAATGCATCCGTGGTCATCGACCACCACGGAGAGGTCCTGCAGGTTTACAAAAAAAACCATCTATGGGAGGAGGAACAGAAATACTTTTCTTTTGGGGACCATGGGTACCAGGTACATGAGACTCCCTTCGGGAGAATCGGGTTTTTGATCTGCTATGACGTGGACTTTCCGGAAACCTCCAGGATGCTGGCTCTCAAAGGAGCGCAGGACATTTTCGTCAGTTCAGCCTGGTCTGCCACACACCGGCATCTCTGGGATATTTTCCTGCCGGCGAGGGCGCTGGAGAATACGGTGTATGTGGCAGGAGTAAACCGGACGGGACGGGAAGGGGAAGAGGTGTTCTTCGGGAGTTCCAGGGTGTACGGACCGGACGGGTTGCTGGTGGCCAGTGCCGGTGAAAACACCGAGGAGATTCTTTATTGTAATATTGATACCGGTAGCTTGGATGAAGTACGGAAACATTTTCCTTATTTAAAGGAAAGAAGGCAGAAAGGATACGGGGATATTCATGGCGAAGATTTATCTGAATGAGGACAGCTCCCATTATTTTTTCACCCGCAGGGAAAAAGCGTCGGACATGGCGGAGATCATGGATTTCATCCAGCAATACAAAGGGACGAACGTCGAACGATTCATCCTCAACGCAAACGCCCAGAGGACAAGCTTCAGAAGCCGGGTCTGGGAAAGCATTGAGGACCATATGGATATGGCAGGTCCATATCTGAGGGAAAGCCCGGGTATAAAGGACTGGATGTCCGCGGTGAAAGACTTGGCAGACAGGAACATTGATGTCTATGCCCTTTGGATCGATGCCCTGCGGGGAATCTCCATATCCCCCTGGATCAGCATGAGGATGAATGATGTCCATAATGCCAACGATATACAAAATCCTCTGCACAGTTCCTTCTATAGGAATCACCTGGAATACCGGAGAGCCATGTACCGTGACCAGGGATGGGAAGACCGGCAGCTCAATTACCTGGTGGAGGAAGTCCGAAAACACCATATGCGATTGGTGGAGGAATACTTCCAGCGGTATGATTTCGACGGACTGGAACTTGATTGGATGAGGTTTGGCAACCATTTTCCCACAGGCCGATGTGATGAGGGAAGGCCGGTCCTGGATGCATTCATGAAAAGGATAAGGGAACTGGCGGACAAACACGGGGAAGCCAAAGGGCGCAGGATCGGAATCGGCGTCCGGGTGCCCGTGGATCCCTCTACCGCATTCGACATGGGAATGGATGCCTCGTTATGGGCCCGGGAAGGATACGTGGACTATATCGCACCGTCCCCGTTCTGGGAAACGAGCCAGCATGACATCCCCGTGGAGATGTGGAAGAAGCTGGTTCATGGAACCGGTGTGAAAATCGCCCCTTGCCTGGAGATTTGTCTGAGGCAGACCAGGTTTCCCCATTGCCAAAATGAGCATCCGTTCAACAGAATGGAGACCATACGGGCTGCGGCTTTCTCCTATGTCGACAGAGGGGCGGACGCCGTGTATTTCTTTAATTACATGGACCGGTTGGATGATTTCTACACGGTGGATGAATACCGGGACATCCTGGAAGAAACAGGATCCAGGGAGAGGATGCTTGTAAAACCAAAACGTTTCATTCTGACTTTTAACGACAGGAAGCCCGACGGAAAACCATGGGATGTGAGACTTCCGGATTCATTGAAGAAGGACATCTTCCATGAATACAGGCTCCACACGGGGAATCTCAAAGGTTGCCACGCCAGGATGCACGTGGTATTGTCTTTTTCCGGGGTCATGCCTGCCCAAGGACCGGAGGTGTTTTTGAACGGGGAACGATGCAGGCCAGAGGGCAAAGTGGAACTGTCCCATCCCAGGCCTGCCCATCCCTGCTTCCGGTGGAGCATTCCCGAAGAGGGTTTTAAGAACGGATATCAGGTGGTTGAGGTTGTCCCACATGCGGATGATCTTGTCCTGGAATGGGTGGAAATCAGCCTGGAGTGATCATGCCGGGTCTCACTGTTCCGAAAGATAGATGCGGACCACTTCCCCGAAGGAGAGGGGGATGACATGGATGCGGTACTCGGTGAGGAGAACATCCCGGTCCTTGGTTCTTGCCGACTCCATCATCAAGTCGCTTTTTGCATATCCACCAAGGCCAGCCAGGATCTCCATGCAGCTGTCATAACGGCCTGCGATGCCTTCCATGATTGCCATCCATGCGGGCATGAACCACGGCCGTACAAACGGCCGCCTCTCGGGGTCGTTCCCCGGAAGCGCTCCCGGCTTCGCCCCCCGAATCGCCCTTTGACATCCCCGAATTACAGCTGGCCAGCATTAGTGTCAGCATAACTGCAAAAATGTTGATGATCTTTGG
>JAWOHX010000128.1:0-10953 GCA_046484975.1 Clostridia bacterium
GAGCGATCAGCATGAGCGTTCCCAAGTGAAAGTTTAGCGAATGCCCGTGTTCCCAAAAAAACCGAGTCGTCGCATTATCTGCTTGTGATGGATCCGGTAAACTCCCCGTTCCGGGTATGTCCTAAAGATGGTTCATTTCATCAGGGTCCGGCCGCATCCCTCTTCCAATGGCCGTCCCTTGACCTCACATATGTCCCCGCACCGCCTTCCAGGTAGGCATCCCGGAAGCCCAGGCCCCCGACCATCCCCTCCCCGATTTCCGTGTCATCCCCAAGCATGGTGATTGACTTCAGGGGATTCCCGGAGAATGCGTATGCGCCGATGCTTGTGACCCCGCTGGGGATGATGACCTCGGCCAGATCGTTGTTGTGGAACGCCCAGTCCCCTATGCTTGCAACCCCGCCGGGGATGGTGATGGACAACAACTCGTTGTTGGCGAAGGATGCCTCCCCGATGCGGACAACCTCGATGTTGCCGATGGTTTCCGGGATCGTGATGCTCCTCTTCAGGCCGGGCGCACGATAACCCGTGATGGTCCCTTCATTTGGCAGGAAGGAATAGCCCCAGGCAGCGGAGCAACCGCCAGCCGCCAGGGCAAGAACCAGGAATAAAATCAATGCTTTGGTCTTCATGTGGCACCTCCGGAGAATCAGTTGGAATCCATTCGGGTGCAATCAATCCATGTGCAGGACAGCGTATGGTCCCTCCTCCATATTATATCACATCCCCCGTGGTTCCAACCCGCCGGCATGTTTGACCGTGTGGTTACAGGAATGATAAAATATAGTGGATGGCATATGTCATCCAGATACAGGGAAGCCATGAGGGGAGGGATTTCACATGGGTTCATCCGACGGTCTTTTCGGGAAGCACAGGAACACCCGGTTGATGGAAGCCGCCGGCAGAGGCGACTGTCCGAAGATCACAAGGTTGCTTGACAAGGGCGCCGATGTCAACCACCGGCAGGAAAGCGGCCGTGACCAGTACTATGTAGCCGCGAACACATTCATCAGCACATATCGCAGCGGGGGCCGGACCCCTCTTTACCTCGCCGCGGCATCCGGGCATGCCCGGGCCGCAGAGCTCCTTTTGGAACACGGCGCACAGGTGGACCTGTGCGATGAGTTCGGGATGACCCCGCTTCACAGGGCAGTCATGGCCGGCAGTCTGGAGACAGCCGCACTCCTTCTGGAAAAGAGCGCCCGTCCCGATGCCAGGTATGATGCCTTCCGTGAGGAAGCCACCCACTACCAGGCCGGGGATCCCCGCATTGGGCAGACGCTTACTTTGCAGCGCCTGGCCAAGGACCACGGCCAACGGACCCCGCTTGGGATTCTCCGCTTCGGCCCATGTGGCAAGGCGTTGATGGATGTGGCGGACAAAATGGAGGAGCTGCTTGCCGGATACGGCTGCACGGTATAGGGCGCCGGGGCCACAGCCCGTGCGTCAAAAAATCGTCCTGAGCAAAAGATAGACCAGCAGAGCGATGACAAGGTTGAAGAACAGGATGGCCACCACGGCCTTTTTCCTGTTGTATTTTTGGTTGCCCTCTTCCTGGCGGATCGGCTGTGTCCTCTCATGGAAGATCCTCAGCTCGCGGATCAGTTTCTGCTTTTCCTCCGTTCGGATCCTGCGCTGCCTTTCCATGTCCTTCCGGAAGGACTGGGCCTCTTGATCATCGTTTTCCGTCGCATGCACATTCCTGACTGCGGAAAACAGCCAGTTTTTGTCCACCCCGCAGCGGCCGCAGGCCCGCATTGCATCCAAGTTGATGAACCCGCAGGTGCAGTACCATGCATGGCCTCTTTCGAAGGGCATGCGTGTCCTCCGGGCGGCGTCTTTCCTCCCACCCGGATCGGGATATGATTCTTTGTAGGAACGGATGAACTGGTGATAGGATTCTGCTTCCAGGGCTTCAGACAGAAGAGGGGCATCATTCTCCAGGCCTTCCTCCATGCCCGCGTTCTCCCATATGGTTCCTTTTGCCATGGCCACCCTATGGAAGATGACCGTCACGCCATGCATGTCCCGTACACCCAGCATGATTCTTTTTCTTGAACCGAAAGTTTTTTTCGGGAAAACCGGAATGTTCTCGTACACGGCAGTGACCGCGTCTTCCTGCGTTCCGCCGGGATTCCCTTCGCTGTCATTTCGCCGGACCAGCACTTCCACGCGGTGCACTTTTACAGCGCCCACGTTCCTGAGCCTCAGCCGCAGAATGTATTGCCTTGTCCGCTCATTCCTCAGCAAAAGGCCTTCCACGATCTCCACAGGACATCCGGGAATCCACCTGGTCTGCAGGACATCCGCTATTCTGGAAAATCCTTTTCCGCTCATATTGCCCTCTATACATTACAATATCACCAATTTCTTGGATTTGCCAAAAAAATGATTTCAAAAATCCAATTTATGCCTGTCCCGCCTGTATCATTGTTGTTTTTCACAATATATTCGAAAAAAATGAAACCAAAATGGTTTTCATGCGTTTAATATGATATAACGAAAGAGGAAAGGAAGTATTGACCATGAAAAAATATCTGATATGGACACTCAGCTTTGTCCTGGTGATATCCTTGCTTGCAGGCTGCCAGAAACAGGTAACGCCAACGGAAACACCGACACCTCCTCCCGCCGCAGGGCAACCAACCCCGGAGCCCAGCGAGGTCCCAAATGATGTGATACTGGACTCTGGTGATTTGGAAGACTCCACCCTGCTTGTCAAGCAGGCTTATGAAGCTCTTTCAAAAACCAAAGGATACATCTGGTTCGAAGGAGAAGGAACTTCAGAGATTCTTGTCCTCATGGGAGAAAAACCCACAGGAGGGTTTCATCTGGAAGGGATATCCGCAGAAATGGACGGGGATGTCCTGCGAATTGTTGTCAGGGAAGTGGTTCCCGGAGCCAATGAATCCGTGACACAAGCCCTCACCTATCCGTACCTGTACCTTTCCCTTGACAGGATGCAGGAAAGCGTCACAGTGGAAAACACAGAGGGGGAAGCCTACACCAATCTGGTCCTCCCGGGAATTACAGCCGCCACCGGCGTATATACCGGGCAAATCGACAACAATTCGATTGAAGTCAACGTTGACGCAGGATTTGATTTCGTAGGCAGCGGAACCTTTGTTGCATTCAGGCTGGACGTTCTCACGCGGGCATACTTCGACAGCGAAAGTCCCCACTACAAGGATTTCAAGGATGGCACGGCCGTGAACATCCTGTTCTACCTGAACGAGAACGGCCAGTATGTGCTGGCTGACATGTTCCCGAAGGAATAGGAAAAAGGAAAAAGGAGCTTGAAGCTCCTTTTTTTATGCCTGCATATTTTCATTGGCCAGCCATGTCAGTCCGTCCGGCTGATGGAGGACACCATGAACACCGTGAGGCTTGACAGGTCAGGATGCGTGGACAAGGTGGTGGTTGCCCCCTGGATTTGTATGTTCTCCCCAGACCTGCCCACATAGACTGTCATGCCACCGGATAGCTTATGGCTGTACAACTGCACACCTGCTGCATAACCCAATCCGGTTTTCTCAAGCACAAATGTGAGATCCTTGACCTGGGCCATGACCGAGTCCACCCCTTGCCTGATGATGACATTGTCATCGGATGCGGCCAACAGCATCAGTTCACCGTTCTCCAGCAATATGCCCCTGTAGTAGCCGATGTCATATTTGGGTGGCTTCATGGGGTCGATGGAAGTTGTCATCTTCGTGGTGTGAACCATCACGAATTCTCCCTTGATGGTTCCGGTCGATTGCGCCGGCTTGTCGGACTTCATGGCCAAGCCGCACCCTGTGGTGGCAATAAGCATCAAAACCAATGAGAGACAAATGAATTTTTTCATGGATGACCTCTTTTCTTAAGCCTGTCCAAGGCAACGAACGGGCCTGCACAACCTGCAGGGGAGAAACAGGACATCTTTGTCAGTCCCTCCTTATATTTTAAGCCCATTAAGATGCATTGTCAATCAGCTGCACCCTTTACCGGCATGTGCCCGCCTTGCCTCCACGGCCTGTTGGTGTCATAACTGACATCGGGTATGATCTCCTCCGGACGCTTGTTCCCGGTACCCCCAAGGTAGGACAGGATGTCACCAATGGTCCGTGCGCACTCCTCTCCGGCCTGCTCCAGCAATTCAGGCACGCTTTGGTGCTTTGGCGGCTCCCCCGGATGGTTCCATGCATTTTTACCCTCGTTCAGGATGTCGTATCCCTGGTTTCCCGGATGTGTATAGAATCTTCTCGGAGTGGGCAGCCATCTTAGGAATTTCTTCCTGTATCCGGGGTCATACAGGATCCCCAGCACCGCCAGCATGGATCGCACCGATCGGTCCAGGACACCCCGGTCCAGGACGATGCCGAAGGATCTTTGCACATGTGCGATGAAATGGGCGCACACCTCCTCCGGGAGCCTGTCCACCCGGAGCCATTCCGAAAGGTCCATATCCACCGCGTGTGTCCCGGTTTCCCGCTCCCACAGGATGATGTCCATCTGGAATTCCAGGTCGTAATGGGATATGGGATGCCTGTTTCCCCCCATGTCCCAGATCCCTTTGGATGTCACGTCAAAGACATAGGGGTGCATTTCCTTGTCCATGAAAAAATGCGTGAGGAATCCCAGGAAGTACACCAGGAAAAGCGTCCTTTCCCCGTCATCCATCCCGCCCGCCTTCATTCTTTCCATGGCGTCAATGAAAAACATGGCGGTGTCCTTCCTGTGCATGGCCTGGCCGATCCGGATGATTTTTTTATGGAAGGGGCGAAGGGGGGTATGGTAGAACAGGAAGTCCGGCCCCTGGGCAGCAAGAAAGAAAAGAGGCAGGTTCCCATCGATCTCTTCCCTGATGGATACATCGGGGATGCTTCCGGCCACCTTGCGGGAAAACAGTATGTGGGTCAGGATATCCGGCATGTTTTTTTCTCCCGGAACAATGCATTTCATGCTGGTAAAAAGTGTGATATATTTATTCCATAATATCATATTACAGGGGGGTTTGTGCTTATGAAACTCACAAAGCAGGAGTTGTCCTGGGTATTGTATGACTGCGGAAATTCCGCCTATTCCATCGCCATCACCACGGCCCTGTTGCCCGCCATCTTCGGGATGTTCAGGAACATCGGGAGCGCCATGGACCTGGGTTACTTCAACTCCATCGCCAGCATCATCGTGGCTGTCCTCAGCCCCATCCTCGGGACCATCGCCGACTACAAGGACAAGAAGAAGAGGTTCTTCCTGTTCTTCTTCCTGCTGGGCGTCATCTTCACGGTGGCCCTGGCCTTCGTGCCCCCCGAAAGCGGCATGTGGCAGGTGCTGGTCCTCTTCTACATCCTCACGGTCATCGGGTTCTCCGGCGCCAACATCTTCTACGACTCCTTCCTGGTGGACATCACCTCCGACGACCGCATGGACCGGGTATCCACAAAAGGCTATGCATACGGATACATTGCCAGCGTCATCCCCTTTGGCATCAGCCTGGCCGTCATCTTCCTCACCGGCATGGACAGGGCCCTGGGGTACCAGCTTGGCTTCATCATCACCGCCTTGTGGTGGGGGCTCTTCACCATCCCCATGCTCCGTGACGTGAAGCAAAGGCACTACATCGAACCCGAGCCCAATCCCATCAGAAAAAGCTTCGCCCGGCTGGGTGTCACTTTCAAGAACATCCGGAGCTACAAATATGTGTTCCTCTTCCTCATCGCCTATTTCCTCTACATCGACGGGGTGGACACCATCATCAAGATGGTGGTGCCCTATGCCACCACGGTGCTGGGGGCGGATTCCCTGGACATGTTCCTGCTCCTGGGCATCCTGCTGGTGATCCAAATCATCGCCTTCCCCTGCGCCATCATCTACGGGGTGCTTGCCAAGAAATATTCCGCCAAATCATTGATCATCGTGGGCATCCTCACCTATATCGTGGCTTGTTTTTTCGCCTACTTCATCTCCTCCGTCTGGCACATCTTCATCCTGGGGGCTTTGATCGGCTCCGCCCAGGGAGGCATCCAGGCACTGAGCCGCTCCTATTACGCCAAGATCATCCCAAAAAAGAACTCCAATGAGTTCTTCGGGTTCTACAATGTCTTTGGCAAGTTCGCGGCCATCCTCGGTCCGTTCCTCATGGCGCTGACGGCCACCGTGACCGGGGATGCGAAGCTGAGCATCTTCGCCATCGTGCCCCTGTTCATCGCAGGATTGGTCATCTTCATCAGGCTGCCGGATGACAAGGGAAGGGCGAAGGCGGTTGAGACATAGGGAGTGCGCCCTCAGGGCATCCTGACCTCAATCTCGCATCCCAGCTCATTGGCAAACCTCAGGTTTTTCAGGTATGTGTGTGAATCCAGGCTCAGATAGGACAGCCGCGGTTTGCCCCCCAGGGCGCTGATGTCATCGATCATGTTCCCGGCCAGTTGCAGTGCCTCGATGACCTGGAAATCCTTCAGGGCATCGATGTTCTGCAACCCGTTGTCCTGGAGCGACAGTACAGTCAGGGATGTCAGGTCCTCCAGCCCCCTGATGTCCGACAGGGCCTCCACCCCGATGCTGTTGAGACCAAGGGTCTTGAGATTCCCCAACAGGCCCAGGGTCCTGATGTCCCGCAGTCCGGGGTTCCCGGATAGATCAAGAAGCTGCAGCAGGCTGAACGTCGAAAGCCCGCTGATGTCCTTCAACCCGCAGTTGTCCAGTCCCAGGCCCTCCAACCGGTCCAGGTCCGCCAGTCCGGGGAACGCGGACACACTCTCCATGGGGATTCTGCCCAGGTCCAGCCCAACCAGGTCCTCCAGCGCGGCCAGGATGCGCACATCAGACAGCTCCGGGTTGCCATGGAGGTTCAGATCCGTCAGGAGGCCGAAGGAATCCATGCCTGCCAGGTCTGTCAGCCCGCATCCGGACAGGGAGAGGAATTTCAAGGAAGTCAGGCCGGTCAATCCTTCCAGGGAGTTGATGTCCTGCATCATGATCCCATCCAGGTTCAGATGTGCCAGGCTCTCAGAACCGGCCAGTGCGCTGACATCCGAAAGGACCGGGTTCCATGCAAGGTCAAGGAACTCCAGCAAGGGAAGCCCTGCCAGGGGACTTAAGTCCGTGATGGGGCATCCGGGAAGATGGAGGGAAACCAGGTTCTCCAGGTTCCTAAGGGCTGTGATGTCCTGCAGGGCGGGATTGTCACCCAGGATCAGCTCTGTCAGGTCCGTCAGGTCACCCAGCGGGCCGATGTCACTGAGTTCTGCGTGGCCCAGATACAGCTTCCGGAGATTGCGCGCATACTGGATGCCCCCCAGGTCCAAAACGCCCGTGTCCGTCATGACGACATGCCGGTATCCGGAACCATCTATCCGGTTGTCCTGCGCAACATATGTCGGGACGATTGCAAGCTCCTCCAGCATGTACATATCCCTGACGGTGATCTCCCCTGAGACCGTGTGCCCCATGTCCTCCAGCACCTGGAGGATGGCTGCCCGTAATGTCCCGTCCGGTATGTCCACCACCTTTGCAGGATTCAGCCCGTGGTCCTCCGGGGTATGCAGGTTGTTCTCCTGTTCCATATGTTCCGGTTCCCGCTGGCCCGGATTGATGGTCTGCAAGGGCGCATACGAGGGGGCAGGCGTGTCCGTGGCAATGGCACCCTCAAGCCATTTTGGTCCGTCCAAGGCAAGGAAAAGGGCAGTCCCGGCGGCAAGGGCGGCCAATGCCCCTGCGATTATGGCCAACACCTTTCCCCTGCGCCTCCTGGGACGAACGCCATCCTGCGGGTCAGGCTGCCGCCGGGCATGCCCTTGGGCAGCCTCTTCCTCCCCGATGCCCAGGATGGACCTGATGCGGCTGCTGACAAGGGGATAAATGCCATCGATGTCCCGGCCCGGGACATCGATCCAGTGGGTCGTGGACAAAAAATATGACATGCTGCCCGTCGGGGCCGTGTCCCCGACCCTCAGTGGGATGAGGATGATGTCGTTGTTGATGGACATCTCCACTTCCCGCAGCACCTGTCTCGATTCATTGGAGGATGTTGAAAAAATCAGAAGCATGACCCTGGACCTGGGGATGGCGGCTGCAATCTCCGCGGCCCAGCTCCCTCCCGGCGGTATGTCCCGGGGGGCCATCCAGCATCTGATGCGGTCTGCCTCCAGGAGGTTGCAGAGCCTGGTGGCCATCATCAGGTCCTTGTGGGAGTAGGATATGAAGACATCATGGGACATATGGCTGGTTCAACCTCCGTTTTGTTCCTTTGTGATGGCATAACCAAGTTTCCTCAGGAGCTTGAGGACATGCAGCGACAGAATCCGGTCGTAGTCCTTCTCGGATTCCGGAAGTTCGGCAAAGGGAACCAGCAAGGGGGAGTGTTTCTTCCTGTCGTCCCTTTTCCTTCCGTATGTCCAGCCTTCCTCCATTTTTCTCCTGGACCAGTTCTCATGGGTGTTCCTGGCCAGTTCCTCGACAAGATCCAGCAGTTCCCCCTGCAGGACGACATCCGAGGTATCCACGGGTTCTGGAACATATTCCATTGTCCTCTCTCCTTTGCATGTTCATTCCCTGAAATGGTATTCCGTGATCGTCCCCTGCCCGGGCAGCCCTGCCTCTTTCCCCCTGCCTTTTTTCACCTGTTCGAGGAGGGAACGGACCACATAGCGCAGGTTGTCCTCCTGCCGGGCCTTGTCCAGCAGGCCCCAGTGCAGCAGCTTCGCATTCTTGTGGTGGACATGGTTGTGGTCCGCTGAATAAATGGTGCCCCGCAGGGTCCTCTCGTTGTACCACCTCTCATGCTCGGTCCTGGCCAGGTACTCCAGGCATTCCAGCATATCCTTGTGCATAGCGCCTTCCCCTTTGCAGGTGGTCTCCCTTGAACGGAGCATGGCACCGGTGACATCAATGAAGAACTGGTTGTGCAGGGAACTGAGCAGGCTTGACTCAATGAAGATCTCGGGCAGGCTGTTGAAGTCACTGAGGGCATTGCCGGCCATTGCCTTGCCGTACGCATGGTGGACATCCTTGATCGCAGGCCCGTATGTGCCATAGAACCTGTCGATGGAGAGAATCAGGCCCTTGGTCCTTCCCAGGCGGATGACCGGACAGAAGTCCGGTTCCAAAAACCGCATGGCACCGGACAGGTAGGGACGGACCAGGCCCTCCAGATAGGTCTTGAGGATCTCATGCTCCGCGATGCCCCCGTTCGCCAGGACCAGGTACTCCCTGACATGGTGATGCAGGTCGTGCTGGAAGATATCCTTGATCACGCCATGGATCTCCTTGTCATCATCGGAACTGATGAAAAACAGGGAGACAGGGACATCCCGCCGGGCCAGCCCGCCTGCGCTGATGTTCTCAATCCGCAGGATATCCTTGAGGAAGGGGGGCAGGCTGGTGCTGTCCAGGTCCGTGTCATTCCTCCGGGTCTTCACATGGAACACCGTCATCGGGCTTTTCGCGCTGTACACGCAGTTCCTGGCAATCTCGACAAGGGTCCTGGAAAGGATCTTTCCCGATCCGGCCACGGCGATGGTGATCTCCTCCAGGCTTTTGACCAGCATCCCGGGGGTGGTGTCCACCCTGATGCCCAGCGTGCCTACTATGCCGCTGGAGGCGATCATCTGCCTGACGGATATGTCGAGGATGTTGATGAAGTAGATTTCCAGGTCCTCCCTGCGGTGGGTGAACACATCGTCGAGGGAATAGTATTCCTTCTCTTCATCCGTCCTGTAGCTGACATAGCAGACCTTTTCAGAGGATCTTTCCCCAGTCCCGGGATTCCCCTCCGGGGGCCTCCCTGCGGAAAGGAGCCTGCATATTTCACTGACCATCTCCTCCACGGAGGATGGCTCCATCGCATCCGGGACGCTTTCCTCCGAATGCTCCCTTCCCCTGTGCTTTTTACGGGGTACCAACATGCCATCGATTGCTTTCAGAAGAAGGACATTATCCCTGGTGTCCTCGCAAAGAAGGCATATGCTTCTGGCATTCTTCACATTGCATGCCCTCAGGCCTGCCTCCATGTCCTTTCCCATGTTCACCGGGATGACCGGGATGTCTCCGGAATTGATGTGGTCCGGAACGGCTGTCTCCGCGATATATCCGACGACCACCCTTCGCCTGTCCTTTGCGAAATTCCTCGCAAGGTCAGCGACATATGCATCCGGCCTGTCGGTGATGATGACCACGTCCCTGTAGAACAGGCGCAGCCGCAGTTCCTGTATCCTCTGCCTCAGCAGGATGATGGCGATGGTCCCGAAGGTCACGAAGAGGGCAAGGTATCTGGCCACATCCACCAGCGGCGGAACCCTCCCGCCGCCGAACACGCCCTCGTCGAATTCACCGACGAAAAGCTGGATTGACTTATAGACGGCATCCGGGAAGGTGATGGTGCCGCCGATGACATAGGGTGTGAAGCCGAGGACGCCAAGGGCCAGTGAAACGGAGCCGACCACCACCAGGACCTTCTTTTCCGTGGTGATGCCCCTTGAGAAAATGCAGGCTGCCAGGCCGGTTGACAGCAGCACCGCCACCAGGACGGCGTTCCATACGATGAATTCCGTTGCATCCGCCGGATACCGGTCCAGCCATTTCCTTGCCTCGGAAACGAAAAAAAAGACGATGACGGCAAACTCCAGAAGGAACAAAAGCAGGCCTGCATTGCGTTCCTTGTGCACCGGGCGTCTATCCTTTTTCTTTATGTCCATATATGGCATTCCCCTGCTGTATGTAATCACCCCGTAAAGTGCATGGTGCCTGTCATCCGGTGAGAAAACCCCACACCATTATATCACACCGCATATCGCACCGCCATGGGGATGAAAACCTGCATGACGATGCAACCCGCAGGGGACCCCACCGGGGATGCGGAAGCGTCCCGCCGCCTTTATTCCGGGGTACGGATGGTATATAATGGGGAGTGCAAAGATACAGTCAGTGAAAGGAGGGTCCAAGCATGTCATCCACCATCCATGTCGGCGTGAG
>JAWOHX010000040.1:0-18845 GCA_046484975.1 Clostridia bacterium
TATAAAATCTCTTTCCAGGGACAACCGGTTATCCTGCTTCCTATCGACTCTCCATATGCCAGATTCCTGTTGGGTATCGAGTAAAAGGGTATGGCTCAATTCATTTGCAGACGTAGTGTCATCGACCACTATGAAGGCTATCGAATGAGCATTTCATCCAATCGTGCTGACCCAGCAACTGGTTTCCCAAACATGGCAAGTCGATGGGCACTATCCAGGCTGAGGTAAAAGGGCTGCTTACGACCAGCGAAATGCCATAACCGAAGAAACTGTATTGCGTCTTAGGAGAATTTCAGTGTATGATATTGGAAATTCAATCTAGTGATTCCTTTTTTGTCCACATTAAAGGACTCATACCTGTGGGGGTATCAGCTTTTTGAAGACATTTACTCAGTTATATCCTCCCATCTCTCTGGCTCCAATGGTTTATTGTTTTAGCCGAGAGCCATTTATCAGCAAAAGCGGGACCTTCCCAGGCCAGTACTACATTGGGCATATATACCCATATTGTAAAAGAAGCAGATGAAAAGGCATCCAATGTACCCGATTATATATAAACTCCAAAAGCCAATGTATGACCTGGCAAGTTCATTGGCAAAGATCCTGTGTTTCAATAATAATACACTAAAAGCGTATCTACTGACATTTTTAAAAAAACAAAAACCCCGGAACATCAATGGTTGTAGTTTTTTTGGAAGCGCCATCCAGATTTGAACTGGAGAATAGAGGTTTTGTTGTGCTCTACCTAGCTTCTTGTATCTTCTAATATCATGCAATAATGCCCATTATTCATCTTTTTTTTGCATACCAGCTCCTGGTCTCTTTTAGTCTCTTTTTGTCTTTTTTAATTTCAATCAGATAGTAAAATCGATTTGATTGTCGTTGGATTCCATGCTTCTTTTTTACAACCACTTGGATTTGTAATATTAGCAATAGTTAGTGGCTGACAGTCACTCTCCCCGTTGGTTAATCACCAGCTACCAAGTGAGATTCAAATGTGTAAAAATTGTTGACATTAATACACTGTAACGACCATCGACTGTAGCGCTGGAGACTTGCCTCTTAGGCACCGTGAGATCTGATTGTGCAGTACCTGGAACTAGATTCATTGCTTTGAAAACAACCAAAATGATTACAATCAGGACTCCTTTTAATTCAATATGTTATTCCTGCATCCTGCTTTGCAGCAGATGACGCAACCTGTCCTGTGTGCGATCCGATTTAGAAACAATGTTCCGAACGCAGGATGACTTCTTCTTGCATAGCCGGGCTCAGATGGATGAAATAATCACTGTAACCACCAACTCTGACAACGAGATCGCTGTATTGCTCAGGATTGTTTTTCGCCTTCAGCAGCGTATCCCGGTCCACAACATTCAGTTGGAGCTCAAAACCACCCCGGGCCATGAATGTACGGACCAGAGCAACCATTTTCTCCAGAGATGCTGGCTGAAAGCTGGAACGGCTAAACTTCAAGTTTATGGCAATGCCGCCGATAAACGCATCATGCGGCCATTTCGT
Organism: Clostridia bacterium; assembly: GCA_046484975.1. Classification (GTDB taxonomy): domain Bacteria; phylum Bacillota; class Clostridia; order DUPQ01; family DUPQ01; genus JAWOHX01. Next base: position 1,522 of record JAWOHX010000040.1, read on the forward strand.
TGATGAGAGGATTGAGGCAGTCGGGCCTTCAGTTTCCCTGCCCTGAGCCGGACCTGAACCGTCTCCCAATGGAAACCCGGCAAGGCGGCCGTCCGGTGTAGCGCCAGTGCGGCTTCCCAGCTGCTCATGCATAATCCAGCAGAAAAGGCTGGGAATAAAACGATCGCCGCGCCAGGTCTTATGGCAGGTGACATCTTCAACGATCCAGGATGTCAGCAATGTGACAAACTGGTCAGCCTGATCATTATCATTGCCATATTTGGGAAATTGCTTAAGCAGTTTTTGGCGGAACGCCTCCTGACCATCAAAATTATCCTGTAAAATTTTCTGCAGCAGACCCAGGGTCAAATCTGCCTTTATATAAACCAGCTCCCGGATAACTACCAGTGCATCGGCCAGATTGGCCAGTCCGACAAAAGAAGGCATGATCCAGTTGTAACGCGCACCCCCCTGATCAACATCCTTACCTCTGGCCAGGCAGTCGTCAACAAAACAGGACACCAGCGGATCACCACCGAAGGATTCCCGGGCCATCTGCAGACGATTCTGCTCGATCACTGAATCCCTGATTATTTTCTGCAATGATTGACGATAGATGTTTAAAAATTCGTCAAAACTGTCTATCACCTGGTTTTCTGCTATCGCTATCAGATCAAGGAGCGGTTGAACCAGGTTGATATAAGGACTGGCGACCCAGACAGCTGAGCATGCAATAGGGGTTATCTCAACACAGGTGCTGTGGATATAGCTGCATGACTCTTCGCTGCTCAAGCCGTACCCACGCAGACCGCATCTGATTACTTCATCATTGAATAACGCCGGATGCGAAAGCCCTTCTGCCAACAGGGCACAACTTCGCCGCAAAACCCGCTCTGGAGTCTGCGGTGTGACACAAAGCCCTATGCCTGGATAGCTTAGTCGCGTATGGCTGATGCTTTCGATAAACAACTCAGTCAGTTGATTTGTAATGTCCTGCCCCGCAGCGTCGGCACCGCCAACCATCAGCCCAACGGCCAGTCCTTTGGGAATTATCATGTTGAAAAGAAGGCATAGGCAGTCAATCATTTCCTGGGCGCTGTCTTCGTCAATTCTTCCCTGAAGAAGATCACGCTCATAATATGGAAGAAGGTAGCGATCCGGCCGACCCAGCTGGTACAGGCCTTCGAGGCAGAAGGTTACAAAATGTACAGACTGCAGGGCTTCGCTGAATGTTTCTGCCGGCTGCAGCGGAACTTTTCGGCAACGACTGGCAATCAGTTTCAACTCAGCCCGACGCTGAGGTTCTTTGCAGAAGACTGCCTGTTCATCAGCAAACTCAGCATACTGTTTTGCGTATGCTGACACCCCGTCCAGGGCGATCAGGCATGCCTGATAAAAATCATGTCTGGCCATATCCTGCGGGCTTGCGATATCCAGCTGTCTTTGGTAAACGATAATCTCATGGATGATTCCATCAATCCCCAGCCTGAGCAGTTTTTCGTAATCTATGGCCATGTGTGAAGCCTGACCGCCTGTTTGCGGCATGGTGGTGGTAAACATATCTTCATAACCGGCCAGCTCACTTTGCTCTTCGACCGTAAGCTGTCTGTGGCATGGTCTGCCTACAATCAGTTCATACGCGTTGATTTGCGGTGATGCAAGGCGCAGCATGTAAGCCTTAGTGGCTGCTGTTCTCTGGAGGTGACTGACAGCGCCACGGTTTTTCAGCCAGCCGCGATACCAGTTCAACTGGTTTTCCCGGCTCCGGACCCCTGGTGGTGCTTGTTCCAGCGTTAACTGCCTTAATGGCTCAATTCGCCAAGTCTTCTTACCCATGGAATGCTCCTTCTCACTGAGCAAAATGATTATCTGCTGATCGCCGTGGCAGAAAATGATACTAGATCCCAGATTCCACATTTGCATTATACAATATTTTTTTGCGTGATTACCCTCTTTTCATGGAAATCACTTTTCTTCGCATCATTTTTTAGAATCAGGACATCAATCTTTTTGTAGACAATTTTTTAAGCTGCATCCTTCCATCTCTCTGTTACCAATGATCTGGAATATTCACCCGGCGACATATATCCGAGTTCTTCTGAATCCTTTCCACATTTTGAAACAATATATTTCATCAAACACCTCCGCAATTACAGGCTTTTTTGTCTCATCAGACTTCCGGTGTACCTGCTCCTTTTTCATTGTTCCAGAAGGTCCCACCGCTGGTTGATCGCCAACTACCAAGTGAAATTCAAATGTCCGATAAATCGTCCGCACCCCTCTACCCATCAATCAGACAGTAATCAGACAGTAAAATGGATTTTCACAGAAACATCTGGAAATAACAAAACCCCGTAACGCCCTTGGTTACGGGGTTTTTCCTGGAGGCGCCATCCAGATTTGAACTGGAGAATAGAGGTTTTGCAGACCTCTGCCTTACCACTTGGCTATGGCGCCCAATGTCGAAAAGCGGCAATAGGATTACCGCTTTTCTGGAGCGGGTTACGAGATTTGAACTCGCGACTTTCACCTTGGCAAGGTGACACTCTACCGCTGAGTTAAACCCGCAAATTTGGTGCCCAGAGGCGGAATCGAACCACCGACACGAGGATTTTCAGTCCTCTGCTCTACCGACTGAGCTATCTGGGCATATTGGCGACCCGGAAGGGGCTCGAACCCTCGACCTCCAGCGTGACAGGCTGGCATTCTAACCAACTGAACTACCGGGCCATCGTTTTTGGTGGGCGCAATAGGGCTCGAACCTATGACCCTCTGCTTGTAAGGCAGATGCTCTCCCAGCTGAGCTATGCGCCCCAGTGACTTTCAGCGTCAAAAAAAAGTATACCGAATCCAGTAAAAAAAGTCAATCACAAAATCCCTCTATGCATTTTTTCAATTCCTCTGGATGGTACGAATATTTCCTGTTGCAGAAATGGCAGGATACTTCCACAAGCTCCTTTTTCCCGGTCATTGACAGCAGCTCTTTCCTGCCCAGCGCCAACAGTCCCCTCTTCATCCTCTGCTCCGAACAATCGCACCGATATTCCGTTTCTTTTACCGCGAGCACGGACATGTTTTCCTTGCCAAGGACATGCTCCAGCATCCTTGCCGGGTCCCCTGTCGTTTGTGCAAAATGGGAAAAAGACTGAATATCGCCCATTCTGTTCTCCAAAAGCTTGATGACCTGGTCTTTTGCACCAGGCATGGCCTGGAGGATCAGTCCCGCGGAAATATCCACGGTCATGTCCGGGTGCAACGCAACTCCCAGTGCCACCAGCGTGGGGATTTGCTCGGAACGTGTGAAATAAAGGGCGAGATCCTCCCCGATTTCCCCTGTTGCCAGTGGGATGACCCCGGTATAGGGCTGGCCGCTCCCCATGTCCTTGATGATGCTCAGGAACCCTTTTCCTACAAGGCTTCCAATGCTTTTGTTGTCCCCGTAATCAGTATAATCGTTGTTGAGCACATATCCCTTGAGGATACTCTTCCCGTCGGAAACCACCACCACGCCACCCATTGGCCCGTCCCCTCTCACCTGGAAAGTGGTTTTGATTCCCGTACCCTTGTCCATTTCGGAAAGCATGGCCGCTGAGGACAAGCCCCTTCCCAAGGCGACAGCGGCATAAGGATTCAATCCTTGTTCCAGTATCGCCCGTTCCAGAACCTTGCTTGTCGTGACTCCGAACGCCCTGATTGTCGCATCAAAGGCAATGGCACGTATCGATATGTCTTTCACTTTGCCTCTTCCTTTTTGATGACCAGAAAAGCCCTTTCGGTGTCCTCACCGGCCTTACGCAATGTTTTGTCGTTGAAAACACCCTTTACCCGGAAGCCTGCTTCCGAAGCCATGTGCTCCAGCTCCTTGATCTCATATACCCGCTGCACATGGCTGTCCTCATGCTTTGAATAGCATCCGTTTTCATTCCTCATGAAATAGGTGATATCCATCCTGCATGTTCCTTTGCCAGAATGGTAGGTATTCTCCCATATGTATGACACATCCTGGTCTATCTCGTAAAAGACATTGTTGGCATAGACATGCTCAAACTTGAAGCGGGTGTTGACATCGAACACAAACACCCCTCCCGGATTCAGGAAAGTATAGACCAGCCTCATCAACCTGCAGATCCTTCTTGCTTCGGTGATATGGTTGATGCCATCCAGAAAACACACCGCGGCGTCCACTGTGCCATATAGATTCAGTCTACTGATATCCTGATTGATCCAAAGGATGTCCTTGTTGTTCTTCTCATGGGCCTTGGACAACATCTCCCGGGAAACATCCACTCCGGTCATGTCATATCCCAACCGATGCAGTTCCAGGGTAAGTGTGCCCGTCCCGCAGGCCAAATCCACCACGGAGGATGGTGGGGTCTTCATGAATTTCTGAAACAAACGGTGAATATAGGCAGCGTAACCCGGATAATCCACATCCGCCATCAGCACATCATAGAACCGGGCAGTGTTGTCATACATGCTCATAGCAGGCCTTTCATCTATTCAGGAGGATTTCCAGCGCCCTGTCCAACTGAACATCCTTTTCCCTGGGGATCAAGGCAAGAGGACTTCCCAGGTACTCCTCCAGAGATAAGACGGTTTCGTTGGGTTCAATCCCATCCCCATCGATGGAAATCCCCGATGGTGTATAATACCTGGCAATGGTGACCCGAAGGCCGGAACCGTCGCTCAGGGTATAAACACCCTGGACCAGCCCTTTCCCGTAGGAATTGACACCGACCACCGTGGCGATCCCGTTGTCTTTCAGTGCCCCGGCAAGCATCTCAGACGCACTGGCACTGTTCTCGTTGATCAACAGGACAATGGGAAGATCCACTCCGCTCTTCCTGGCATAATATTCAGTCTTTTTTTCATTCCGGTCAATGGTATAGGTGATCAATCCCTCACTGATGAACATGTCCGCAATCCTGATGATGGCAGTGAGGCTGCCCCCCGGATTGTCCCTTACATCGATGACAAGCCTTCTCATCCCCATGTCCACCAGCTCGTTGAAAATCCTTGCGAATTCCGTGTGGGAATCCTGGCTGAAGGAATAAATCCGGATGTAACCGATGTCTTCCATCTCCATCCTGCCTGCGACATTAATGGTATTGATGATTGCCCTTTTGATTGTGAAAGTGATGAAGTCTTTCACGCTCTCCCGGTATACCGTGATGGAGACGGCAGTCCCCACCTCCCCCTTGACAAGGCTGGCAATATACTCCAGGTTCTCTTCATTGGAGACATCAACCCCGTCGATTTTCACGATTCGGTCCCCCGGCACCATGCCCGATGCATTGGCTGGGCCGTCCTCATTTACAATGAGGACCAGAGTACCGACGCCCTCTTTTGGGAGGGTGATGGTCACACCGATCCCGGAATACCTGCCATCTGACTTCTCCTGCATCAACTGCATGATGTCCTTGGGAACATACAGGGTATAGGGATCTCCCAAAGACATGGCCAGTCCCGCAATCGCTCCCTCCAGCAATGTGTTGTCGTCCACTTCGCCGATGTAATCATCCTTGAGCCTTTGCGTGACCTCGTTGAACTTGTAAATCAGTGCGGGGGATACGGAGGGATCCAACTTGATATAGACACTCTGATCCCTTTTCTCTTCCCATGTGTTGAAAATATTCACAGCCGTCAATGTGAGAAATACCGATATGACCGCCACCATAATCATGGCGGTAATCGTCAATATGGTTGTTTTTTTCAATCGCGTTCACCTTTGCATTCTGTGTTCAGGACACCATGATATCTTCATCTGTTGATGTTCAGATGAAGCATGGGATCGACATGTTTTCCGTCTTTGATGACTTCAAAATGCAGATGGGGGCCTGTCGACCAACCTGTGCTACCCACCAGGGCGATGACCTGTCCCTGCTCCACCCGGTCTCCGACGCGTACCAGAAGGCGGCTGGCATGGGCATACAGCGTGCACACCCCTCCACCGTGGTCCACGACCACCCGGTTCCCGTACCCTTGCGTATAGCCGGCGAGAATGACGGTCCCGTTGTTGGCTGAAACAATGGATGTGCCTGTCGCCGCCCCGATGTCGATTCCCGTGTGCATCCTCCACTGTTTGAAAATGGGATGGAGCCTGTAGCCGAAGGCAGCCAGCCCTGTGGGAACCCTTCTCACCGAGGGAAGGGGCCATAGCATTTCCCCTCCGACATAGGCATGAATCTTCTGAAGTTCCAGGATTCGCTTGAGCAGGTCCTGTGCTTCCTTGTACAGCTGGGCTTCCCTGTCATTGAGTTGATCAATCCTCTGCTGGCTCTGCACCACCGCTTTTTCAGCGTTGTCCTTGATGGCCTGCATGTTCTGGATGGCCACCTTCGTATTGCTCACCGCAACCTCGTACTTGTCTTTCAACTCTTCCGTCAAAGCCTTTTTGAATTCCAGGTCCTTTTTCAGGGTGGCCACTTCATTCATCAACTCCTGGTCATACCTGGCCATGTATCTTCTGATCTCCAATTGCTGATAAAGATCGGAAAGACCCTGGGCTTTCGAAAGGATGTCGATCAGGCTGATTTTGGAATAGATATAGGCTTCAACAATCCGATTCTTCATTTCTTCAGTCTTTTGAAGATACAGCTTCTCCGTATTCCCGATTTCCATCAGAAGCTGGGCAATCTCCATTTCCGTGTTGGTGAGTTCACTCTCAAATGCCTCCAACTGCGCATACTGTTCCGCTTCACTCATCTCCAGATTGTCTGCCAGGTTGGTAAAATATTTCGCTTTCTGGGATTGAAGGCTCTGCTCCGCCTTGATTCTTGCCAATTCGCTGTCGACCCCGGTTTTGTTTTTCTGAAGATCGTATATGGTCTGGGCTGTGACCGTCATAGATGTTGCCATTGAGAATACGATCAACAACAGAATCAGTTTTTTCATTTGTGTTTCTCCTTAAACTTTAAGATATTTTCGGATTGCCATCATGCTTCCCACAGTCCCGAGCGTCATACCGCAGGTCACAAACAAAAACATTGTAATGGCAATCACCTGGTCAACTGGTATCATGATAATCCCCGATAGAAACAAGTCCTCGTAGCCGGTCAAGTTGAACCACCCATACACCCTTGCATAAACATATCCCACGATAAGCAACGCCAACATTGCTCCTATCAAACCTATTATAGCACCTTCTATGACAAAAGGCATCTTTATTCTACTTTCAGTGGCACCGATGTATTTCATGATGGCCACCTCGTCATTTCTGGCATACATCGTCAGCTTGATGGTGTTGGAAACCAGAAACACCGTCAGCACTGCCAGGAACAATGCCAGGATCCCGCTGATGTAGCGGATCCATTTCGTATAGGACAAGGTGAACTGGACGGATTCATTGTGGTAAATGACCCTGTATACTTGGGGGATGCGCTGAACGGTATAAACGAACTGCTCCCCCTGGGAATAGTCATTCAACTTGATCACATAGGAAGCAGGTAAAAAATCTGGCCCCATGTCCTTGAGCACATCCTCGTCAATAATCAGTTTGGCGGCTTCATAGGCTTGTTCCTTGGAAATGAAGACCAGGGACGATACCCGGTCATCCTCTTCAATCTGGCGGCCGATATCCTGTGTCAATCCCTCATCCGCCGCAGGATCGATGAAAATCTTGATTTCCAGCATTTCGTCCAGGGTCGTGGAGTTATATGATATGGTAAGGATGATAATCCCAAAGACTCCCACCAGTACCAGCGTCAAGAGAACTGTCAGGATGCTTGTGATGGTCAGAACGGTATTCCTGGTGAGATTGGATATGGATTCATTGAAAACCCTGATGACATTTGATGGTTTCATGCCCTGTATTGTCCTTTCATGGCATCCCGGACCACTCTTCCCTGGTTGAGCACGATCACCCTTTGCCGGAACACATCCACAATGTTGTTGTCGTGGGTGGCAACCACCACCGTGGTACCCATGGAATTGATTTTCATCAGAAGCTTAATAATCTCAAGGCTGATATCGGGATCCAGGTTTCCTGTAGGTTCATCTGCGATCAGGAGATCTGGATTGTTGGCGATGGCCCTTGCCAGAGCCACCCTTTGCTGCTCTCCGCCGGATAGTTCATTGGGATATTCATCCCGTTTGTCCAGAAGGCCGACGATGGACAGAAGATGGGGAACCATCTTGCGGATCACCCTTCTGCCGACACCTGTCACCTCCAGAGCGAACTCCACGTTTTCATAGGCGGTTTTATTCAAAAGAAGACGGAAATCCTGAAAAACCACTCCCATGCTTCTTCTGAAATAAGGAAGGTCGTAACGGTCGATGGACTGTGTGTCATAGCCATTCACAATCACTTCCCCATATGTCGGCAGGTCCTCCTTCATCAAGAGCTTGACCAAGGTGGATTTTCCCGAACCGCTTGGCCCGATGATGAATGCGAATTCCCCTCTATTTATATTTATATTCACATCTTTCAATGCTTCTGTGCCACTTTTGTAGACTTTTGTCACGTCATTCAGAATGATCATCTGTTGTTCTCCTGCATCATGTCTCCTTCTTCTTTTCTATGTAGCATTTTATCATATATATGACTTTAAATAAAACCGCATCATCGAAATTCCTTACATCCAGCCCGGTGTTCTTAAGGACCTTGTCAATCCTGTAGACCAGGGTATTTCTATGCAGATACAATTGTCTGGCCGTTTCACTGATGTTGAGGTTGTTTTCAAAAAACTTCTGCAGCGTTTTGATGATCTCATCGTCGATTTTATCCAACTGGCTGATGTCGATGGTTTCCTTCAGGTATGTCTCCAGGGTGGCTGCATCCAGTTTGTACAGCAGTTTCCCGATCCCCAGGGATTGATAGCTGAATATGGAGGTCTCCTGGTTGAAACCCATTCCGGAATCAATTGCCGTGCATGCGTTATCATATGACTTCCTAATCTCCTGAAGCTGCCCGCACATGCTGCCGACGCCTGCATAAAACGGTGTGTATAGCTCTTCTTCCAGAGTGTCGATGATGGTCTTCGCATAGGACAAAGCCTCGTCCTCATCCGCATTGGCAATGTAAATGGTGTCCCCGTTCTCCATTTCAATGACAATCCCGTCCTTTTTGTCCTGAAAAATGTTGGAGACGATTTCCTCCACCGGATAGTCCGGCTTGGTTCTGTAACGAACCACGATGGCCACCCTCTTCATTTCATTTTTAATGCGAAGAGCCGAGGCTTTTTTCATGATTTCCCCTGCGGCAAGCCTTCCTCCGATGATTTCCTTCATGAAATGGGCCTTGTCATATTTCTCCATGTGGCTGCGGATATAGTTCCTGATGCTCATGTTCAGAAGGTCCAGAGCCTTCCTGGTCAATGCCTTTTCGTTCATGATGGTGAAATAATACTGTGCTCTACCCACCCGGATCCTCATGGCGGATGTCCCTTCCTCGTCAGAAAAGTCTCCATTCATCAGCATAAGCCTGTCATACCCGGGGTATTCGGTGTCTTCCAAGGAAGCCTGATCGGACATCATCACCATGCCGGCATGGTCCATCAGGCAGTAATCCGTGATTGCCACTTCCGCCAGCTGTTTCTTCAAGGGTTCGAACAAGCTTATCCACCTCCGGTTCAAATCAGCTATATCATACCACAAAACAAAAAACAAATCAGTTTGATGCAAAGAAAAAAAAGGCCGCCTGGCATTTCTGTCCGGCGGCCTTTCTGCAGTACTTGTTATTCGGAGAAAATGGTTTTTTCCGTCTCCTTGTCGAAAATATGGATCCTGTTGGTGTTGATGGCAATTTTTACTGTGTCGCCTGCCCTTGCCTTTGTTTTGGGTTTTACCCTTGCAATCATGTTGGAGCCTGAAATGACGCAGTAGATCAATGCTTCAGGGCCCAGCAACTCCACAACCTCGACAGCTGCGTCGACGACAGCTTCCGGCATGGAGTCGATGAACATCTGCTCGTCATGAAGGTGTTCAGGCCTAACTCCAAGAATGACTTCCTTTCCGTCATAGCCCTGTCCGACGATGATCTTGGCACGGCTTTCGGGAAGCTTGATCTTCTGGTCCTTCATCTGCACATATGCGTCTTTTCCATCTTCCATGATAATGGCATCCGTAAAGTTGATCTGGGGGGTTCCGATGAATCCTGCGACGAACATGTTGGTGGGGTTCTCATACATGACCTGCGGGCTGTCCACTTGCTGGATGAATCCGCCTCTCATGACGACGATCCTGGTTCCCATGGTCATGGCTTCCACCTGGTCATGGGTCACGAAGATGATGGTGGTCTTCAGTCTCTGATGGAGTTTGATCAGCTCTACCCTCATCATGGCCCTGAGCTTGGCATCCAGGTTGGAAAGGGGCTCGTCCATCAGAAAGACTTTGGGTTCGCGGACGATGGCGCGTCCCAGGGCAACCCTTTGTCTTTGTCCGCCGGACAGGGCTTTCGGCCTTCTGTCAAGCAGATGCTCAATCTCAAGAATCTTTGCCGCGGAATGCACTCTTCTTTTGATCTCATCCTTGGGCTCTTTCCTCAGTTTGAGTCCAAATGCCATGTTGTCGAACACGGTCATATGGGGATACAGTGCATAATCCTGGAAAACCATCGCGATGTCCCTGTCCTTGGGATGGACATCATTGACCTGCTTGTCCCCGATATAAATTTCGCCTGCGGTAATGTCTTCCAAACCGGCTACCATCCTGAGCGTCGTGGTTTTTCCGCAACCGGACGGTCCCAACAAAACCAGGAACTCTCTATCTTCAATAGAAAGGTTGAAATTAGAAACAGCTGTGATTCCGCCGCGTGATGGCTCGTATTTTTTGTAGATGTTTTTCAACGTTACTTTTGCCATGGTAAATCCTCCCGTTATATGTAAAACTTCCTTATCATAGTAACACTTTCAACGGGATGTTTTAAGTGATGATATTTACAAAAAAGGTTGCCTGTATTTGTCTATTTTGCATAAATGGATGATTTCTGATATGAATGATATAATTTATAACATGAATAATAAAATCTTATTGCATTTTTATACATGTTTGTGTATAATTATGAGCATCAACCAGGACCGGAGGCAATAGAAATGGACAAGATCATCAAAAAGGCAGAAATCCTCATCGAAGCCCTTCCCTATATCCAGAAACTGAACGGGAAGACCGTAGTCATCAAATATGGGGGCAACGCCATGATCAGCGAGGAGTTGAAAAACTCCGTGATTGACGATATCGTCCTTCTTAAGTACATCGGCATGAATCCCATCGTCGTACATGGCGGAGGACCCGCCATTTCGGAGGCCATGAAAGCCATGGGCATTGAATCAACTTTTGTGAATGGTCTTCGGGTCACAGACCAGAAAACCATGGAAACAGCCCAGATGGTACTCATCGGCAAGACCAACAAGGACATCGTCGCCCGGATCAACAACAAGGGAGGCAAAGCCATCGGTATTTCCGGCATCGACGGGAACATCATCAAATGCAAAAAGCATTATGCCGTTGTGGACGGAAAGGAAGTGGACATCGGCTTTGTCGGGGATATCGTCTCCATCGATGCAGAAGCACTCGCCTACCTGACCGGTGACAAGTACATCCCCGTGGTCTCTCCCATCGGCATCGGAGAGCAAGGGGAAAGTTACAACATCAATGCCGATACCGTGGCAGGGGAAATCGCCTGCGCCCTGAAGGCCGAGAAACTGATCCTTCTCACGGATATCGAAGGGGTCACCCATGGCAAGGACATCTATCATGTCCTGTCCGTAGACGAGGTTCATACCCTCATCAGCCAGGGAATCATCGCCGGAGGCATGATTCCGAAAGTGCTCGGATGCATCAAGGCCATTGAGAACGGTGTGGGTCGAACGCATATCATTGACGGCAGGATCCCCCATTGCATCCTGCTTGAAATTTTCACCAACAAAGGCATCGGGACCATGATTACAAAGCAGCGTGTCCCCTATCACGCCAACGAAAAACTTTAGGCAAGGAGCATTTGAAAATGAATCTGGAACAAATCAAGGAATACGACCGTGAATATTTCATGAACACCTTCGGGGAACGCACCCCGGTGGCTTTTGAATATGGGAAAGGGATGAAGCTGTACTCCACCGATGGCGAGGTATACACCGACTTCCTCAGCGGGATTGCCGTGAGCGCCCTCGGGCACTCCCATCCTCTACTGACAAAAGCCATCACAGATCAGGCCGGGAAGCTGATCCACTGCTCCAGCCTCTACTACATCGAAAACCAGGCCCTCCTGGCCCGGGAGATTGTCACCTGGTCCTGTGCGGACAAGGTGTTCTTTTCCAACAGTGGCGCGGAAGCAAATGAAGGGGCCATCAAGCTTTCCAGGCTCTACCACAACAAACAGGGTAAACCCGACAGATACGAGATCATCACCCTGGAAAAGTCCTTCCACGGGAGGACCCTGGCCACCATCGCCGCCACCGGGCAGGAGAAATATCAGAAGCCCTTCTGTCCCCTGACACCAAAGTTCCGATCCGTTCCCATCAATGACATCCAGGCCCTGGAGGCCGCCATCGATGAGAACACCTGTGCCATCATGCTGGAACCCATCCAGGGTGAAAGCGGTGTCAATCCCGTCTCACAGGAATACATGAAGTCCATCCGCTCCATCTGTGATGAGAAGGATGTGGTGTTGATTTTCGACGAAGTGCAATGCGGCATGGGCCGCACCGGCAGAATGTTCGGCTATGAGCATTACGGGGTGGAGCCCGACATCTTCACCCTGGCCAAAGCTCTCGGAGGGGGGTTCCCCATCGGGGCACTGTGCGCAAAAGAGAAATTCGCCCTTGCTTTTTCCCCCGGGGACCATGGTTCCACCTTCGGGGGCAATCCCCTTGCCTGCGCAGCCGGACTTGCGGTTTTTGAAGCCTTCCGTCAGGAGAACCTGGTGGAGAACAGCCGGGTCATGGGCAGTTACCTCATCGGGAAGTTGAAAGACCTGGCCTTCCGGTTTCCTGTCATCACGGAGATCAGGGGAATGGGGCTGATGATCGGCATTCAGCTTGAGAAAGGAATCGCCAAGGAAATCAGACAGGCAATGCACCGGAAGGGGTTCCTCATCGGGAATGTCAGGGACAACATCCTCCGTCTGCTGCCTCCCCTCATCGTAGGCCGGGAGGACATCGACCGCTTGGCTGAAGCCTTTGTTCATGCCTTCACAGAAGCAGGGGAAGGAGAACGCAATGGGTAAGGCAGTCCTTGTGCTGGAAGACGGCACATTCTTTTCAGGGGAAAATTTCGGATCCGGTGGCGAAGCCTTCGGGGAAGTCGTGTTCAACACCTCCATGACCGGTTATCAGGAAATCACCACGGATCCCTCCTACAAAGGACAGATGGTGTGTATGACCTATCCGTTGATCGGCAACTACGGAATGAACGACATTGACACGGAGTCCTACAAAACCCATGTGGAAGGGTTCATCGTCAAGGAACTGTGCGAATTCCACAGCAACTTCCGGGCAAGCATTTCCCCGGAGCAGTATTTCAGTGACAACCACATCATCGGCATCAAGGGGATCGACACACGGGCACTGACCCAGCACATCCGGAAAAAAGGCAGTATGATGGGTGTCATTTCCACGCGTTGCGGCAATATCGATCTTTTATTAAAAAAAATAGAGGACCATCACATTGGCAAACGAAACTTGGTCGGGGAAGTCAGCCTTGCGACACCGATGCATATCAAAGGCAACGGGAAAAGGGTTGCTGTCCTGGATCTGGGCGTAAAGTACAGCATCCTTCGTTCTTTGGAAAAGAGGGACTGCGAGATCTTCGTATTCCCCTACGACACCCCATTTGAGACAATCATGGAGTCCCATCCTGCAGGAATCATCCTTTCCAACGGCCCCGGGGATCCCCGGGCACTGGAGTCCCTGCTTCCGAAGACCAGAAAAATCATCGAAAGCGGCTTGCCAGTACTGGGCATATGCCTGGGTCACCAACTACTGGCCCTGGCCATGGGCATGGAGATCTTCAAGCTCAAATTCGGTCATCATGGCGGAAACCATGCGGTCAAGGACATCCATGCGGGAAAATGCTACATCACCTGCCAGAACCATAATTATGCCGTCAGCTTTGAGCATGTCAGCCCGGATGTGGAAATCACCCATGTCAACATCAACGATCACACCGTGGAAGGTTTTTTCCACCGGAAAAACCCGGTTATGAGTGTGCAGTACCATCCAGAAGCCTCTCCCGGCTCACTGGATTCCGGCTATATATTTGATGACTTCATCAGTCTCATGCAGAAAGGATAAACTGATGCCGAAAAGAAAAGACATCCAAAAAGTACTGGTCATAGGTTCGGGGCCCATCATCATCGGGCAAGCGGCGGAATTCGATTATTCGGGAACCCAGGCCTGCCGGTCGTTGCGGGAGGAAGGCATTGAGGTTGTCCTGATCAACAGCAACCCGGCCACCATCATGACAGACATGGAAAGTGCCGATCGTATCTATATCGAGCCCATCACCCTTGATTATGTAAAGGATATCCTGTCAATAGAGAAACCTGACGGTCTATTGGCCTCCCTGGGAGGACAGACTGGCCTGAACATGGCCATTGAGCTCTCGGAAGACGGAATCCTGGATACCCTCGGGATTGAACTGCTGGGGACATCACTGCAATCCATCAAAAAAGCGGAGGACAGGGAGCTGTTCAAGGACACTATGGTCTCCATCGGAGAGAAGGTGGCCGTCTCAAAGATCGTCACCAGAATGGAGCATGCCTTTGAATTCACCGGCGAGGTGGGATTTCCCGTTGTGGTGCGTCCTGCCTACACCTTGGGAGGCAGCGGCGGAGGGATTGCCAAAAACCTGGAGGAGCTGAAGTATATCTGTGGGAAAGGCCTCAAGCTCTCGCTGATCAAACAGGTCCTGTTGGAGCAATGCGTCTCGGGCTGGAAGGAGATTGAATATGAGGTCATGCGGGATGGAAACGACAACTGCATCGTCATCTGCAACATGGAGAATGTGGATCCCGTTGGCATCCATACCGGCGACAGCATCGTGGTTGCCCCGAGCCAGACCCTTTCCGACGTGGAATACCAGATGCTCAGGACCGCTTCCATCAAAATCATCCGGGCACTCGACATCAAGGGAGGGTGCAACATCCAGTTCGCCCTGGATCCTGAGAGCTTTGAATACATCGTCATCGAAGTCAACCCAAGGGTCAGCAGATCTTCCGCCCTGGCCTCCAAGGCCACGGGTTATCCCATCGCCAGGGTCGCAGCGAAAATCGCCATCGGGTTGAATCTTGATGAAATCGAGAATTCCGTCACCGGAACCACCTCGGCCTGTTTCGAACCCAGCCTGGATTATGTGGTCACGAAAGTACCCCGGTGGCCTTTCGACAAATTCAATTCCGCCGACAGGCGGATCGGGACTCAGATGAAAGCCACGGGGGAAGTCATGGCCATGGGCCGGACCTTCGAGGAATCCCTGCTGAAGGCCATCGATTCCCTTGACATCAAACTCAATTATCAACTGGGTCTTGCCCTGTTCGACAATAAAAGCACGGAGGAATTGCTGGAGTACATCAGGGAACCGAAGGACGAGAGCATTTTCGTCATATTCAAGCTCCTGCAGAAAAACATCTCCCCGGAAACCATCCACCGAATCACCCGGATCGACATGTTTTTCCTGAAAAAACTCCAGAACATCGTGCGTGTGGCAGAGGAAGTCCGGAACGCAGGCATTGCATGGCTGGATTATTCCCTGTACCTGAAAGCAAAAAAGACGGGCTTCGGCGACTCCTATATCGCCAACCTTGTGAATGTCCCCCTGAAAACCATTCTGGACCTGCGGGAAAAATATCCCATCAAACCCGTATACAAGCTCGTGGATACCTGTGCAGGGGAATTCGAGGCCAAAACCCCCTACTACTATTCCACATATGAAGAAAAAACCGACACTGTCGTCACCAACAATCCCAAGGTCCTTGTCATCGGGTCCGGACCCATTAGGATTGGCCAGGGGATTGAATTCGACTACTGCAGCGTCCATTCCGTGGAGGCTCTCCGGGAGCTGGGTATCGAGTCCATCATCATCAACAACAACCCCGAGACCGTGAGTACCGATTTCGACATATCCGACAAGCTGTATTTCGAGCCCCTCACCAAAGAAGGCGTACTGGATATCATCGAGACAGAGAAACCCATGGGTGTCATTGTCCAGTTTGGCGGGCAGACATCCATCAACCTGGCCGCATCACTGCATGAAGCGGGGGTGAAAATCCTCGGGACAAGTCTTGCGAATATTGACATGTCGGAAAACCGGGACAGTTTCTACAATTTCCTGACACGCTTGGGCATACCAATCCCGGAAGGCAAGACGGCATTCTCTGTGGACCATGCCATCAGAATTGCGCAGGAAATCGGTTATCCAGTGCTGGTGCGTCCCTCCTATGTCCTTGGCGGCAGGGCCATGGAAGTGATATATGAAGACATGACTCTGGTGGAATACATGACGGCGGCAGTGGACATCTCTTCCGAACACCCGGTGCTCATCGACAAATACATCATCGGCAAGGAGTTTGAGGTTGATGGAATCTCAGACGGGCAGGATGTGGTCATCCCCGGCATCATGGAACACGTGGAAAAAGCCGGGGTTCATTCCGGGGACAGCATCGCAGTATATCCCCCGTTCAGCCTGGATGACAAGACCCGGGACACGGTGGTGGAATATACCGAAAGACTTGCAAAGGAACTCCAAATCGTTGGATTGTTCAATATCCAGTTCGTCATGGACGACAACAACAAAGTATTTGTCATCGAGGTCAACCCGCGTGCGTCCAGGACTGTACCGGTCTTAAGTAAAATCACTGGCATTCCCATGGTGAACCTGGCCACCAGGCTGATCATGGGACAGACACTCCGGGAACTGGGGTATGAAAATGGGCTTGTCCGACAGACCCTGTTCACCGCCGTAAAAGTGCCGGTCTTCTCGTTCCCGAAGATCACCACCCTGGACACATTCCTGGGACCTGAGATGAAATCCACCGGGGAAGTGATGGGCGTGGCGCGCACGGTCAATGAAGCCTTGTTCAAAGCCCTGGTCGCTTCCGGCCTGAAAATACCCGCGGAAGGCAACATCCTCTTCAGTATCACCGACCGGGACAAGGACCAATGCCTGAAGACGGCCCGCCTGCTCAGCGGCAAGAAATACCGGCTTTATGCAACACCGGGCACAGGCACTTTCCTGCGGGAAAACGGCATCCCAGCTGAAACGTTGGGGCAGGAGGAAATCCTGGGAAATATCAAGGACGGAAGCATCGACATGGTCGTCAACACCCCCACCCGCGGGAAAAATCCGGATCGTTTCGGATTTCAGCTCAGACGGACTGCCATCGAGTTCAACACCACCTGCTTCACCAGCCTGGA
>JAWOHX010000043.1:0-13333 GCA_046484975.1 Clostridia bacterium
GAGGGATGTCTTCGCCACGCATGACATCTTTTCCTTGAAATCTTCCCCGGCAATCTTTCTGGTGTTCTCATCGCACAGGACCATTGCATGGGCTTTTGTTTTTCCCAAGGCAAAGGATGAGGCCTTGCCCAGGCAATTTTTATCCAGTGCAATCTCCTGGATGTCCAGCTGGTGCCTTTTCCCACAGCTGCACATATAGTCCTGTTTGGCCAGTTTGTCCAGCTCCATGTTTTTCCCCTTGTTCGTCTCACATATAATTTACCATAAATCCCTTGTTCTTTTGTCAAAAAATATTTAATTTTCCTATTGACTTTTTATGCAAGCTTCCATATAATGTGTTGTACCGGCTTATGCAAGGTACCCGGCAAAGGAGGCTACAGAAATGAATATTCAATTTAAGAAAGGGGTTCTCGAATTGTGCGTTCTGGCCATTCTGGCAGCGAAGAACTGCTATGGCTATGAGCTGGTAAATAAGATCTCCAAAAACATCATGATATCGGAAGGAACCATCTATCCTCTTTTAAAGCGGTTAAGGGACGACGGATATGTCGCTTCCTATCTGGAGGAGTCTTCAGAAGGCCCACCCAGAAAATATTATGCCCTGTCAGCAAAAGGGCTGGAAACGTTCCGGGTGCTGAAAGAGGAATGGACAAGCTTTGCACAAGGAGTCAATCACTTATTGGAGGAGGAACTACACAATGAACAGGCATGAATTCTTATCTGTTCTGGAACGGAATTTGAAGGTCCATGGGTCGGAGAAAAGAGAGATCCTGGCGGATTATGAGGAGCATTTCCAGATGGGTCTTTCCGAAGGCCGTACCGAGAAGGAAATCTGCGATGCCCTTGGGGACCCCTCAAAGATCGCAAGGGCCTATACCGCATCGATGCTGGTGAAGAAAGCCCAGAAAAACCCTTCGGCGAAAAGCATCTTCAAAGCCATCGTCGCCGCCTTAAGCCTAGGATTTTTCAACCTGGTGGTCGGATTGCCGGTTTTCATCATGCTCATGACCATCCTGGTCGTCCTTTTCAGTGTTTCGGCGGCCATCTTCATCACCGGTATTGTCGCAGTAATCGGTGGTTTTGTTGCACCTTTCACCGGTGCTTCCGGGTTCATGTTCCTGGTTGGCTTTTTCGGAGGTGTCGGTCTCATGGCTGTCGGGTCCCTGCTTCTCATCGGCTCGGCATTTCTCACGAAAATCATGTTTTCAGGCTTATTGAAATACCTGAAGGCAAATATCAATATCATAAAGGAAGGTTAAAAAAATGAAAGGTTTTATTATTGCATTGGTCATCATCGCGGTCCTCTGCCTGGGCGCTGCCGGAATATTCATTGCCGTGGCAGGAAGCCTGAACACGGTCTTCAATGTCCCCATGCTTTTCGCATGGAGGGCTGAGACCGTCACCATCGACCAGCAGGCCACCGCCCCTACGGCGTCATACCAGGAAATCAGCCTGTCCAGCGTGAGCGACAGCATCACGGTGGTGGAATGGGAAAACGATTATCCCCAGGCCACCCTCAAAGGAACCTTAACCCTACGGGGAGAAAGCCCGGAGCTGGTCGTGAACCACACCGAAGACACGGCATCCTTTTCCGTGCGGTATCCTGTGACGGGTTCCCGCATTCTCCGGTCTGATGTGAAACTCACCCTTTATTTGCCAAAGGGTTATGACCGGGGGCTGGTTTTATCCTCTGTCAGCGGATCCATCCGTCTCGACGAGCATAAGTTCACCCATTTGAAGACCAATACGATCTCCGGAAGCATCGCTGTGTCCGGCACCACAGCCGACAAATGGACCACCTCTACAGTTTCCGGAAGAGTTACCGCACAACAAGTCGTTTTTCCGGAAGTTTCGTTGAATTCCACTTCGGGTGCTGTCATTTTCGACGGATCTGCAAGCGATCTTTTCATCACCACTGTCTCCGGCAGGGTGGAAGCCCGCCTGATTGATGGCATATCGTCAGGCAGGGTCAACACTGTAAGTGGCAGGGTGGAGATTCTGCTTCCAAAGGACAGAGGAGCATTGGTTGAGTTCAGCACCACCACCGGAAGGTTCACCTCCAGGGGACAGGTCAACCTCATCGAGGCAAGGAGGACCTACACCAGGATGGAGGCCGGGGACAATGCAAGCGCTTCATCCTTGCGTGTCAATACCGTATCCGGGGGATTCACCCTTGCGGTGGAATGAGTCCCCGGACAGGAAAACAAGGGCCATGGCCCTTGTTTTTTTATGACTGTATTACATTCACGAAAGGCTCAGAGGAAGGTCTTGAGCCTTTCGATGATCATATGGAGCACCACCTGGTTGTATCCCCCTTCAGGGATGATGAAATCCGCGTGTTTCTTGCTGGGTTCGCAAAATGTGTCATGCATGGGTTTCACCGTGTTTGTATACTGCTCCAGGACTGAGTCCAGACTCCTTCCCCGTTCTTTGACGTCTCTCAGTATTCTACGGATGAGCCGGACATCGGGATCGGTGTCTACGAAGACCTTGATGTCCATCAATTCCCTGAGACAGCTGTTCTCGAGCAAGAGCACTCCCTCAATGAGGACGACCCGGGTGGGAAGGACCTCCACTGTCTCGTCCAGTCGCGTGTGGGTGATGAAAGAATAAACAGGTCGCTGGATGGCGTTTCCTTTTTTTAGTTCTTCAATGTGACGAATCAGAAGGTCCGTCTCCAGGGAAGTAGGATGGTCATAATTTTGCATGCACCTTTCCTCATATGACATGTGCTGGTTCTTCAGATAATAAAAATCATGGGACAACAGGACAGCCTTATCCCCCAGCGCGTTTTTCACCCCGAGGGCAAGAGTCGTTTTACCGGATCCGGTTCCTCCTGCAATACCCATGACCACAACATTCTTCATGGATACCATGATACCATATTCCAGGGTGGTTTTGTCGTGCATGGACAAGGATCCTTCCCTGTCTTTCTTTTCTGTGTCTCTGTTGCTATAATATAAAACACAGTCAGGAAGAGACAGAGGAGGAAAATCCATGAATTCCATTCCAAACCGGGAAAAAACCTTTGCGCTGCTCAGGGAGTACAACAGCAATGAGTCCCTGGTCAGGCACGCTCTGGCCGTGGAGAGTGTCATGATCCATTTTGCAAAGCTCCTTGGGGAAGCAGATCTGGAAAAATGGGGGAACATCGGCCTGATCCATGATCTTGATTACGGAATGTATCCGGATGATCATTGCAGAAAAACCCTTGAGATCCTAGTGGAAAACCATTGGCCTGCAGAATACATCCATGCCGTCATGAGCCATGGCTACGGACTTTGCACCGAGGTTCTTCCCGAGGCGCCCATGGAGAAGGTCCTGTATGCCACAGACGAACTGACGGGTTTGATCACGGCCACCGTTCTGATGAGGCCGGACAAATCCATCCATCAGCTTGAGGTCAAATCCGTCATGAAAAAATGGAAGCAGAAAAGCTTTGCTGCCGGCGTGAATCGAGAAGTCATCGAAAATGGCGCCCGGATGCTGTCCATGGAAATCGATGACCTTGTCCGTGAAACCATAGAGGGAATGAAGCCCGTCGCAAAAGAACTGGGGCTGGACGGCATCCTATAGGTACAGCGGATTTGACCATGCCCTTTTCCCGGTATGGTCCATGAACTCCACTCGGACGAACTTTTCTTTGCCGGACAAACGGAATGTCCCCCTGTCCACGGTGTGATTTTCTGTTTTTCCGTTTGTCGAGGAGCTGTGCCCGTCCGTGAAAAATGTGACTTTCCTCACCGGGGAGCCTTGGGCGTAGGCAACTCCCCCATCCACATGAAAATCGTGGATTTCCGGGCCGTTGGAACTATAGAAGCTGCCCGCCTTCATGGCACGGACGATTTCCTTCACTGATAATTCCGGGGCCTTGACCATGATGAACCCTCCCAATCCCCTTTCATCGTGGATATGCCTGTCGTCGGCGGCAACACCCCACAATCGCATTCCTTTCCGCAGGAGGATGTCCCAGAACATTGTCCCGTCTCCGTTGCCACAACAGAAATCACACTGGTGGTTCCACACTTCCATGGCATCCAACCCCTTTAGTCTTCCCATTGTTTCCGGTGTGGTCCTGGACCAGTCAGGATGGGCGTAAATCACAAAATTCGATTGTGCCTTCAATGTATCGATCATGTTCTGTACAGGGGTAGTATCCTTCCCGTCGTATATGCCCGGGGAAAAAACATGGTCATGGCCGAAGGGTTCCCCTTCTCCCGAATACATCCCGGTGACATGGTGCGTCTCAAGGATGCCTTCATTTTCCCGCTCCACATGGAGTTCCACGCCAGGGACCACCAGGAAATCCTTCCCATCCAGCTCACTGTTGTTAAAATAACGGACATGATCCGAAATGACAACAAAGTCGTAACCCTTGCGCTTGTATTCTTCCACCGCGTCTGCAGGATCCTTGACCCCGTCCGACCTCGTTGTGTGCAAGTGGGTGTTGCCCCTGTACCAGTTTCCTGTCTCCGGGAATGATCTGTTCATGTTTCTTGTTCCTTTCAGGCCCTCATGTCGTCCATTATATCCCATCTCTCCCTGCACCTTCAATGCATTCCTGAAAAGAAACAACCCGTTCTCTCCTTACCATGATTTCCATTGTATGATACAATATCCGTAAAATAATTCCTGGAGGAGCATATGAATATCCCCCGGCCGGAATACCCGCGTCCTCAGCTGGTAAGGGACCAATGGATGAACCTGAACGGGTTATGGCAATTTGAAATCGATTCCTCCATGAGCGGATTGGACAGGAAGTTTTATGAACGGGACCGGCTGGACAGCCACATTCTTGTCCCCTTCTGCCCGGAAAGCGAGCTTTCCGGGGTCAACCACAAGGATTTCATGGCCGCTGTCTGGTACAGGCGGGAATTCGATCTTCCAGCAGGCTGGAACAACGGCCATGTCCTGCTTCATTTCGGCGCCGTGGATTATGAGGCCACTGTCTGGGTCAATGGGAAACACGCAGGCATGCACAAAGGAGGATACTCCTCTTTTTGTTTCGACATTTCACCCCTGCTGAAGGATAAGTCAAATACATTGGTTGTATATGCCCGGGATGACAACCGTTCCGGGAAACAGCCTTCCGGCAAACAAAGTGACAGGTTTCATTCCTATGGCTGCCTTTATACCCGGACCACAGGCATCTGGCAGACCGTCTGGTTGGAACTTGTCCCGGCGACGCATATCAAAAGCCTGAAATTCTTTCCGGATCCGGAAAACGCCTGTCTCCACATCCAGGCGGACATGACAGGAGCCGCCGGGAAATTCACCGCACAGGCCTCCTTCAACAGCGAACCCGTGGGGGAGGCTTCCTGCATTGTCCCGGGACGAAAGGCTCGGCTGACCCTAAATCTTTCCGAAGTCCATCTCTGGGCACCCGGAGATCCCAATCTTTACGCCCTTGAACTGGAGCTGGGCACAGGCGACCGGATAAAAAGCTATTTCGGACTGCGGGACATCCGTCTGGAAGACGGGAAAATCCTGCTCAACGGGAAGCCTGTTTTCCAAAGGCTGGTGCTGGACCAGGGATTCTATCCCGATGGCATCTATACGGCCCCTTCTGATGATGCCTTAAGGAACGACATCGCCATATCCCTGGGGCTCGGTTTCAATGGGGCCAGGCTCCACCAGAAAATATTCGAACCCCGGTTCCTTTACTGGGCAGATAAAATGGGCTATCTGATATGGGAAGAACATGCCAACTGGGGACTGGACATTTCCACTGCAGGGGCCATTGCACAATTCCTGCCGGAATGGGCGGAAATTCTGGAACGGGATTTCAATCATCCCGCCATTGTCGGATGGTGTCCATTCAATGAGACCTGGGACAGGGATGGGAAAAGGCAGGAAGACGCTGTCTTGCAAAACGTCTGCCACTTCACCAGGTCTTACGACCCAACCCGTCCGGTCATCGACACCAGCGGGAATTATCATGTGGACACCGATGTCTTCGACATTCACTGTTATGAACAGGACCCTGTGGTTTTCCAAGGCCTTTTCCATGGGATGAAAGATGCCTCCAGTGTTTTCAACACCTTCCCTGACAGGCAATCCTACGATGGGCAGCCATATTTCGTCAGCGAGTACGGTGGCATCAAATGGGAGGTGGGTTCCACCGGGGGATGGGGCTATGGAAAAGGACCCGCCACGGGGGAAGAGTTCATTGACAGGTACAGAAGGCTCACCCATACCCTTTTGGACCATCCCATGGTCTGTGCCTTCTGCTATACCCAGCTGACGGACGTGGAACAGGAGGCCAACGGTCTGTACACGTATGACAGGAAACATAAGTTTGATCCGGAAATCTTCCGGGAAATCAACACAAGGAAAGCAAGGATTGAGGAATGAAAAACAACAACAATCTCGTCATCCCCGGAGGATATCGGCCGAACATGAGCCTGAAGGAGACCGAAATCGCCATCAAGTCCTGCAAGGACCTTTTTGAGGCGCATTTGGCAACCAAACTCAACCTCACCAGGGTTTCCGCGCCTCTGTTCGTACGCCCTGAGACAGGCCTGAACGACAATCTCAACGGCGTTGAAACCCCCGTTTCTTTTCCCGTCACCCATATGGGGGGCGCCATGGCTGAAATTGTCCATTCCCTGGCCAAATGGAAAAGGATGGCCCTTCACCGCTACGGTTTTCTGCCCGGGGAAGGTCTTTATACCGACATGAACGCCATCCGCAAGGATGAGGAGCTGGACAATCTACACTCATTGTACGTGGACCAATGGGACTGGGAATCCATCATCACCCGGGAAATACGAAATGAAAGAACATTGGCTGATGTGGTGGTGAAAATATTCAGGGTCTTTAAAATCGTTGAGGACCTCCTTGATGCCTCTTTTCCCGCCCTTGCCCCTGTGCTCCCCGATGAAATTTTCTTTGTCTCCACCGAGGAACTTCTCCAGGTCTGGCCTTCCTGTTCCCCAAAGGAACGGGAGGACAAAATCACGCAGGACCACAAGGCAGTCTTCATCCGCAACATCGGCGGGAAGCTGTCCGATGGTAGCATCCATGACGGCAGGGCACCGGATTATGATGACTGGGAGCTCAACGGCGACATTGTTTTTTGGAGTCCGGTCCTCAGGAGGTCCTTTGAAGTATCTTCCATGGGAATCCGGGTTGATTCCCCTTCCCTTGAGAAACAATGCCTGGAGAGAAACTGCCTTGAAAGGCTTGCATTCCCATATCACCAGTCTGTTCTAAGGGATGTCTATCCCCTGACCATGGGAGGCGGCATCGGTCAGTCCAGAATCTGCCAGTTCCTCTTGCAGAAAGCCCACATCGGGGAAGTGCAATCCAGCATATGGCCAGATGATATGTCAGAGGAATGCATGCAGAACGGCATCGTTCTCCTATAACAGGCTCAGCATCTGGTAGACGAAATACCCGAGATAATTCCCGACGGCATACCCCACCAGGCCGCAGGTCAACCCCGGCACGATCATGTCCCTGTTTTTCAGTGCGTCGGCAATGGGACCAATGAAAGCCGGTCCGTATATGCCTGCCGATGAGGTGATGATGGCTGTGTCAACGTCTATCTTTAGCAGTTTCGCAAGACTCAGATGCAGAATCAGCGCCCCGAACATGGCCACCGCCGTAAAGCCCAGGACCACAGGGGTGGTGGTGAGCATGGTCTCAATGTCCACCAGGGTTCCCAACGCTATGGAAAATACAAAAATGGCATATTGCCCGGCTTCATAGGTATACCTTATTTTCTTGATTGGCCCAAGGAACGATCCCACAACGCCGACGGTTGTGACAATCAGCATGATGATGGCGGTATCCAGCCTGCCGGTGACCAGCAGGGACAAGCCCACAGCCAGCCCCAGCACACCGATGCAAATCAGTACGGCAATAACGATTCCCAAAATGGCTTTTTTCTTTTGCTTTCCGGACAGGAGGGAAAAAGTGTTCTTGCCCCGCTGTTGATCCTCCGGTTTTGCCGGTCCCTTTCTATATGGCTTGAGGAATTTCGAAAGAAGCGGTTTCAAACCGCTGATGATAAAAAGGAAAAAAAGCCCTCCCAGGATGGCATCGCAGGCATTGACCAGAATCAAGGTCTCAGGCTTCACCTGCAGCCCCATGCCAATGGCCATCAGGTTGGGGGTTCCCCCCGTATAAACCCCTACCAGCATTCCGCCTATCTTGGCATATTCCTCCACCACTCCCCTGAAGATCAGTCCAGCCGCCGTGGAACTGACAATGGCGGAAAGAATGATCAGGAAAAAAGAGATGACAATGGCTTTGGCGCTGTGGAGAAATTTCCTGAAATTGGCGGAAAACAGGATCAGGGGAATGGCGATGGGTACGGCCACTTCTGAAAGTGTCATGGAAAGCCCCCTGTCCAGGGGCAGGAATTTCAGGTTGCCCCATAAAATACCAATGGCATAGCACAACAGAATGGGGCTCAGTGTCTGCAGGAACCTCACCTTTTTGGAAACCATCATGATCCCCACAGGTATGGCAAACAGCAGGATGACCTGTATGGCTTGCAGCATGATTCCTCCTATCTTGGCCACCGTTCATTCATGGGGGGCATTTCGGCCTGTGGCCGGTGCGGTTCCGTCTGGTACCAGTAGGCCACTGAGGCGATGTCCTCAGTTAATGGCTGGTATTTTCCGTTGGGCCACCATCCCAGTGCCTGCACGGTGACTTTCAAATTTTCCCTAAACCGGATGGGATCCATGATGTGCCACCGGTACAAGGCGTGTTTCGGAACCTTCCCGTATTCTTTCTCGCTGAAAGGAAAGCCCAGGAATGGGGTGGAGTAGGTTTCCCCGAAGGTCTTGGTATAATCCCCCCCGAAATTCCAGGCGCCCCCGAAATAGTCTTCTGTTCCCGTGCCGCAGATGGTGGGATGCTCTGTGTCCCCGTCCATATAGAATTTCACTTCCCCTTCTCCCCACCAACAGTCCGAATACTGCATCCAGCTCAAAAAGGTCCCCACATATTGGCCCCTCCCACGAATGCCATCCACGATAACATGCTCCGGACATTCCCGGGTGGTCATGGATCGTCTCCAGCTGGCATGAAAATATGCGCTGTCCTCACCGACTTCTGTTTTTGATCCGGTAATCTGGAAGAAAAATCCCCGGATGGGTTCATGATGGTCGTTGGTCATGGTGATTCTGCAGCTTTTTCGAAAGGGCATGGGCCAGTAGCAGTTCATTCCTCCGTTCGGATTCACGGAAACCGGAAGGGAATTCACAGGATATGTCTTTCCGTGCCCCAGGGCGAAAAAATCCGCCATGGGGACCTCCACAGAAGGTTTCTCCTCGCCATCCCAATAGATCCGGAGGATTCCGGCCCGGTACAGCCGGTTGTCGGCGGTCATCCATATGTGGCGGATGATGCCGCTCCCGGAAATTTCCGCCAGAGTTTTGGTCTGCCCGGGGTCGATGGAGATACAGGGACGTACCTTCCATCCCTTGCCCAGCTCTCCTGAAGCGCTGTTGGGCAGGGGTATTTCCTTTGCCCCTCCTCCTTTGGAACCGTCCGGGTTCTCTGCGCAGATGGAAAACGTCTCCTCGTCAGATAGCCTGTGGATTTCATTCATTGTTGAATCAAACATGTCATACCCCTTTTATTTTTATTATTCTTTTGAAAAACGGTCGTCCGCGTCATACAAATTGACGAATTCCTTGAGGCTCACCGGCTCATAGGTGAGGTTGTCTTTCCCCTCGATGCCCACCTGTTCACCTGAAAACACCGGCTTCCCGTTGATAATGCGCATGTTCACCGTTGCCTTCACGGGCTTTTTGCTTCTTTTGCAGATGGCCCGGGTGGTGACTTCCTCAATGTCCTGAGCCAAAGCAAAAAGATAGGTGCTCCCTTCGAAAGGCTCCCCCCGGAAATCGCACTTCAGCCCGAAACAGATGACCGGGATCTCCAGATGTACAACCGTCTTCACCAGGTCCCAGACATTTTCCTTGCTCAAAAACTGGGCCTCGTCCACCAGAACGATCTCAATCCCTTCATATTCCCGGATTTTTTTATAGAGCCAACCCTTTTCCTTTTTGACCAGAAAGTCACATTTTCTTTTCAAGTCATCTTTGCCGATCCTGGTCTCGATGCAACGGTCGGCCTTTGTGTCGCTTTCCGGCTTGACGGCGAGGACTTTCCTGTGGTTGTTCATCTCATAGTCATGGGCAATCTGAAGAAGTTGCGTGGACTTGCCTGCGTTCATCACCGCATATCTGAAGTATAGCTTGGCCATTGTGGTTTCCCCCTCAGGAATATTATAGCAAATCTATTTCAAAAAATCATATTCCTTTTCACCGCAGCGCAGAATCCGGCAGTGGGGGGCAAACCCGCTGCAATCATGCAAAGAGGCATGTTCTCCGCTTCCCAGCCGGGGATTGACCAATACCACGTTTTTTATCCCGTTTACAAGAGCGGGAATGTCAAAGGTGCCCGGGGCATCGTGGAAAACGATGTCCGGCAGATATATGCTGGGCACATGAGCCGCCACAGAAGCAAAACCAACCGGCATGTCCATCAGTACCACTTCGTCAATGTCCCCGTGGACAAAACATGCCACCAGGACTGCCAGGGCTGCCTTCCCCCTGCCTCCCACGGTCATTTTCCCATGGCCCTCCTTGTCCCGGGCATGCGCCAGGATGGCGTAGAGCTCCCTGGCCCGTTTCCCCAGGATACTGTCTCCCAGTAGGATGGAAGCGTAGGAAAGGACCCTGGCCTTCTTGTTCCAGTCCGCCAAATCGTATGCCGAAGGTTCGGGCTCCAGTTCCCCAAAGCCGGACAAGTCCAGACTGATGACGGTCTTTTCTCCTGTCATTTGCTCCCTTGACAGAAACCCGGCAGCCCTGGTCAGGAAACCGTTGTTCTCCAGTCCGCTCCATTTTCCCTTGTCATCACAAAAAACCAGAAGTTCCTTCGAGGGCTCGGAAACCCTTTCCAGGACCAATGCGGGGACCTTGTAGCCGTCCGGGTATCCATACACCCTTTTTGTCAGGCTGTGTACCCAGCGGATCTCCTTATGGAAGTCAAATACATGAAGGTCCTCCTTGGTCAAGCAGAATGTTTCCACCAGCTTTTCAGGATCCGGGACCGTGGGGATGTTTTGCAATTTTTCCAGGTTTACGGAAAACATGGAAGCTGTGTCCGGTGGATGGCAAAGGAGGGATTTGGATGGTGGAAAGAAAAGCGGTTCCCCCTCTTTTCCTGCCAGGGCGGTTTTTTTCAGGTGAAGGTTGAAAAACTCCGCAACCCTTGACGCCATTTTCGCGTTGTATTCATGGCCGGCCTCTTCATCCAGGAAAAATCCGAGATGGTCTTTACGGCCATAGAACCCGTATGCCCTCTTCGCTTTCCCAATGGTTTTCTCCGCCAGCTTATGGTCGAATACCTCGTCCTGCCTGCCCGCCACCACCAGGCAGGGCTTCGGGGCGCTGAGCTCGATGAAAGCCTTGTTGTCCAGGCCTTCCCGGAGAAAACCAGGGGCCAGGGTTTCTGGACACAAGGTGTAAAAATCCTTGAATGTCACTTTTCTGTTGTCTGAAATGCAGCAGACCGGGGCAAGGGCGGTGATGCGATCATCCAAAAGGGATGCATACAGGGAGGTATGGCCACCTCCGGATACCCCTGTGATTCCGAACCCGTTTTCCGTGCACACATCCTTCCTGGTCTCCAGGTAGTCCAGGCAACGTATGGCATCATAGACGAAAAAGGCATTGGACCAGAAGCCGGATAAAAACCCAAGGGCTCCATCGTCAAAATGGTCGTTCCCGCCCTGGTGCTCCCCTTTCATCCCCGGCGGGTCAAAGGAAACGGTGATGAATCCGTTTTTCGCCAGAATCTGATTGGACCTCACGTAATTGGGGAAGGTCTTTGCACTGTGGCCGGTGGGGCATACAATACCGGGATACCTGCCCTTTTTCGGGGGCAGATAGACTGTTGCGTTCACGAACCAGCCCCGGAAGGACTCAAAGTACACATTCTCGACACGGAACCCCGGGAATTCATGACTGGAAACGACCTTTACGTCAATGGTCCTGTTTTTTTGTTGCATTTCCCGGGGGAATGCTTCCCGGATTCTTTCCAGCCTGTCCCTTTTGAAGCTTTCCCATTCTTCCAGGTTGTGGATTTCCTTTCTCCTCGCTTCCTCCCGGCGGGCATGGGTGTCCGCCAGCTTCCTGTAATATGATTCCAGCGCGCGGCGGGAAGACGAAGTGAGCACATGCATGAGGGGGGTTCTCCCTTTTCCTTGGTTTCGAATATATTATACCAGCATTTCATGTGTTAAAATATAACCAAAGGGTCCGGGGAGGGGAAAATGAAAATACTTCATCTCATCGGCGGCGGAGACATCGGAGGGGCAAAGGTCCACGTCCTTTCCCTGGTCAGCCGTCTGAGCCGGGACATGGACATTCGCCTCGTGTCCTACCGTCACGGGAGCTTTTCAGATGAGGCCTTGAAAATGGGCATCGCCAGTGAAGTGATCCGAACCGGAAGTTTCTTCCGGGATGTCAGGCAGACCGTCCGG
This sequence comes from Clostridia bacterium, assembly GCA_046484975.1. Lineage (GTDB taxonomy): Bacteria > Bacillota > Clostridia > DUPQ01 > DUPQ01 > JAWOHX01. The sequence continues at coordinate 12,515 of JAWOHX010000043.1, forward strand.
CTCATTAAAAAGGAGAGGTATGATGTCATCCATTGTCATGGGGCGAAGGGAAATATCATCGGATACCTGTGCAGGCGCAAAACAAGAACCCCATTGATTTCAACCCTCCACAGTGATTACAGGCTCGACTATATCCATAGTCTCTTCAAGACCGTGACCCTTGGACTGGCCAACGCATTTGTTCTGCGTCGGATGGATGCCCTGGTCCCTGTGACGGGGAATTTCAAGAAAATGCTCATTTCCCGTGGTTTCAACCCCAACCGCATCTACACCATCCACAACGGCATGGATTTCAAAAAGCCCGTGAACACATATACAAGGGAAAGCCTTTGCAGGAAATTCCACATCCCTTTCGAGGAGAATATGATCCTCGTGGGCATCCTCGCCCGCCTCTATCCGGTGAAAAGCATCGACACCCTCATCGAGGCTGCAAGGCTGGTGAAGACACAGAACAAGAAAGTGAAGTTTCTCATCGGTGGAGAGGGCGAAGACTACAGAAAACTGGATGCCCTGGTTAAAAAATACCGCCTCCAGGACACCTGCTATTTCCTGGGATGGCTGAAGGACCCATACGAACTCATGAGTGTCATCGACATCAGTGTTCTTACTTCCATCAGCGAAGGCCTTCCCTACAGCCTCCTGGAAGGGGCCCTGTTCCGGAAAGCCACCATTTCCACGGCTGTAGGAGGCATCCCGGACCTTATCAAGCACAATGTGAACGGCTATCTTCTGAAACCGAAGGACGTCCAGTCCCTTGTCGGGCATATCCTGGACTTGGCCGGGGACCAGGAAAAGAGGAAACTGTTTGGAAGCCGCCTC